>SLQY01000145.1 GCA_007131235.1 Wenzhouxiangella sp.
AGCCGGTCAATCGACCAGGTCTTCTTTCGCTATCGCTCAAACCGACCTGGCCGCTTTCCCTGCGCTCCATCGGAAAATCCCCTGTGCGAACAATATCCTGCGCGATCATCGCGCGAATTCACGAATTGTTCGGGCTAGTGGGCCTTCACCGCCTCGTCAACCAGGGGGCCAGGTCAGCTGGCGGCCGCCGAGCAGGTGGAGGTGGATGTGGTAAACGGACTGGCCACCGTGGCGATTACAGTTCATGACCAGCCGGTAGCCGTCTTTTCCGATCCCCTCGGCCTCGGCGATCTCTCGTGCCGCCAGGTAGAGACGACCGATCAACTCCGCGTCCTGAGGCTGGATATCGTTGGGTGTTGCGATGCGCCGCTTCGGAATGATCAGCACATGCACCGGGGCCTGCGGGTCAATATCGCGAAACGCCAGCACGTCATCGTTTTCAAAGACGATGTCTGCCGGGATCTCGCGTCGGATGATTTTCAAAAACAGATCGTCTGACATGCTTACTCTCCTGTTTGAATCCTGGCGACCAGGTCGACAGCCAGTTGCCGGGGCTCGGGCAGATCGGCCGGATCGATGGCCGGCCAGGCGGCGGCCCTGAGCGGGCTGTAGAACGGACCCGGGTCGATCTGGACAACGCGCGGTCCGCGCGGTCCAAGCTCGGCGCTCAGCGCATCGGCCATCCAGTTCCGTCCCGCCTGGCTGAGGCCATAGGCACCCCAGTTGGCAGGACGCTCCAGGCAATGCTTGTCGGCAACGTAGACAACAGCGCCAGACTCAGCCTGGCGCAACAGCGGCAGCAAGGCCTGGGTCAGCAACAGCGGCCCGGTCAGCCCCGCTTGCAGAATCTTCATCCACTCATCAACCGGCTGGTGCTCGAGCGGACGCAAGGCAACAAAGTCGGCAGCGTTATGAACCAGCACGTCTAGCCGACCCAGGTTATTGAGCAACCCCTCGGCCAAGTCCTGGTAGTCATCAGGGCCAGCACCGGCCAGGTCGAAAGGCATCAAGGCTGGCGGCTGCAAGCCTTCCCGCTCACAGACATCATGCAGCGTGTTCAGGCCGCGCGCATTGCGGTCAAGGGCAATGCAGTCGGATCCCGAGACCAGTATCTGGCGCACCAGCTCCTTGCCAAGCACGCCCGCGGCCCCAGTAACCAGCCAGACTGGCCGGGAATCATTTTCCATGGAATTTCCGTACGTTATCCTGACGATCATTGTCGCAGATTCATGCCAGCGGGTGCGCTAACATGTGTCCTTGAACCCGTGGAGATGCCAAGGTGCCATTCTACGAATACATTGCCGACGGAACACCGGGCTGCCCCCACTGCCTGGCCCCCTTTACCTTGCTGCAACGGCTCAGCGACCCCGTGCTCGACCGCTGCCCGGAGTGCGGAACGGTCGTCCGCCGGGTCATCTCGCCACCGAGCCTGGTCAGCGGCCAGTCGGACCTCAAGCCTTCACGCCTGGAGCAGGCAGGTTTCACCCAGTACCGCAAGATTGGCAAGGGTGTTTACGAGAAAACGGCGGGCAAAGGCCCGGGAGTGATCAGTGCCGACTGAACGCACCTGGGCTGCGGCACTGGTTCTGACCTGGCTCCTGGCCGGATGCGCCAGCAGCCCCGTGGTAGATGACCGCGTCAACGTGGCCCCCGTCGGCCCGGCTCACGTGCTTGCCGAAAGTGGCCACGAGGGCCAGCTGGTCGTCTGGGGTGGGCGCATCGTCGGGGTGCGCAACCTGGCCGAAGAAACCGAACTCGAAATTGTCAGCTTGCCGCTGGATCGCGGCGACCGTCCGCGCCTGTCGGCTGAGCCCGGCGTACGATTCCTGGTTCGACAAGCGGGCTTCCTCGAGCCCATGCAATATGCACCCGGCCGCTACGTAACCGTGCTCGGCGAGGTGCTCGGCCTGGACGAACGTACGGTCGGTGAATACCTTTACCAGTATCCGGTCCTCGAGGCCGGCAACCTCCACCTGTGGCCGGCCGACCCGGCGCGCTGGCAAAACCGCACCAATTTCAGCGTCGGGATAGGAATCAGGCTTTGACAGCAGCGCGCGCCGAGCGCCATGCACACCAGACATTACCCCAGTGCCCCGGCGCAACGCGCTCCTGAAACAATCGCTCCGGTCGCCGATCGATGCAACGGGCCAGGCGTCGGTCCAGACCCCATTGAGTCAGCAGGTGAACCTGGCGGGCGCGATCGGCTTGACTCAAGCCGGCTTCGGCGCGCTGAGCGCGACCAATCGCTTCGGCCAGCAACGCCCTGACCAGGCCTGAAAACGCGCGACTGGGACTTTTTTCCAGGGCATCCTGCCGAGCAACCTGGTAATCGGCCTGAAGTTCCAGAGGTACCAGCCAGCGGTTGGCGCGCGCATCGATCACCAGGTCGCGAACGATGCGAACCAGGTAATGAGCGCCGCCCAGCTCCCGGAAGACCTCGCAGACTGCCTCGCCGCCTTCAAGCAAGCGCACTTCCAGGGCCGCCTCGTGACCGCCGACCTGGCGGCACAGCGTCCACAATTCAGCAAATCGTTCGAAGCGCGACGGTTGCACGGAGCCGGCGACCCCGGCGAGCAGATCCCGGAAATCGTCTGGTTGCAGTCTGTCCCAAGCGCCGCTGGAGGCCATGGCCAGCAGCGCCGGATGTGACTGATTCGGGTCACGCAGCGCCTGGTCCCACCACTGCAGGGAGGCACCGGCAACCGCCGCCTCGCCGCTCCGGGACAGCGTAGCAGCCAGCTCCGAACACACGCAGCGCAGCGCCAGGATACGATCACGTTCGTCGGCCGGGGCAAAGAGCAAGCTGGCAGCCAGCGAACTCCCCGGCACGAGCATGCGCTCACGACACCAGGCCAGTGGCTCCATTAATGAACCGTCTGACTGCCGCCCGGCTGGCTTGGGTCGATCAGGCTGCCCAGATCGTCCTGGGCAAACTCGTAGGCCTGGTTGCAGAACTGACAGCGTACCTCGACAACCTCCTGGATCTGAAACAGTGATGCCAGTTCGGCGGCGCCAAGACTGCCCAGCAGATCGAGCACCCGTTCGCGACTGCAGGGACAATCGAATCGCAGCGGCGTGGCTGGGAACACCCGGCGCCGCTCCTGGTGAAACAGTCGCTCGAGCAGCTCGCTGCCGCTGATCTTGAGCATTTCCGCACTGCCCAGCGTCGCCATCAGGTGTCCGAGGCGATCCCAGCCATCTTCGTCGACGTCAGTACTGCCGGAAGCTGGCATTTGCTGGACCATCAAGGCCGCACCGGCACCGTTCCCAAAAGCCAGCGCCAGGCGCGTATCGAGCTGTTCCGAGCGCCGAAAATACGCTTCAATTGCCTCGACCAGGCCACGTCCTTCCAGGGGCACGATCCCTTGCCAGCGCTGACCGCCGTCACTGGGCTCCAGGGTCAACGTCAGCATTCCGGCCTGGTCCAGCTCGGCCCACAGCGCATCCAGGCTGGGCGGGCACGCGGCACCTTCCTTGAGCTTGGCGATGCCGCGCAGACCTCCTTCGTGCGTGCAGTCGGCAACCAGCAACTTGAGTACGCCGGATGTCTGCAGCTGCAGGCTGACCCGGCCCTGGAACTTGACTCCCGAGGACAGCGCGGCAGCCACCAGCAGACTCTGGGCGAGCAGCTCTGCCACCGCGGCCGGGTAGTCATCCTTGGCCAGGACTTCAGCCACTACATTCTCCAGGCGCACATACACGCAGCGCGAGTCAATTTCTTCGAAAACAATCCTTTGCAGGTAATCCTTGGTCGTCATTCCAGAACTTCTCCAGCCAACATCGCAAGCAGGTCGCCAGGCCTTTCAATTTGCCAATCGGCACCCCAGGCAAGTGCGTCTTCATCCGGTGGGATATAACCCCAGCTGGCAACAATCGTCGCCACACGGGCGGCTCGGCCTGCTTCAACGTCGCGACGGTCATCACCAACGAACACGCAGCTGGCCGGATCCATATCCAGCCTGCGGCAGGCCTCAAGCACCGGGTCGGGATAAGGCTTGGCGCGGGCCATGGTATCGCCAGCCACCACGCAAACGAAGCGCCCGGCCCAGCCGGCCTGCTCCAGCAGCGGCCTGGTCAGGTAGCCTGGCTTGTTGGTTACCACCCCCAGCGCAAAACCGGCATTGGCAAGACGGTCCAACATCGGCTCGATCCCATCGAAAGGGCGCGACAGGTGCCAGAGGTTGCGGGCGTAGTGGGCCAGGAACTCATCTCTCATCCGCGACGGCTCAGACTCTGCCTGGTCAGAAAACCCCGCTTCGAGCAAACCCAGCGCGCCACGCGAAGCATGATGCCGCAGGGTTCCGGGATCCAGGCTGGGCAATCCGCGACGTGAGCGCAAGGCCATAAGGGTCTCCACGAGATCGGGCGCGGTATCGACCAGGGTGCCATCGAGGTCGAACAGCACCGCCTTGAACTGGCTGCTGCCGCTCACACCGGGCGCAGACAATGCAGCAGGTAATTGACGCTTGGCCGACCGCCTACCCTGACCGTGCGCGAAAACGGGTTGTAACTCATGCCACTGATATCTTCGACCTGCAAGCCAGCATGGCGGCAGGCATCGGCCAGCTCCGCGGGGCGAATCAGACGATCATAGCGATGGGTGCCGCGCGGCAGCAGTCCAAGCACGTACTCTGCGCCCACGATTGCCGTCAGCCAGGCGTGCGGCGACCGATTGATGGTGGACAGGAAAATGTTGCCTTCGGGCCGGCACAAGCGAGCACAGGCCGCAATCGTGCTGGCCGGATCGGGCACATGTTCCAGCATTTCCAGGCAGCAAACCACGTCGTAGGATCCGCTCTCCTGCTCGGCCAGCTCTTCGGCGGTCAGCTGGCGGTAGTCAATATCCAGTCCGCGCTCATGCTGGTGCAGACGGGCAACCTGCAGCGGCTTTTCGGCGACATCTATCCCCGTCACCTGAGCGCCGGCCGCGGCCAGCGCCTCGCACAGGATGCCGCCGCCACAGCCCACGTCCAGCACTCGCTGGTCGGCCAGCGCGACGCGCTCGGCGATGTATTCGACCCGCGGGCCGTTGATATCGTGGAGCGGCTTGAAGTCCCCCTCCGTGTCCCACCAGCGCGCGGCCAAGGCATTGAACTTGCTGGCTTCGCCCGGATCAAGATTGCGCGACTGATGTTCGGCCTGCTCGCTCATGCCTTCACTCCGACTGAGAATTGGTTCGACGCAAGCGGCGGCCCCATTCACGAGCCCGGATAGCGACCTTGTCGCCATCCAGATACGTGGTAGCGCCGGCCTCGTACACAACCCGACCGCCCACCCAGACCTGGCTGACCTGGCTGCGCGAACAGGCGTATACCAGCTGCGAAATGACATGATGCACCGGCAAGGTATGGGCCGCGTCAAGCCGAACCGCGACCAGATCGGCAAACTTGCCGATCTCCAGCGAACCGATCCGCTCGTCCAGGCTTAGCGCGCGCGCTCCGTTCAGGGTGGCCATGGACAACGCGCGCGCGGCCGGAATCGCTTCCGGGTCACCGCTGGCACCCTTGGCCAGCAGCGCGGCCAGACGCATCTCGGCGAACATGTCCAGCGTGTTGTTGCTGGCTGCACCGTCCGTTCCGATGGCGATATTCACGCCGCGCTGATCCAGCGCCGCGACCGGACATATGCCGCTGGCCAACTTCAGGTTGGACGCCGGACAATGGATAACGTGAACACCGGCCCGGGCTACCCGATCCATGTCGGCCTCGGTCAGCTGGGTCATGTGCACGGCCAGGAGGCGTGGCCCCAGCACACCGAGTGCCGCCAGCCTGTCAATCGGATGCTTGCCGTGCTGCTCGCGGCTACCCTCAACCTCGCCCTTGGCCTCGAGCAGGTGAAGATGAATCGGCACATCCATTTCCTCGGCCAGTTCCGCCATGCGTGCAAATGCCGAGTCACTGACCGTGTAGGGCGCATGCGGCGCGAAGGCCGTGCTGACCAGGGGATCGGTCAGCAGGTCCTGGTGCACCTGGAGCCCGCGACTGAAGTACTCGTCCTCGGTTTCCGCCCAGGCCGTCGGCAGGCTGATCACAGGCATACCAACCACCGCTCTCATGCCGGCTCGACTGGCCGTCGCGGCGGTCACATCCGGGAAAAAGTAGTTGTCATTGAAGCAGGTTGTTCCGCCAGCCAGCATTTCGACCACGGCCAATTCGGTGCCGGCCCGAACGAACTCCGGCCCCACCCAGCGTTGCTCGGTGGGCCAGATATGATCTTCCAGCCAGCGCATCAGCGGCAGATCGTCGGCCAGACCGCGCATCAGGGCCATGGCCGAGTGAGTGTGGGCGTTGACGAAGCCCGGCATGAGTGCGACATCGCCCAGGTCTTCGCATTCGATGCCCGGATACCGGGAGGCAACGGCCGAACCCGGCAGCAGATCCACAATGCGTTCGCCCTCGACAACCAGGGCGTGCTCTTCGAGCACCTCGTTTTCGGGCTGAACCGGAACGATCCAGCGGGCCAGCAGGGCGCGTGCGTCTGCAGCCATTGGCCTATTCCTTGACCCTCGAGACGTACTCGCCCGAGCGGGTATCGACGCGGATGACCTCGCCCTCCTGGACGAACAATGGCACACGAACCGTCGCGCCGGTTTCCAGCCGCGCCGGCTTGCCGCCGCTGCCCGAGGTATCACCTTTGAGCCCCGGATCGGTCTCGACGATCTTCAGTTCGGTGAAGCTTGGCGGCATGATGATCAGCGGCTCACCGTTCCACAGGGTGACCTGGCACATGTCCTGCTCTTTCAGCCACTGCGCGTTGTTACCGATAGCGTCGGCTCCAGCGGCCAGTTGTTCGAAACTGTTGATATCCATGAAATGCCAGAACTCTCCGTCGCTGTAGAGGTACTGCAGTTCTTTTTCGAACACGTCCGCGGCTTCCACGGAATCGCCCGACTTGAAGGTCTTTTCAATCGTCCGACCGGTCTTGAGGTTGCGCACCCTCACCCGGCTGAAGGCCTGCCCCTTGCCGGGCTTGACAAACTCGTTTTCGACAATGGTGTAAGGATCGCCGTCGAGTATGATCTTCAACCCGCCCTTAAATTCACTGGTGCTGTATGTCGCCATGCTGTCTCCGAATTACAATAGCGCCCCTGCCCGTTTTGAAAACCGACAGGGGCGATGTCAGATTTGAACAATGATGCTGCGACCGCCATTTTAGCGCGAAGCCGACCCAGACCCAAGGCGAATGACTGGCGTGCTCAGCTGCGCCAGGCATTTCGGCGTCCAGCCGATCTGCTCACCTACCTTGGCCTGGACGATCGGGACGATCCGCTGACCGGCATCAGCCCGACGCCAGCCTTCCCGATGCTGGTACCCAGGGCCTTTGCCGAGCGCATGCAGCCCGGACGCTGGGATGATCCGCTGCTGCGCCAGGTGCTGCCGGATCGAGCGGAAACCGTCGACGTGGCCGGCTTCATCAGCGATCCGGTTGGCGATCACTCAAGCCGCCAGGTCAGAGGACTGCTGCACAAGTACAGCGGCAGGGCCCTGCTGATCAGCACAGGCGCCTGCGCCGTGCACTGTCGCTATTGCTTTCGGCAGCAATATCCATATTCAGATGAGCATCTTGGTCGCGAGTTCGAGCCTGCGCTGGACTACATCAATCAGCGTCGCGACATCACTGAAGTGATTCTCTCCGGCGGTGATCCACTCATGCTCGAGACCCGACGCCTGGCGGACCTGACCGGGCAGCTGGCCCGCATCAAGCATCTCAAGCGCCTGCGGATTCATACCCGCCTGCCCGTGGTGCTGCCGGCTCGTGTCGATTCGCAGCTAGGCACATGGCTTGCGTCACTGCCATGGCAGGTCGTGATCGTCATTCATGCCAATCATGCAGCAGAATTCGACCAGCACGTTGATACAGCCATTGCCAGGCTTCGCCGCAACGGTGCACTGGTCTTCAACCAGGCAGTTCTGCTGGCCGGCGTCAACGATGACGAAGACAGCCTGGCGGAATTGATGGAGCGCAGTTTTTCCGCTGGCGTGATACCTTATTATCTGCATCTTCTCGATCGCGTCGCGGGTGCTGCCCGCTTTGACAAGAACAGAAAGGATGCCCTACGGTTGCACGAACGCTTGCGCGTGCGTTTACCCGGATACCTGGTGCCGCGCCTGGTGCGCGAGAAAGCGGGGGCGCCATACAAATTGCCTGTGTTATGACCGGCTTGTTCTTAAAACCTTGTAGCCCGACGATTTCATGAATTTGTCCACGCCCTTGACTGCCTTTGGTCCCGACGAGGAATTTTCCTCGCTCAGCCGAATGACCGGAACCGTTGCTCCCGTCGAGGATTCCCGGCGCGAACCGATCACGGCGCGTTGCCGGGGCGAATTCATGAACTGGTCAGGCCAGAGCAGACCTTGACAGGAGAGCAGCATGGCTCGCCAAATGACCGAAGTCCGCATCCTCGTCGTCACCGACGATCCAAGCGCCCCGCGCGAATTGCTCAACATGATCGGCGACGACAGCGGCGTAAGAACGCTGTTTGCCGACACCGGCAACGCAGTCAGCCGCACCTTCGAAACCGACCAGGTTGATGTCTTGATGGTCCAGATCGATGTGGCCGATCTGACTCTGTTCGAGACTTGTGCACGCCTGGCCCGGGAGCAGAACGAAGCGGTGCCGGTACTGGCCATCATCAAGGCCGACGATGCCAAGGCTGCCGTTTCCGCGGCCAGCCTTGGCGTCGAGGGTTGTGTTTTCACCACCAACCCACGCCAGATCAAGCGTTTGACCCTGTTCCTGGTCGATGCCGTTCGTGCCCGGCGTGACTCGAAAATCGCGATGCGCCGACTCGAGGAGATCGAGTCGCGCTACACCCTCTTGCTGGACAGCTCCAGCGAATCCATCGCCTACATCCACGAAGGCCTGCATATTTATGCCAACCGCGCCTACCTGGAATTGTTTGGTTTCGAGAGTTTCGAGGAGCTCGAGGGCATGTCCATGCTCGACCTGCTGTCGTCCGGCAAAGACGGTCCCGACCTCAAGAAGGTACTGAAAGCCCTGGCTCGCGACGAAATCCCCGAAGACAACATGGTGCTCAAGGCCCATCGCCAGGACGGGTCCGAGTTCAAGGCAACGGTGGATTTCTCTCCGGCCCGATACGGTGGCGAGTACTGCGCCCAGATGCTGGTTCGCGAGCAATTTTCGCATGCCGATCCGGCACTGGCCGAAGAGCTGGAAAAACTCAAGACACGCGACATGCTGACCGGTTTGCTGAACCGACATGCTTTCTTGCAGGAGCTCAACGCCCTCGCCCAGTCGCGCGCTGATACAGCGGGTCTGTCCGTTTTACTGACCAGCCTCGACAAGCACGACGAGCTGCAAGCCAAGCTTGGTCTTGGCGCGACCGATGCCCTGATCCGCGAGGCGGCCAAGCTGTTCAAGGATGCCTGTGGGGACGACCATGCGATCGCGCGCCTGAGCGATCACAGCTTCGGGATTCTGGCCAACGTTGATTCACGCGAGGAATCCGAGGTCATTGCCGCACGCATCGTCGATCACTGTTCGGGCAAGATCATCGACGTGCGCGATACCAGCCTGACCGTTTCGGCCAGCGTCGGTCTGGCCGTGGCCGGCAGTGAAATCGACGATCTTGACATGCTGCTGGCCCAGGCCGACTCGGCCCTGCACGAAGCCCTTCATGCCGGCGGCAATGCCTATGTGCGCTATCGGCCCCGGGTATCCGGCGATGCCGATGAGGACGATGCAGCCTGGGCCGAGCGCCTCCGACATGCGCTCGATTACGATGAGTTCCGCCTGGTGACTTCTCCTATCACCAGCATGGACGATGATGGCTTCCTGATCAACGAGGTCGAAACCCGCCTGCGCACCGAAGACAGCGACGAGGTGCTGATGCCGGCAATTTACCTGCCAGCAGCCAGCCGGCTGGGCCTGGCCAGCAAGCTGGACACGGACATGATCCGTCGTCTGGCCAGTGCCATTGCCGAAAAGCCGGCAGCCGACGATCATCATTGGCTGATTCCGCTGTGCTTCGATTCACTGGCTGACGAAGAAACCCTGCACAGCCTGAAGACCATGCTGCAAACCGAAAAGCTGGTAGCGTCGAATGTGATCTGGGGAGTGCGCGAGCCCGAGGTCCGCGACAAGCTGCGGCGGGTTCAGTCTTTCATCGAAACCTTCAAGCCGCTGGGCGCGCGGTTCGCGCTGTGCGATGTCGGCCCGGAGTCGGAGGTGGAGCCGCTACTGAAGCACCTGGAACTGGACTTCCTGCGCATGGCGCCGGAAATGATCCAGAACCTCAGCGGCAACGACCGCCTGCGCCAGGCACTGTCAGAGCTGGTTCACCTGGCCGATCAGCACCAGGTCCGAGTCATTGCGCCAAAAGTCGAACATACCGGCGACCTGGCCACCCTGTGGCAATTCGGCATCACCCTGGTCCAGGGCGACTTCGTGCGCGAGGAAGCCTCGGCCTGAGAGCCCGGGTCCCGGGGAGACGGAAGACGCCGCGGGAGCTTCAGGCTCCTTCGGCCAGGGCCCGGATACGTTCCTCCAGCGGCGGATGGCTCATCAGCAAACGCTTCACACCATCCCCCATGCGACCCTTGATGCCGAAAGCCTCGACCGATTCCGGCAACGTGCTGGGCTGACTGGCAGACTGCAAACGACGCAAGGCTGCAATCATGTTGGCCCGACCGGCCAGGCGGGCACCCCCGGCATCAGCGCGAAACTCGCGCCAGCGCGAGAATGCCATCACGATCATGCTGGCCAATAT
>SLQY01000228.1 GCA_007131235.1 Wenzhouxiangella sp.
AGCTTGCTGACCGGGCGCATTGCGGCCGACCACGGCATCGTCCATGCCCAGCAAGGTTTGCCGGGAAGCGAACATCCCGAGCCGGTCACGCCAGCCAACCTGGAGACGGCGCCCTTGTGGCGCATCCTGGCCGCGGCCCAGCGCCCGGCAGCCTTCATCAACTGGCCGCTGAGCTACCCGGCACCACAAGATGCCGGCGTGATCGTGGCCGAGCCTTTCTTCAAGACCCGCATGGACGAGGGTCGTCTGCTCGACCCTGCACCCGGCAGCGTGGCGCCCGGGCGGCAGCTGGCTCAGCTGCTGCCTCATCGACGCCACGCCCGCCAGCTTTCCGCTGAGCAATTGGAATCGTTCTGGCCGGCATCGGTCGACGCTGAAAGCAGGCATGAGCAGGCCCGGGCCCTGCTCGCCGTGCAGCTGGCCGAGCTCGAGTCGGTGGCTGCCACGGCTCGCGCCTGCCTGACCGCGCAAGAGTTGCGCCTGCTTGCGGTTCGCTTTCCCGGCCTGTCAGCACTGGCCGCCGGCCTGAACCCGCTGGACCCTGATCACCGCGAGCCCTGCACCCAGTTCTATCGTGCCCTGGATCGCGCGCTGGGTCTGCTGATCACGTCGCTGGGGCCGCGGGGCACGGTGCTGTTGTGCTCTGGCCATTGCACCGTGCCGCCGATCAAGGTCGGCAATGGCCATCGTCTGACCGAGCGCGATCTGTACCGGCCCGATGGTTTCCTCATCGCCGCCGGCCAGCGTGTTCGAACGTCCAACCCCTGGCTGGGCGTCAGTCTGCTGGACCTGGTTCCCACGCTGCTGGCCTTGTGCGGCTTGCCGCAGGGCAGGGATATGCCTGGCCGGGTGCTGGCCGAAATCCTGGAGCGGCCGGACTGGCCCGCCATGGTCCAGACCTGGGACAGCTGCCTCAAGCCCGAGCCTATGCCACCGGACCTGCGCGTGCACCGGGAGCTGCTGGCCGAGTCCTGGCAACTGCCTTGCCCAACGCCCGAAGAGCTGGACTTGCGCCGCAAGCTGGCTCGCGCCGCCTCCCTGGCAGCCCAGGGTGCCAGCGACCAGGCCCTGGCAACCCTACAATGCGCAACCCCGCCCGATGACCCGGAGTACCTGCGAACCCTGGCCCACCTGGAGCTGGATCGTGGTGAAGCCGATGAGGACCGGATCAAGCGCCTGGTCAGGCGGCTGATGCAGCTCGGCGGTGAGCGCTTCGACGAGAACCTGGTGCTGGCCAGGCTGGAGAGCCAGAACGGCCGCCACCAGGCCGCGCTGGATCGCCTGTTCGAGGTTTTGGGCCTGTACCCGGACCATCCCAGTCTGCACCTTTTCATCGGCCAGGAGTACCAGCGCGTGGGGCAGCTGGAGCAGGCCTTGATTGCCTTTGACAATGCGCTGGCGCGAAGGTCGGGACAGCACGCCGCGCAGCTGGGCCGGGCCGAAGTGCTGCTTGCCCTGGACCGGCCCAGCGAGGCCATGACTGCAGCCCTGGATGCCATCGCCAGTCGCTTCAAGGCCTGGCGCGGTCATCGCCTGCTCGGACAGGCCCTGGAGGCACTGGGCGAGGATGAACCGGCGGCCCAGGCCTACCAGGCCAGCCTGGACTGCACGCCACCGGGGCTGGATTGCGTGCACGATCTGCTTCGCCTGTATGGTCCGGACCGCCTGAATCGCGTCGAACAGTACCAGGCCATGCAGGCGCGCCTGGCCCGCCAGATGGTTGGTCGGAGCCTGGGGCTTGCCTGATCAAGTTACCGGTCGGCAGACGCTTGCCGTGCTTGGCGGCGGCTTTCTTGGCTCCTGGGTCGCCGAGCGGCTGCTTGACGATGGTCATCGGGTTCGGGTTATCGAGCAGCCCGGTGCCCGCCCCTGGCGCCTGCTGCGGCCAAACGAAAAACTGACCTGGACGACGGTCGCACCCGGCGATTGTCAGTCACTGCGATCGGCACTCGCCGGCGGCGACGCACTGATCAACCTGTCTTCCGGTCTGCCACCATCCACAGCCTGCAATCATCCCGGGCAGGATCTGTCGGCGCAACTTGCCGATGGCGAACGCATGCTTGACCTGGTCGTTGAGCTGGATCTGGCGCGCTATCTGCTGATCTCTTCCGGCGGCGCAGTCTACGGGCAGCCGCGCAAACTGCCGGTCAGAGAGGATCATCCGACCCAGCCGCTGTGCCGGTACGGCGCGGTCCGCCTGGCCCTGGAGCAGCAGGCGCTGCAACATGAAGCGGCCAGCCTGGCCAACGTCACTATCCTGCGCGTGGCCAATGCCTACGGCGCCCGCCAGCGCCTGGACGGCAGCCAGGGCGTGATCAGCACCTTCCTGCACCGTGGCCTGCACGACCAGCCGCTACCAATCTGGGCCGATGGACAACAGCGTCGCGACTTCATCCATGCCTCGGATGTGGCCGACGCTTTCGCCCTGGCCCTGCGCTACAACGGCAGGCTGCCGATATTCAATATCGGCAGCGGCCACTCGATCAGCGTCGCCGAGCTTGCCAGCCGGGTCGAGGCTTTGCTCGGCCGGGCCTTGTCGCGTCATCGTCTCCCAGGGCGAGGATCAAACCTGGTCGACATCCGCCTGGATTGCAGCCTGGCCAATCGCGAACTGGGCTGGCGACCGTGCCTCAGCCTTGAACAAGGCATGTGCCAAACCCTGGACTGGCTGCGATCGC
>SLQY01000218.1 GCA_007131235.1 Wenzhouxiangella sp.
AGCGCAATGGCCTGGTTGAGCGCTTGCTCGACGGTGCTGGCGAGCAGGCCGGGTAGGGGAGTGAGATAACGGCCCACGCGAGTTCAGGCCTTTGCTGCGCGGTGAATGGCGCAGATACCGCCGGACAGGTTGTGCCAGTTGACCCGCTCGAAGCCGGCCGCGCGCATCAAGTCAGCCAGGGTCTCCTGGTCGGGGAAGCGACGGATGGACTCAGCCAGGTACTGGTAACTGTCGGCATCACCAGCGATGCGCTGGCCCAGCCGTGGCATGACCTGGAACGACCAGGTGTCGTAGAGGCGGGCCAGTGCCGGCAGGCCGACCTTGGAGAACTCGAGAATATGAACCCGTCCGCCCGGTTTCAGAACCCGCTGCATGTCAGCCAGGGCCCGGTCGCGGAAGCTGACGTTGCGCAGGCCAAAAGCGATGGTGACGTGATCGAAACTGGATGCTGAAAACGGCAAGGCTTCGGCGTTGACCTGGAACCAGCCAAGCCCCTTGACCAGGCCTTCGTCGTCGGCCCGGGCGCGGCCGACACTCAGCATTTCACGATTGATATCTGCGACGGTGACATCGGCACCGGCTGCGCGCGCGAGCCGGGCAATATCCCCCGTGCCGCCGGCCAGGTCCAGCAATCGGTCACCCGGACGGATACCACAGGAGGCGACGAAATGCCGCTTCCATAGTCGATGAATGCCCAACGACATCAGGTCGTTCATCAGATCATACTTGGCGGCCACGGAGGAGAACACGCGACCAACCAGTCGGGTTTTCTCTTCCGGCGCCACCTCACGATATCCAAAGTCGATCATGTCGAAAACGGTCTCTTTTGCAGGTTGGGCCGGATCGCGGCCAGGTACTTCAATCGTCACGGCACCTGCAGGCGCCGCTGGTAGCGAATCAGGTTCTCTTGCATGTTAACGCCGAGCTCGTAGAGAAACTGCCACGAGTAAATGCCGGTATTGTGGCCGTCGTCGAAGTGCAGGCATACCGCGTAGCTGCCAATCGGTTCAATGCGTTCGATGTTGACCGACTCCTTGCCAGTCAGCAGTTTCGGCTCGCTCAAACCATGGCCGCGCACTTCGGCGGAAGGCGAGTGGGTGCGAAGATACTGGCACGGCAGCTCGAAAATCTGGCCATTGTCGAACTCGACAATCAGGATGCGGCGGCCGCGCTCGAGTCGGAGTTCAACGGGTTCCGGCATGGCTCAGCCTCCGGGCGCCGTGTAGAAGGTGGGTGAGCCCGGTCCCACCGGCAGCCCCAGCCCGAACACCCACAGGAAAAACAGCCCGACCCAGAAGATGAAGTAGAAGATCGAGTAAGGCAGCATGGTGGCGATCAGCGTGCCGATGCCGAAGTTCTTGTCATAGCGCGTCGCCCAGGCCAGGATCAGGCCGAAGTAGCTCATCATCGGGGTAATGATGTTGGTAGTCGAGTCACCGATGCGGTAAGCGCCCTGGATGACCTCGGGCGAATAGCCGATGAACATCAGCATGGGCACGAAGATCGGGGCGGTCACCGCCCACTGGGCCGAGGCCGAGCCCAACGACAGATTGACGATACCGCACATGATGATGAAAAACAGGAATACCAGAGGTCCGGTCAGGCCGATGTTCTGCAGGAAATCGGCGCCGGTGATCGCGGTAATCAGGCCCAGGTTGGTCCAGCCAAAGAAAGCCACGAATTGGGCGGCAAAGAACACCAGCACGATGTACAGGCCCAGCGTGGAAATGGCCGAGGCCATGCCGTCGATCACGTCACGGTCGTTTTTCATTGTCCCGACCATCTTGCCGTAGGCGAAGCCGGTGACCAGGAAGAAGACGAATATCCAGGCTACGATGGAGCGGAAAAAAGGTCCCGAGGTGGCCAGGAAGCCTTCGCCAGCGGCGTTGGGGTCGCGCAGCACCCCGGTTTCGGGTACGACCAGCAGCGCGATCAGGCCGATGATGCCCAGCACGGCCAGGCCGGCCATTGCCAAGCCCTTCTTTTCCTGCCCGGTCAGTGGGTTCATCTGGCTGTCGTCGAGCACATTCGGATCGGCACGGCTGGAATCGTATTCGCCCAGCTTGGGTTCGACGATGAATATGGTGACCAGCGATCCGATCGCCGTGATCAAGAAAGTGCTGACAATCATGAAATACCAGTTGGCGGTGGCAAAGACCTCGTACTCCGGGTCGATCAGGCGGGCAGCTTCTTGCGTGATACCGGCCAGCAGGGGATCAATGGTGCCCAGCAGCAGGTTGGCCGAATAGCCACCTGACACACCGGCAAACGCGGCCGCCATACCGGCCAGGGGGTGCCGTCCCAGGGCCAGGAAGATGGCACCTGCCAGCGGCACCAGCACCACGTAGCCCATTTCCGAGGCGGTATTCGAAATGACCCCGGCAAAGACCACGGCCACGGTAACCATGTGCCTGGGCGCATTGAGCACGATGCCGCGGACCATGGCTGACAGCAAGCCGGATTTCTCGGCCACCCCTACCCCGAGCATGGCGACCAGGACCACGCCCAGCGGGGCGAAGTTGACGAAATTCGAGACCAGGTTGCCGAAAATCATGCGCACCCCCTCGGCATTCATCAGGCTGACCGCCTCGATCGTGGCACCGTCGGCACCCGGACGTGGATCGGCTACTGACACGCCGAGCCAGCCAAACAGGCCGGAGACGAAGACCATGGCCGCG
>SLQY01000099.1 GCA_007131235.1 Wenzhouxiangella sp.
GGCGATTTGATCGCCGGCGGCACTTTCAGCCAGGCCGACGGTCAGGCCGCAAGCGGCATCGCCCGCTGGGACGGCCACAGCTGGCAGCCACTTGTTGATGGCGATGCTAATGGGGTCAGTCTGAATGGGGTCAGATCCGTGGCCATATTCGACGATGAGCTGATCGTGGGCGGCAGTTTTTTCGACCCGGAGCCGCGCTACCTCGCTCGCTGGACCGGCTCGACATGGGACCGGCTTGGCGCCAAATCAGAGCGCCTGCGCTCAGAAGTCTATGCCATGCACGCTCACGGCGACAAACTGCTGGTCGGCACCACCGTCACTGATGACAACGGTTTGATTTCGCGAGGTCTGGTCAGCTGGGATGGGATGCAGTGGCAGCCCTTGCCGGAAACCGGCAACAGTGGCTTCGACAGCATGGTCCTGTCGCTGGCCTTTATCGATGAAAACCTGATCGCCGGCGGCAATTTTCTGACCGCCGGCGACCAGCTCGTCAACGGCGTCGCCCGCTGGGACCAGGCGACCTGGCACTCCTACGGCAACGATCCCGCTGACCACTGGCTGTGGGAACCATCAGCCCTGATCGAGTTTGATGGCGCCCTGGTCGCTGCCGGGGGCTATATCGATGGCGACCACTTCGGCGGCGTTGCTCGCTGGGACGAAACGCTGTCAAGTTGGGTTGAACTAACCAGCCCAAACGGCCAGGGCATTCCAGGCTGGGTGGAAGCGCTGGCTATTTTTGAAGATGAGCTGATCGCGGCCGGCAGCTTCAGCCAGGCCGGTGGCGTGCAGGTCAACAACATCGCGCGCTGGAACGGCAGTGAATGGCAAGCATTGACCGGTAGCGCCGGCGCTGGCACGGGTAGCCGCAATTACGCCCTGACCCTGTTCAACAATGATCTGATCGTCGGCGGCTGGTTCACCAGTGCCGGTGGTATCCCGGCAAATTACGTGGCTCGCTGGGACGGCAACGAGTGGCACGCGGTGACCAGCCCCGGCAACAGCGGACTGACTCACTTCGGCAGCGGGCAGCCAGGTGTCAAGGCCCTCGCTGTTCACCAGGGCGAACTTTACGCGGGCGGCCGCTTTCGGCTCGCCGGCGGCTTTGCTGCCAACGACATCGCGCGTTTCGACGGCACGTTCTGGCGTCCGCTGGTCGGACAAGAGGTCGGCGGCAACGGCCTGACCTCGCCCACCGCCGCGTCCCGGCGCGAAGTACTCAGCCTGAGCAGCAACGGCCCTGTGCTGATCGTCGGCGGTCGGTTCAATGGCAGCGGCGACCAGGGCCTGTTCGGCCTGGCCAGCTGGGACGGCCGCAACTGGGGCCCGATCGGAACCCCCAACCACACGGATCAAGGAGAGCGGGTGATGGCTCTTCTGTATCGACCTTCGGTGAACGAACTTTACGTTGGCGGGCTATTCAGAGGGATCGGCAATGCCGCGGCCTGGCACCTGGGTCACTTCCGCTGGCAGACCGGTAGTGTCGAAATCACCAGCATCAGCGACACCAATCCCTTGGCCGGCACGCCTGTCACTGTCACGGTTCAGGCCACGGGTGAACCCTATGCACCCATCCTGGGTCTTGGCGTGGTTTACTCCAGCAGTGGCGAAAGCTGCCACAGCGAGCAGATCCAGGCACTGGATGAAACGACCAGCCAATTCACTTGCAACATCGTATTTGCTGCCGAAGGCGAAGCCAGCCTGACCGCCGCCATTTCGCCTGCATGGACCCACCTCATGACCCCGTCCGATTCGCAAGTAGTTACAGTTGAGCCGCCGGAAATACCGATTTTCACAGACCGCTTCGAAGTAAGCCCGGACTGAACATCCAGGCCAGGCACTGGCTCAGGCCCGTGCCTGGTGCACTAATCTCGGTCTGGCCCCTCGAACCCCCACGGAAGCGGGGGCGGGGCTATCGGGCTGGACAAGTCGAACTCCAGGCGAACGGAATGGCCGTACCTGGGCCAGTGCACGCCATACTGGAAACGCCGGTCGTCAACGAAGTCCATGAACCAGAAATTGTCGGCTCGCCTGGGCAGAATCTCGGCGGTGTGCGCATCTGCCGGAAAGATTTGCCGAGCAGGAAGACCGGGCACCGGCGCATCACCCCCGTACTGGCTGGTTGACTCCTCCCGGCCATCGGGGTGGCGATGGTCGTGCTTGAGGCGGATAGTGCCATCGACAATGGTCAGCATCCAGTTCCGCGAACGGTCGGCATCCACGTGCAGGGCAATGTGCATGGACTTCTCGTCGCAACTAACGCCATGAGCAATCAGCTCGCGCCCAACAAGCGCGTCATGGTAGTAGTCGGTGACATCGGAAACCTGCCCGGGGAAGGCCTGGCCGCACAAGGTCTGCAACCGGTCCCAGAAGGCCTGCTGCTCGGACGGAAGCGGCGCGGCAGCCAGCAGCGCCGGGACGGCAAGAAAGAAACAAACGCTGAGCAGACTTTTCATGAGGGTCTTGGGTCGGGTTAGGCAGGCCACAGCATACCGTGACTGGTGGCCGGCAAGACCGCCAGCCGCTCCTCCAGCCGTGATTTCAGACCAGTTCCCGAATAATCGAATGCTCGAATCCGCGCCGGGCCAGGGCCTGCTGGCGGCGCGATCGTTCCTTGAAGTCCTGCGGCGCCTCGCTGCCATAGCGGCGCTGGTACCAGTCGGCGGCAATGCTGAACC
>SLQY01000187.1 GCA_007131235.1 Wenzhouxiangella sp.
ACGCTCAGCCCCGAGGAACGGGTGCCAACCCAAAGGTGGCCGTCGAGATCCTCATGAAAGGCGAAAACGATATTGCCGGCCAGGCCATCCTCGACACCGTAGTTGTGGAAACGCTCGCCGTCGAAACGGCTCACACCGCCGCCATTGGTGCCCAGCCAGAGCTTGCCACCACGATCCAGGAACATTTGCCTGACCAGGGCATCCGGCAGCCCGTCATCGATCGTATAGGTCTCGAAGATGCCGTTCCGGTAGACGCTCAAGCCGCCGTCGGCAGCAACCCAGAGCTGGCCCGCATCGTCGACCAGCAACGAGAACAGGTGATTGCTGGGCAGTCCATCATCCTGCCCGTAGATGCGGATCCCGGCATCGGTCAGGTGATTGAGGCCAGCGCCGAAGCTGCCCACCCAGAGTCCACCCGCGTGATCCAGGGCCAGGGCCGATACATTGTCGCTGGCCAGGCCATCTTCGGCCGTGATGCGCCGAATAGCTTCACCCTCGAGCCGATACAGTCCATGGCCCTCCGTGCCGACCCAGACCACGCCATTGTCGGCATCGCCAGTGACCACGAACGTGGCATCGGCTAGACCCTCGGGCGCGCCAATGCCGAGAAACTTGCCATCCTGGATACGCACCAGGCCGGCACGGGTTGCCAGCCACAGGTTACCCTCAACGTCTTCAAGCAGGTCAAACACGAAGGCCGAGTCCATTGCGCCGTGGTTCAGGTGAACCGCGCTGCCATCACGCCAGCGGATCAGACCATTGGCATAGGTGCCCAGCCAGAGATTGCCGTCGCGATCCTCGATCATGCGCTGGATACCGTTGCCGGCCATCCCGTCAGGCAGCGTTACCGCTTCCGGTCCGGTTTCGCCCATCAAGTGCAGGCCGCCACCATAGGTGCCTATCCAGATCTGCCCGTTACGGTCTTCGAAGATATCGTGGACCTGGTTGGAAACCAGCCCGTCGGCGCGCGTGTAGCTGGTGAATTCACCGTCTCGCAGTACGCTCAATCCCCCGATCAAGGTGGCAAACCAGAGTCCGCCGCGGCTGTCTTCAACGATGCGAAACACGCGGTCGTGAACCAGGCCATCGGCTTCGGTCAGGTGGGTCAACGAACCGTCCGGTGCCAGGCGGGCAGCGCCGGCAGCGGTGGCGAACCAGAGGTTGCCGTGCCGGTCCTCGGTAATGTCGTAGACCACGCCGTGCGGCAAGTCCGGATCGGTGCCAACCGAGCTGAAAACCCCGTTTTGCAGGCGAAAGGCTCCGCCACCGTACGTCCCCAGCCAGAGGCTGCCGTCGCCGGCCAGATGCACGGCGCGGATATCATCATTGACCAACCCGGGGTGACTGGTGCGATCGAATACTTCGAAGCGGACCCCGTCGAACCGGACCAGGCCGCTCTGCGTGCCAAGCCACAGATAGCCGACCTCATCCTGCACCATCCCCCAGACCGCACCGCCCGGCAGACCGTCGTGGCGACCGTAGGCGTCGATCTTGTACTGGGTGGGCAAACGCTCCGGGTCCAGGGCCGTAGCCGTGGACGGCAATCCACAGCCCAGGACAAGCAGGCCCGCCACCAGGGAGCCGGCAAGGCAACGCTTGGCGGCATGGGCCATGGTCATTGTCGGCGCCGGTAGTAGTCCTGGCGCCCCCAGAACAGAATCAGCAGCAGGCCGAACAGCATGCCGCCGAGATGGGCGAAATGAGCAATGCCTGGCATCACTCCGGTCATTCCGAAAATCAGGGTCAGGATGCCGTAGCCGACGACAAAGTACTTGGCCTTCATGGGTATCGGTGGAATCAACAGCATGATGGTCGTGTTGGGGTACATCATGCCAAAGGCCAGGAGCAGGCCGAAGACTGCGCCGGAGGCACCGATGGTTGGATAGACCTCGCCACTGATAGCGGCTACCGTCAGCTGCACCAGGCCGGCACCGACCATGCAGACAAAATAGAAGATCAGGAATCGCCGGGTACCCCAGGCCCGCTCTATCGGGAGACCGAACATGTACAGGGCGAACATGTTGAAAAACAAATGACCGATACCCCCGTGCAGAAACCCGTAGCTGATCAGCTGCCAGGGCTCGAAGCCGGTTTCAAGCACGCCGACATCGGCAAACCGCAATTGCTCCGGGGTCGCCAGCGGCCATAGCGCAAACAGGCGCATGGCCTCGACGAAATTGGCCATCTGGAAAAAGTAGGCTGCCACCGTAATCCCCATGATCAGCAGGGCGGCGGGCGGACCTCCGGATGCGGGCGCGCGGGCTTCCATCACCGGGACTCGACGAACTCGACGGCTTCCAGCAAGCCATCAAGTCCTTCCAGCGGTGGACGACGACCAGGAAAAACCGTGCGCAGTTCGGCAACCCCGGCCGCGTCAATCCAGGCTTCTTGTTCTGTCCAGGCCGAGCGCATGAAAGCAACGATATCGGCGATGTCCTTGTCGTTCAAGTGCTGCATCGGCGGCATGTAGCCTCGGTAGGTCTGGCCGGCAACCTGGATTTCGCCACGCAGGCCGTAGAGTATGATCAGCGTCAGCGCCTGGTCGGACAGCTCCAGCCATTCAGAGCCGGCTATCGGCGGAAACGTCGGGGGTTTGCCCTCGCCGTTGTTGCCGTGGCACGAGGCACACCAGCGCAAGTAAGGCTCCTGGCCCTGCGCCATTTCCCCGGCTGGCGGCAGGTCGCTGGAACAGGCGGTCGCGCCAATGATCAGGATAGCGGCAAGAGTCGGCCCAGCGCCTGGCCGGCAGCGATTAGAATATGAGCTCTTCATTCAGCTTGCTTTGTCCATTCATGTCGATCCAACGCGTGACAGTTTACGCCGCATCCAGCCAGGCGCTGGAACCTGACTATATCAGCGCGGCCGGTCGCCTGGGCAAATGCCTGGCCGATGCCGGGCTGACGGTGGTTTACGGCGGCGGCAGTCACGGGCTGATGGGCGCGATGGCTGACGCAGCGCTGGCTGCCGGCGGGCAGGTCCACGGCATCATTCCAGAGTTTCTCACACAGGTAGAAAAAGGCCATCAAGGCCTGACCTCGCTTGAGATCGTCGACAACATGCGAACGCGCAAGGCCCGCATGCTCGAAAACAGCGATGCCGTAGTCACCCTGCCCGGCGGCTGCGGCACTTTCGAGGAATTGTTCGAAGCGATGACGCTAAAACGCCTCGGCCAGTATCTCGGGCCCATCATCCTGGTCAATACCAACGGCTACTACGACAAGCTGCTGGCTTTTCTTGACCAGAGCGTACGCGAGCACTTCATGAGCAAGACCCACTTTGACATGTGGCAAAGCGTGGCGGAACCCGAGCAGGTCATGGCCGCGCTGGGTTCGGCTCCAAAGTGGTCGCGCGAGAATATCGGCCAGGCAGCTGTCAGGGCCAGGAAGCCAGCGTGAGCCGGGGACCACGGCTACACCAGGTCAGTTTCCGGGCCGGGCTGCGCTGGCTGCCGACCAGTGCCGAGCTGCTTTTCCAGGCCCCGGCCGGCATGATTGGCATCGCCGCGCTGTGGTTGTTGCTGACCATGGTCGCCATGCTGATTCCTGTGCTTGGGCAACTTCTGCTGGTGCTGTTCACGCCACTGCTGACCGCCGGCGTACTGGCGGCGTTCGACCTGATTCGACAGGGACGCATACCGGGTCCGCTGACCCTGTTCAGTGGCTGGTCCGACGCACAGCGACGCGTCGGCCTGATCCTGCTCGGATCGTTCAGCCTGGCCGGATCGATGTTGGCGGCAGGGGTGCTGGTCGGCTGGCTCAGCAGCCAGATCGATCCGGCCGAACTGGAAGCCATCGCCGCGTCCCCGGAAGCCATGGCCCAGGCCCTGGTCGAGGCCAACCTGGGCGCTGGCCTGATCATGGCCGCCTTGTTGTTCAGCCTGGTTCTGGCAGCGCTGTTCTTCGCCATCCCGCTGGTTTTGTTTGGCCAGCAGTCGGCGCTGGTTTCCCTGCTGGCCAGCCTGCGCGCCGTGCTCCTCAACTGGCTTGCCTTTATCGGCTTTGGCCTGGCCGTGATCGCCATGGCCATCGGGCTGGGCGTGATCCTGGCCTTGATGATGGCCGTGCTAGGCCTGGCCCTGGGCCAGGCCGGGATGGTGATGATTCAACTGCTGATCCTGGTGGTAACCATGCTGGTCCAGGTGCTGATGGCAGGCGCGCAGTACGTGGCCTTCTGTCAAGTGTTTGGCTGGCGGCCAGGAAGCGGCGGCGACAGCGACGATGCCGGCAGTGAACGCGACGACCAACTGGTCGCCTGATTCCGCCCTCCATCACCCCGTCGACACCGGCCCCTCACGGTCGCGGTTTCGCACCAGCAGCCTGGCCAGCCAGGTGCCAGTTTCATAAAGCAGCAGCACCGGCACGGCGAGCAGGGTCTGGGAAATCATGTCCGGTGGCGTCACCAACATGGCCACGGTGAAGGCACCAACGATGACATAAGGCCGCGCCTGGCTCAGGCCCTGCGGCGTCACCAACCCCAGGGCGACCAGCACGATGATCACGATCGGCACCTGGAAAGCCAGGCCGAAGGCCAGGAACAGGACCAGGATGAAATCGAGATAGCGATTGATATCCGTCATCACCGCAATACCCTCAGGGGCCATGGCGGTAAAGAAGGCGAAAATCACTGGAAAGACGACGAAGAAGGCAAATGCACAGCCAGCGTAGAACAGGACCAGCGAGGCGGCCAGCAGCGGGCGCGCCAGGCGCTGCTCGTGGCGATACAGACCGGGGGCAACAAATGCCCACAGCTGGTAAATCACGAAGGGCATGGCAACAAGAAGACCAAGCACCATCACGAGCTTGAACGGGGCAAAGAAGGGCGAGGCCACGTCAATGGCAATCATGCTCGAGCCTTCGGGCAGGTGGCGGATCAACGGCGCCGAGAACAGCGTGTAAAGCGGGCGGGCAAACGGTACCAGCACCACGATCACGACAACCACGGCGACCAGGGCGCGCAGAATGCGACTGCGCAGCTCCAGCAAATGGTCGATCAGGCTGAGCTCCTGGTCAGTCTCCGGCTGGTCGCTCACCACCGCTGCCCTTGCCGCCGCCAAGGTCGTTTTTCAGGCCGTCCAGCTCTTTGCGAGCCTGCTCAGCGGCCTCCATGATGCGGCGATTGTGTTCGTTGTCGAGTTCAGACTGGAACTCTGACTTCAGGTTCAGCCATGCACCGCGTGCCATGCGGGTAGCCTGTCCGATGCCGCGAGCCAGCTCGGGAAGCCGGCGTGGCCCCACCACGAGCAGGGCAATGAGCGCCAGCAGCATCAGCTCACTGAAGCCGATTCCGCCCATGCTGTCAGGGCTGCGGTTTGGAGGAGTCAGTCGCGCTCGATGGGGAAGACTTGGGAGATTCCTGGGCATCGGCAGACTTGCCGCTGTCGGCATCCTCGCTGACGCCCTTGCGAAAGTCCCGAATCGCCCCACCCAGATCGCTTCCCAGCGAACGAATTCGCTTGGTGCCAAACAGCAACAAGACGAGAAGCAGGATAAGAAGTAGTTGAACTGGTCCGATGTTGCCCATGGGTGCTGCTCTGAATCGATAATAGAGCGCTAGTCTATCAGGACCGCCGCAAAGCGACCTGAACAAGCCCGACGGCAAGCATCAGCAGGATCAACAGCCCCATCCAGGGCGGAGTCAGTACCGACACCGCGGTCGCTGAAACCGGCAGGCCACCATGATTGTCGTCAACATCACAGGCAGCCGGCGTCGCGATCGCCAGCGACTCGACCCCGATTATTGTTTCGGCGACTTTCTCGGCGCTGCCGGTCTGAGTATCAATGCGCAGGATTTCGCTGGGAAAATCGCCGGCCGGGGTCGCGCGACGATCGGTGATTGCCCACAAGTTGCCGTCGGCGTCGAAGGCGAGGCCGGCATTGTTGTAGGGGCTGACGGCATCACCCAGCGGCCCGATCAGCTCGGCGCTGGCGTTGTCCAGGTCAACCCGATACAGGTTGGGTGCTGCTGCCGATCCGCTGCCGGTCATGCCCACCCCGATGCCGTAGACTCGCTGGCCACGAATGGCAATGTCAGTAATCGGGGCACCCAGCGATCCGCGCTCTCCGATGCGAGTCAGACGACCGCTTTCCATGTCTGCCTGGAACAGGGACTGCTGCACATCCGACACGACCCAGGCCGTACCCTGGCAGTCGAAGTCCATGCCAAAATCCATGCCTTGCAACAGGGACTGGCCCATGTTGCTGCGGTTGGCCACGCCGCCGACCGGAACGGCAAGACCGGTCACCTGGCTGACCCTCACCATGGTCTTGGACTCATCGTCGGCGCCGTACAACGTACCTGCCGGGTCCAGCGCAATCGCTTCCAGGTCCAGGTAGCCAGTCCAGCCCACGTAGTCAACTTCACCGTCGAGCAGGTTGATCCGCCACAGGGCGTTGACCTGCTGGGGATCAACGGAGTTTCCACGCGAGTTGACGCCGAATCCGATGGTTTCAGCCCACGCCGAGCCGGCTGCTACAAGAGCGACCAGCGACAACACCGCGAACATTCTGGCGGGCGGGCAGCGAAACACGGTATGGCATGAACTCAGTTTTCCGGACGCTAGACTATAGCAGAAAGACATTTCGCTTCCTACTGCCCCAACGCGCACGACAGGGGCGCTTCAGGCATTGAGCAGAGCACAGGCGGATTGCGCCGACCCGGCCCCGACAGCGGCAGACATACAATACGGTCACTATCCGACCTAGAGTTCACCCGATGTCAAAACAACACGCCCGGCCTGACAAGGCTGAAACCCGCGCCGAGGTTCGCGCGGTGCCTGCCCATGCCCGCCCACCCCGCGCCGGGCTGCTGCTGGTCAACCTGGGCACACCCGAGGCGCCCACCCCGAAGGCCTTGCGACGTTATCTGAAAGAGTTTTTGGGCGACCCGCGCGTGGTCGAAGTACCGCGGCCCATCTGGTGGTTGATCCTCAACGGCATCATCCTGCCTTTTCGCGCCCCGCGTTCGGCCAGGGCGTACCAGCGCGTGTGGACCGAGCACGGATCTCCGCTGCTGGTGCAAAGCCGCCAACTCGCCGACAGCGTGCAGGACAAGCTTGGCCAGACCATGCCGCGGGTGCGAGTCATGCTGGCCATGAACTACGGTCAGCCGTCCATCGACAGCGCCGTCGATCGATTGCGCGCGGAGAATATCCAGCGCCTGCTGGTGTTGCCGCTTTACCCGCAATACTCGGCCACGACCACGGCGTCGGTTTTCGACCGCGTGACCCGTTCACTGAGCCGACTGCGCTGGCTGCCGGAGTTGCGCTTCATCAACGACTACTGCAATGAGCCGTCCTGGCTGGATGCCATTGCCAATTCGGTCAAAAGCTTTCAGGCCCGCCACGGCAAGCCGGACCGACTGCTGTTTTCGTTCCACGGTATTCCCAAGCGCAACCTGATCTCCGGGGATCCCTACTACTGCCAGTGCCAGGCCAGCGCACGTCAGATTGTCAGCCGCCTCGATCTCGACGACAAGCACTGGCAGATCTCGTTCCAGTCACGCCTGGGCAAGGCCGAGTGGCTCAAGCCCTACACCGACAAGACCCTGGCCCAGATGGCTGCCGACGGCGTCGGCAAGGTTCAGGTGATCTGCCCTGGTTTTTCCATCGACTGCCTGGAGACACTGGAAGAAATCGCGATGGAAAACCGTGAGGAATTTCTCGAAGCCGGCGGCGAGTCGCTCGACTATATTCCCTGCCTGAATAACGATCCGGTGCATGTGGGCCTGCTCGCCGAACTGGCCCGCAAGCACGGCCAGGGTTGGCCGGAGTTCGCCGGGCAGGTCGCGGTTGGCGAAACCGAGCTCAGCGCAAGGGTTACACGCGCTGACGAGGCGGCCGACTTTCTCGGCCTGGAATGAGCCGGTGGGGGCAACGCTGAACAGGCTGCGCGTCAAGGCAGACCTGGCCCTGCTGCTATCGCCACTGGCCCTGCCCCAGGCGCTGCGACTTAAGCGCAAGGCAGAGCGCCTGCCCGAAGCCCCGGGCCAGCGCAGCGGCAGTCTGGCCGGTGCCGAGCCGGGCCTGCGCCTGCTGGCGATCGGGGAGTCGCCCCTGGCCGGCGTCGGGCTGGAGAGCCAGGACCAGGCCCTGACCGCGCGCCTGGCCACCGGCCTGGCCAAGCACGGTGCGCGCCAGGTCAACTGGCAGTGCGCGGCTCGGAGTGGCGTGACCGCCCGGCGCAGCCTGGAAGAGCTGGTGCCGCTGCTGAGCCCGGGCCCTGTCGACCTGGTCCTGGTCGGACTGGGTGTCAATGACAGTATTCGCCTGCGTGCTCCGAAGCGCTGGCAATCCGACCTCCGCAACCTGATCCAGCACCTGCGTCAGCGTCACGGGCCGGTGCCCGTGATCCTGACCGGCGTGCCCGACATGCAGCGCTTTCCGCTGCTACCGGAGCCGCTGGCGCTGATGCTGGGGCTGCGGTCGCGCCTGCTCGATTACGCCGCCGCCGAACTGGCGGCCCGCCTGGACCAGGTTCATCATGCCCCGCTGCCACTGGATGGCGCGGCTGGCCAGCTATTTTGCGAAGACGGTTTTCACCCCAACGCGCAGGGACATGCCCAGTGGGCTGAGCAGCTGGGCCGGTTTGTCATAGAAAAAAGCCTGATTGGCCATTAACGCGGCAATCCAATGGATTGCCGGGTGAATAGATAGAGAGACATGGGGTCGATGATCGTGGAAGCCATGAGCAGGGAATTTCTGAGTTCGGGTCGAGGAAAAATCCTATCGGCAGGCTGACCCCAGCTTGGGTATGCTGGGGACAAGTCCAAGCCTCCAGCTTCCCATGTCAGGCACATTGACCACGCAAGCCGCCGACGCCGGCAGCGCCGACCACCCCGGTGCCATTCTGCGCCAGGTGTTCGGCTACGAGCACTTTCGCGGCCGCCAGGGCGACATCATCGAGGCAGTCAACGCCGGGCGCAATGCGCTGGTGCTGATGCCCACTGGCGGCGGCAAGTCGCTGTGCTACCAGATCCCGGCCCTGCTGCGGCCAGGCACTGCCGTGGTAGTCTCGCCATTGATCGCCCTGATGCGCGACCAGGTCGAGGCCCTGCGCCACAATGGCGTAGCTGCCGCGGTACTCAACTCCAGTCTTGATGCCGCCACGCGGTTCGAAACCGAGCGCCGCCTGCTGGCCGGCGAACTCGACCTGGTCTACATGGCCCCGGAAAGCCTGCTGCGTGAATCCACCCTGAGCTGGCTGGAGCGCATCGAGCTGGCCCTGTTCGCCATCGACGAGGCCCATTGCGTATCGCAGTGGGGCCACGACTTCCGACCCGAGTACCTGCAGCTGGCCGAGCTGGCCAAGCGCTTCCCGCAGGTGCCACGCATCGCCCTGACTGCCACAGCCGACGAGCGCACCCGTCAGGAGATTCGCGCACGCCTGCTCGCCGACGGCTGCGAGCTGTTCATTGACAGCTTCGACCGGCCCAACATCCGCTACCGGGTTGGCCTGAAGAACAACGCCCGCCAGCAACTCCTCGACTTTATCCAGCGTGAGCACCCGGACCACTCGGGCATCGTCTACTGCTTTTCGCGCAAACGCTGTGAGGAAACCGCCGCCTGGCTGCACGGCCAGGGTCTCAAGGCCTTGCCCTACCACGCAGGCCTGGACGCTGCTACCCGTCAGCTCCACCAGGACAGGTTCATTCGCGAGGATGGTCTGATCATCTGCGCCACGATCGCCTTCGGCATGGGCATCGACAAGCCCGACGTGCGCTTCGTCGCCCACCTTGACCTGCCCAAGAGCATGGAATCCTACTACCAGGAAACCGGGCGCGCCGGGCGTGACGGGCTGCCAGCCGATGCCTGGATGGTGTACGGCCTGTCCGACATCCTGCAGATTCGCCAGCTCCTGGCCAACTCCACCGCCCCACAATCCCAGCAGAGACTGGAGCGGGAACGGCTGGAAGCACTGTTGACCTACTGCGAGGCCGCGAGCTGTCGCCGTCCGGCGCTGCTCAACTACTTCGACGAAGACCACCCCGGCCAGTGCGGCAACTGCGACAACTGTCTGAACCCGCCCGAGACCTGGGATGCCACCGAGGCGGCACGCAAGGTGTTGTCTTGCGTGTACCGAACCGGCCAGCGCTTCGGCGCCGGGCATGTGATCGACGTACTGATGGGCCGCGAAACCGATCGCATTGCCAACCTGGGACACGCTGACTTGAGTACCTTTGGTATTGGCCAAGACCTGGACAAGAAAACCTGGCACTCCGTGATTCGTCAGCTTCTTGCCCACGGCCATCTCCAGCCCGACCCAGAGGGCCATGGCGGGCTGCAGCTGGGCCCGGACTGTCGCTGTTTGCTACGCGGCGAAACCACGCTGACCTTGCGCCGCGACGTTGCCGTGCCCAGGAAACGCGCGCGCGGCAGCGCCCGAATCGAAGTCGACACCAGTGCGCCTGGCTGGCAGGCGCTGCGCGAATGGCGCCTGGTCACCGCCCAGGAAGAAAACGTCCCGCCCTATGTCATCTTCCATGACGCCACCCTGGCCGCCATTCTCGACGCCCGGCCGGACAGCCTGGCCGAACTTGCCAACATCAGCGGCGTCGGCCGCCACAAGTTGGAGAAATACGGCGAGGCCGTGCTGGATGTGCTGGCGGGGTTGGGGTAACGGG
>SLQY01000233.1 GCA_007131235.1 Wenzhouxiangella sp.
AGCCGGGCCCACTCCTCGCGGCTGGCCTGATTGGCCTTGAAGGCTTCCTCATGCCGGCCCCGGGCGAGCTTGAGCATGCCCCACAGGGATCGGGCCGTGGCCCGCTGCGGCAGCGGCTCTTCGCCAATCCGGTCGTAAATGGACAGCGCTTCCGCCAACCAGTGCTCGGCGCGGTCGAAGGCACCCAGGCGCATGGCGTTGCCGCCGGCATTGGCCAGGTGGACGGCGTAGTTCAGGTGGCTGGGTCCGAACTCCAACGCCGCCGCGTCAATAACCTCGGCGTAGATCGCGTCGGCGCGTTGGTGTTCGCCGGCGCTGGCCAGGCTCCAGCCGAGCAGGTTTCCCACGCGCAAGCGCAGGTCGCGGCTGGCATCCGGTCGTGCGGTCAGCTCATCGTGCAGGCGCTGAAGCTGGTCGCGCGCCTGCTCGGGTCGTTGCTCGATCAGATCGATGCGGGCCAGTTCGTAACGGGTCTCGATGCGCAGCCAATGATCGTCCGGCAGACCGGCTGCCCCGTCTGCGATGCTGGCAAGCAGCGCCTGGGCCTGGGCAAAGTCGCGGGTCAACATGGCCTGCTGGGCAGCGGCCAGACGTGCCCTGGCCCATGTATCCGGGGCCTGCGCTTGAAGCGGTTCAGACAAGACCAGGGCCTGGTCAATCAGGTCCTGGGCGGCGTCTGCCCGCTGCCGTTGCAGGTAGACCGTGGCAATGGCACTGAGCATGTCGGCGCGTAAAGAGGCTTCGGCTTCGATGTCGCGCAGGGCGCGCTCGGCCCCCGCGACCAGCAGCTCGTCGGTGCCGGGCATTTCATCGCCGGGCCGCAGCGGGCGGGTGGCACGAAACAGGCCGAGCAGAAAGTCGTTCAGAGATTCGGCCCGGACCAGGGCACTGCGCGCGGCCTGCTCGGCAACCATGGCTCGCTCGGCTTCGACAACGGCGCGGGCGGCAGCCTGCTCGGCGCGATGGGCTTGCCAGATGGTGCCGACCAGGCCGCCGACAATGGCCAGCGCGATGACCAGGGTCGCTGCCACACCGCCGCGGTGGCGGCGCACGAACTTGCGGGCCCGGTAAAGCCGGTTGGGTCGGGCAGCGCGCACCGGTCGATGGTCCAGCCAGGCCTGCAGGTCGTCTGCCAGCAGGGCGACGTTGTCGTAGCGGTCGGCCGGGTCGCTCGCCAGCGCCATGAGCAGGACCCGGTCCAGGTCGCCGCGCAGCAGGCGCTTGAGTTGCTGGCGCTCGGCAGCCGCCATGTCCTGGCGTTCGCTCGCGGCCAGCGATGGGCGGGTAATCCGGAAGTCATGCGGGTCGTGAGCACCGCGCGGCGGTTTACCGGTCAGCAGGTGATAGAGCAGGGCGCCGATGCTGAATACATCCATGGCCAGGCCACTGTCGGCGCCGGTAAACTGCTCAGGGGCCGCGTACTGCGGGGTGATCGCGCGCCAGCGTGTTCGCGTGGCCTCGTTGTCGCTGGCATCCAGCAGGCGGGCAATGCCGAAATCCAGCAGGTGGATATGGCCACCATCATCGACCATGACATTGCCCGGCTTGATATCGCGGTGCAGGACCAGGTGACGGTGGGCGTGTCCGACCGCGGCACAGACCTTCAGCATCAGCTCGACGATCTCTCGCGGTGCCAGCGAATGGGCCCGGCACCACTGGTCGATTCGCATGCCTTCGATCAGCGGCATGGCCAGCCACGGGGTGCCGTCACCCAGCTGACCGGCATCGATGAGTGGAGTGATGGCCGGGTGCGCCAGCCGGGCCAGGACGGCTTGTTCCTGCTCGAAGCGGCGCTGGCCATCGGCAGCCATGGCACCTACTGTCATCAGCTTGACCGCGGCCTGCTGGCGGGCCCCGGACAGCGCCCGCTCGGCACGAAACACGATCGCCATGCCGCCACGGCCGATTTCCTCGATCAGGGTCCAGCTGCCGACGCTGGTCGGGATGCCGCCCTGACCGGCCATGGGCTGGGCCTCTGACCCGGAAAGCTCGCCAATACAGAAGGGCAGGAAGCCAGGATCAACATCGAGCAGGCCGGGCAGAGACAGGCCCTTGAGCATCTGTTCCAGAACCTGTCGCACCGGAGCTGACAGGTGCATTTGCTCAAGCGCTGCCGGCCTCTGCTCTTCGGGCAGGTCAATGAGCTCGTCCAGCGCCTGCTGGGCGCTGGCCCATAATTCGGGATCAAAGGGTTTGCTCATCGTCGAAAACGCTTCCCTTTTTGCTGGTTGTCAGGCTGGTGCCGCCGCGAACTGGCACAGCTTCTCTTTATTCAGACAGCGCCATGTAATCCCGCGCTTGCCTGGGTTAATCCTGTCTTCCCTAGATGAATTCGTAGTTATGTGCCGCGGTGTGCCAGCACCATGGGCGCTTGGGGCTTAGTGGCTGGCTGCAGGATCTCGAAGCAGTGGCCGTAGATGCCTGGCGGATGAAGCCGCGATGGCCGGGTCCGGCCATCGCGATCGTTCAGGGTCTGTCAGGTGTCTGTTCGATCACTGCCACGGATTGCAGTCGTAGCCGGCAATGCGAAACTCGCCGCGGTTGCCTTCCAGGACGCCGGTACCCAGACCGAGTGGAGTGAAATCGTAGCCGAGCAGGATGTTGTTGCAATCCAGCGGCTCGATGATGATGCTGCCGACCTCGTCGAAGCTGACGTCCGATGGATCGAAGGC
>SLQY01000317.1 GCA_007131235.1 Wenzhouxiangella sp.
CGCTGCTGCCATTGAAGTCATTTCATTTTGTCGTGCGGGTAGGGCGATGTCGTCGGACTATTGTAGGGTGCGATGCCCACCAGCCCTTCATTGTTCACCCAGCACCTCGGCCGGGCAGGTGCGGACGGCGTGCCAGGCCGGCAGTAACGCAGACAAGGCGCTGGCCAGCAGAATCAGCGCGCTGACAGCGACGAAGGTGGCGGTGTCCAGGGATTCAACGCCAAACAGCATGGCTTCGATACCATGCGCTGCCAGCAATGCGGTCGCCAGCCCGACCAGCAGACCAATGGCCGCCAGCAGCAGAAAATTACCCATGACAAACGAGAGAATTCGGCCAGGCGTAGCACCAACGGCCATTCGAATGCCGATTTCGCGTCGGCGTCGCGCGACCAACTGCGTGCTCATGCCATGAACACCCAGCATGGCCAGCAGCACGGCCGCGATCGAGAATGCCGCGAGCAACTGGCCGTAAAAGCGCGGTTGGGCCGTTGCCCGCGCCAGGCGCTGTTCGCCGGTACGCAGCTGGCTGACCGCGATTTCATAATCAACATCGTCCATGAGGCCGGTGATGGCGTTGATGATCAGATCGGCGTTACCAGGTGATCGGACAGCCAGTTCAACCGCCTCCCTGGGGTCCTGCGCCAGGGGGCGATAGATGGCCAGATGCCGCGGCTGGTCCAGGGCCTCGAAGTACACGTCTGCGACCACACCGACAACCGTCCACCAGTTGTCCCACCACGGCTGCCCAATCTGGCGTCCGATGGCATCGCCGTCTGGAAAATAGCGAACGGCCAGCGATTGGCTGATCAAGGCCACGGGCAGTGCACCTGCCCGGTCGGACTCATCGAACAGTCGCCCCTCGACCAGCTCGGTGCCCAGGGTTTCCAGGTAGCCGGGCGTGACATGCGCCCAGTAGGCCTGCGGCAGGCTACCCCGGCCACGGCGGTCATCAAACAAATCGAAAGCGGTGTAAAAGACTTCCGAATCAGCCAGCGGCCCGAAGCTGGTCAAGCCAGCCTGCTCGACACCCGGCACGGCACGAACGCGCTCCAGCACCTGCGCATGCATCGCGTGCTTGGCGGCCTTGGTGTCCAACTGGCCCGGCACGGGATCCAGCTTGGCGGTCACCAGTCCTGCCGGCGCAAAGCCGGGGTCAATCTGGCCAAACGCCGCCAGGGTTCTCAACGACAGTCCGGCACCAATCGTCAGCACCACGGCGAGCGCGATCTGGATCGTTACCAGCGATTGACTGAGGCGGCTGGCGCGGGTGTCAATGCCCTGGCGGTTCGCAGCCAGAACGTCAGCCGAGTCACTGAAGCCGGCGCGCAAGGCCGGGATCACCCCGGCGATCACCGCGGCGGTAATCGTTGCCAGCAGCGCAAAGCCAAGCACGCGAGCGTCCATGGCCACGTCAGCGGCAACCGGTACCTCGGCGGGCAACAGGCCGGGCAATTTCACCGTCAGCCACCAGGCCAGGCCAATGCCCAGCAGCCCACCCGGCACCACGATCCAGGCCAGTTCAGCCAGGCTGCTTCGGATCAGGCGGGTGGTTCCTGCGCCCAGCGACGCACGGATGGCAAACTCCCGACGCCGTGTCAGGGCACGGGCCAGGAACAGGTTGGAAAGATTGACGCAGGCCATCAGCAGTACCAGCACCACCGCGACCATCAAGGCTGCCAACGGCGTTGCCAGCGGGCCGATCAAATAGTCTTTCAGTCCAACTACTCGAAACGAATCAAGGTAGTTCGCTTCGTCCGGTGTCCACAGCGGGTTTTGCAGCCGCAGCGCGCTGGCCAGTGCGCCAAGCTGGGCCTGCGCCGCCTGGAGACCATCGCCCGGTTGCAGGCGGGCAATCACCTGGAGCTGGACGTCGCCCCAATAGCTGCCCGGATCGGCCGGGTTGATGGTAATCGGCAGCCACACCGCCACCTCGTCGGACGGGAAGCGCACATCCGGCGGCATGATGCCAACGACCTCAAAGGCCGTCCCGTCGAGTATCAGCTCACGACCGACAGCGTCCGTATCCAAACCAAAATGCTGGCGTCGGAAGCGTTCGCTGATGATGGCCACATCGCCAGCGTCAGGGCCGTCTTCACCGGCGAGAAAATCGCGGCCCCTGGCAGGAATCAAACCGAGGGTGCTGAAGAAATTACTGCTGACCCGGCTGGTGGGCAAGCGCTGCGGACGATCCTGCCCGGACAGGGTCATTCCGTTGACCGGAGAGTAGGCGGCGACCTGTTCAAACAGCTCAACCTGATCTCGCATGGCCGCATACTCGGCCGGGCTGCTGATTCGATCAACACGTACCAACTGATCCGGCTCGGCAAAGGGCAGGGCGCGGACAATGACATGGTCGAACAGGCTGAAAACCGCCGTGCTGGCGGCAATGGCCAGGGCCAGGGTCAGAACACCGACGGCGAAAAACCCTGACGTGCGCGACAGCGCCCGGCCGGCTTGCATCAATTCGCTTGCTGTCATTTCGATTTCCTTGGTTAGCGGGGCCTATCGGTCACGCAAGGCGTCCATGGGTTGAATGGCTGCCGCGCGGCGGGCCGGAATCCAGGCAGAGAGCATCAGGATGGCCGACACCAGCGCGGTGACGGCCACGGCGGTCATCGCGTCCATTCCGCCCAGCTCGAACAGCAAGGCACCCAATGCGCCGGCCAA
>SLQY01000086.1 GCA_007131235.1 Wenzhouxiangella sp.
CTGGCGCAGGTGGACCTTGCCGCGGATGGTGGTGTTGGCAGCGAAGCTGATGTCCCCGCGCACGCTGAACTCCTGCGCTTCGATCAGCGATGGCGCGCCGGCCGGGAAGCGGGCCTGGAAGTTGCCGATGTTGCCGTAATGGACTGGATCCAGGTCGACGGCTAGCGGGGTATCGGTGGTTGGCTGGACCAGGCCTGCCGCATTGACCCGGTAGCGATCTGACCACAGCACGAGCAGGTCACTGGTGGTCTTGACCGGGGCGAAGCGGGTACGTGGGACTTCGAGGATGCGCGCGGCAGAGAACACCGAAATGGCCGCGCCCATGGCAGTTTCTGCCTGGATCACGGCTGGGGTGGTGGGGTCGTCGGGCACGACATGCTTGCGATTCTTGATCAGCGGCAGACCGAGAATGCCGTCGCGTTCTTCGAGCCGGGACTTCAGTGCCTGCAGATCCAGCCACAGGTTGTTGGTATTGAAGTAGCGGTGGCGCTCGATATCCTGGAAAGCGGCCAGGTCGGTGGCCGGGCACTGGGCGGATTCGCGCAGGATGAGCTGGCCGCTGCGGTCCAGGGCGACATGCCCGCCCTTGCGGTCGGCGGCGGTGCGTCGGGTCACTTCCATCAGGAACGGGATCGACTCGCGTGCCATCAGGTCGAGGATGGCGGGCTCTAGGCTGGCACCAAGATTGTCGGCGTTGGAGACAAAGGCCCAGCGGTAGTCCCGGTCCAGTAGCCGGTCGAGCAGGCCGGTGGTCATCAGTGCGGTGTAAAGATCGCCGTGACCGGGCGGGCACCATTCGCGCTCGGGGGCTTCAGGCCAGGAGACCGGCATCAGGCTGTCTTCGAGCAGGCGCGGCACGCGATGCTGCAGGAACGAAAGCGGCACATCGCCCTGGCCGGCAGCCAGTTCAGGCAGCTTGCCGAGCGAGTCCAGCGAGTCGGCGTCGGTGTTGAAGCTGTTCATCAGGATCAGCGGCAGGGTATGGCCGCTGGATGCGCGCAGATCAAGTACCTGGCGGGCAATCAGCTCCAGGAAAGTTACGCCCTCGCGCGCCGGTAGCAGCGACTTGGCCTGGTTCAAGCCCATGCTGGTGCCGAGGCCGCCGTTGAGCTTGATCACGACGGTTTGGGCGAGCGCTGGGCCGAAGGCGCTGTCGGCGGGGAGGTCCTCGAGCCTGGACACGTCGCCGGCCGGACTGATCTCGGTTTCGGCCAGCAAGCCGGTCTGGCCGCGCGCCAGTTCCTGGAAGTAATGCTCGAAGGTGCGGATGGCCAGGGTCGGCAGGCCGGCCTGGCGCATGGCTTTTTCTACCGCTGCAAAGTTGGCCTGCGAGTCTGGTCGGTCTGTCATCGGGCGATCCCTTTTGAAAAGCGTGGCAACGCCGCGGCATGATAGCAGCGCTGGCAGCGATTGGATTGGCTGGATTAGAGCGTTACCCGATTTGTCGGCCGGGGTCGCGAAGCGGAGTGCTTTGCGGACTAGCGCCGCAAAGCGCGAGCAACGAATGTCTCAGGTATTTCGTTGCCGGTTCAATAGCTGCGATGGAGACTGCTTTTTCATGCACGTTTTGTATACTGCGGCCTTCGAAAGGGGAGTGCCGACAACCGATGCCAGGCGCAAGCTGTATCAAGTTCCGAGGGGGTCGCTTTGCGTCCATGTGCCGTCGCCATTCGAGCAGTTATCGATGAGCGCGACGTGGCCCGGTGCCTGCTGCCGCCGGTCGGCCGGGCTGCTGCTGACCGCGATCCTTCTTGCAGGCCTGTTGAGTGCCTGCACCGGCCCGCGCGGCGATGAGGCGATCCGGGTTGGTGTTCTTCATTCCCTGTCCGGCACCATGGCTTTCAGCGAACGTGATGTCGTGGATGCCACGCTGTTGGCGATCGAGCAGATCAATGAGCGCGGCGGCGTGCTCGGGCGTCGCGTCGAGCCGGTCATCCGTGACGGTGCCTCGGACTGGGATCTGTTCGCCAGCCTGGCTCAGGAACTGATCGTCGACGAAAGCGTGGCGGTGGTGTTTGGATGCTGGACCTCGGCCTCGCGCAAGACGGTGTTGCCGGTCTTCGAGCGGTACGACCATCTGCTGTTCTACCCGGTCCAGTATGAGGGTCTGGAGTCATCCCCCAACATTGTCTATACCGGTGCGGCGCCCAATCAGCAAATCATTCCCGCGGTGAAATGGGCCATGGACAACCTGGGGCAGCGCTTTTTCCTGGTCGGCTCCGATTACGTCTTTCCACGCGCTGCCAACCGCATCATGAGCGACCAGATTCTGTCCCTGCGCGGCCAGGTGCTGGGCGAGTCGTATGTACTGCTTGGCAGTACCGATGTCGATGCCGCCGTGGCCGCGATTGTCGATACCCGCCCCGATGTCATTCTCAATACCCTCAACGGTGACAGCAATATCGCCTTTTTCGAGCGTTTGCGCGCCGAGGGCATCACGCCGAACCTGATTCCGACCATTTCGTTCAGCATTGCCGAGGTCGAGCTGCAGGCCATGGGCAGCGCAGCTTTTGTCGGTGATTTTGCTGCCTGGAACTATTTCCAGAGTGTCGACACCGAAGAAAACCAGGCTTTTGTCGACGCCTTCCAGGGCCGGTTTGGCGCTGATCGCGTATTGACCGACCCGATGGAGGCGGCTTTCAACGGTGTCCACCTGTGGGCTGCCGCCGCCGAGCTTGCCGGTTCCACCGCCACCGCTGCGGTGCGCACGGCCCTGGCCAGCCTGAGCCTGGCCGCGCCACACGGTCCGATCAGTGTCGATCCAACTAGCCAGCACTTGTGGAAGTCGGTCCGTATCGGGCGCATTCGGTCCGACGGTCAATTCGACATTGTCTGGGAAACACCGAAGCCGGTTCGTCCGCTGCCTTTTCCGCCGTACCGTTCACTGCAGGAATGGCAGCTGTTCCTCGACGACATGCAGGGAGGCTGGGGCGGGCAATGGGCCAACCCGGGGCCGGCTGGTGCCGAGTCATGATCCGCTTGCGCTCGATTTCCACCGAGCTGGGCGCCATCTTTCTGCTGGTAGCGTTCCTGCTGGTGCTCAGCGCCTATCTGGTCGCCAACCTCATATTCAGTCGCGCCATCCATGCCGAAAAGGGCCAGGCCCTGGTGTCGGTCACCGATGCCACCCATCATCGCATCGAGGCCTACGTGCTCAACCTGATCTCCGATACCGCCGGCCTGGCGCGGCTGCCGCAGTGGCCGCAATTGCTGGCGCAGCCGCAGCGCATTGTCGATGCCGACAGTGCCATGCAGGCGTTTCTGTCCAGCTATATTCTCGACAAGGGCTACTACGACCTGCTACTGCTGGACCAGGATGGCACCATCCGTTACTCGCTCAGGGCCGCCTCGGACCTGGGTCAGAACGTGTTCGAGCCGCCGCTGTCGGACACCGAGCTGGCCCGAACCATTGATGCGGCCAATACGCTGCTCCAGACCGAGGTGTCGAACTTTGCCTGGTATCCGCCGACCCGGGATTACGCCGCCTTCCTGGCCGCGCCAATCTTCGATGGTGGCATCATCATTGGCAACATCGTCTTGCAGATCGACCGCAGCGAGCTGGATCGCACGGTCAACCGCTTCGCCGGACTGGGGCGTACCGGCGAGATCATTGCAGGCACCCTGCAAGGCGGCGAGTTGCTGATCAGCGCGCCGACCCGGCACCAACCCGGGCTGATTGGCACCACGGTGGCCACTGCGGGCTTCGGTCCGCTCCAGATCGCGCTGTCGGGCAACCAGGGCAGCGGAGACTTCATCGATCATCGAGGCGAACCGGTGCTGGCCGTCTGGCGCTATCTGCCTTCTCTGAACTGGGGGTTGCTGGCAAAGATCGACTACGCCGAGCTCAACGAACCCATCGAGCGCTTCCGAACCATCAGCCTGATCGTGCTGCTGGCCTCGATCCTGCTCGCCCTGGCCGGTGTCTACTTTGCCAACCACATCCTGCTCTACCCGGTGCGTCGCCTTTCGCAGACCGTGCGCTCGATCAAGGAGAGTGATTTGCCCGAAGCGATAGAAGTCTCGGCCCGGCACGAGATTGCCGAGCTGGTCGAGGCCTTCAATCACTTGATCCGCGCGCTGCGTGGTCACCAGCAGGAACTGGAACAGCGTGTGGCTGCCCGCACCCGTGAGCTGGCCGAGGCCAATCTCGGCCTTGAGCGCACCAACCAGCGCCTGCAGGACAGCTATGTCGAGCTTGAACAGGCCATGGAGGCGCTCAAGACCGCCCAGGGACAGCTGATCCAGAGCGAGAAGATGGCCGCGCTCGGCCAGCTGGTCGCCGGCGTGGCGCACGAGATCAATACCCCGCTCGGGTCAATCACCTCATCGATCGAGACCCTGGCCCAGGGCTACAAGCGTCAGCCGGAATTGCTCGAATTCAGTGCCGGCCTGGCACCGGATGTTCGCGCCCTGGTCTCTGATCTGCTTGGCCAGGGCGAGCAGTCTTCAGGGTTGAACCTGCGTGAGAAGCGCGCGCTCAAGCAGACTTACCAGCGCGCGCTCGAGCGCTTCGATGGCATTGATAGCCGCACTGCCGCAGAGCTGTTGTCGCAGTTGCCGGCACAGGATATCGCTGAACTCGAGCCGATTCTGAGCCATCCCCAGGCCGCCGAGATTCTCGATCATCTGCGCGCTGGTCTGCACGTGCACCGGGCCACTCACAACATCCGCATCGCCTCGCAGAAAGCGCGCAAGGTGGTGTTCGCCTTGAAGAGTTTTGCCCGCCAGGATACCCAGCTCGGCGATATGGAGCCGACGCGCCTGGACGAGAGCATCGAAACCGTCCTCACCCTTTACCACAACCAGATCAAGCAGTCAGTCGAACTGTATATCGAGCTGCCGGACTATCCGCCAATCCTGGCCTACCCGGACGAACTGGGCCAGGTCTGGATCAACCTGATTCAGAACGCTCTCCAGGCCATGGAGTACGCTGGCCGACTGGAAATCAGCGTGCAGCAGGATCAGCATGAAGCGGTGGTGACCATCAGCGATACCGGCTGTGGCATGTCGCCCGAAGTGCGCGAACGTATTTTCCATCCGTTCTTTACCACCAAGGCGCGTGGCGAGGGCAGCGGCCTGGGGCTTGAGATTGTGCAGCGCATCGTCAAGCGGCATAATGGTCGGATTGAAGTGGATACGGTGCCGGGGGAGGGATCCGTTTTCCGTGTTCATTTGCCTGTCAAGGGAGATCAGCGTGCAAGCTGAAGGCGTCATTCTTTGTGTCGACGACGAGGAAACGATCCTCGACTCGCTCGACATGCAGTTGCAGGCCCTGTTTCACCAGCGCTTCATCATTGAACTGGCGCTGGGTGCCGGCGATGCCTGGGACATCCTTGAGTCCTACGACTGCGACCAGCTGCCGGTCCTGATCATCATCACCGACTGGCAGATGCCGGTGGTCAAGGGCGATGAGTTCCTGGTCGAAGCCCATCGTCGCTTTCCCACCGTCGTCAAGATCATGCTGTCCGGACAGGCCAACCCCCAGGCCGTGCGAAATGCCGAACAGAACGGCGGCTTGTTTCGTTTCATCGGCAAGCCCTGGAAGGCCGAAGAGTTGCACCAGGCTATTCAAGACGGCCTGGCCGAGGGAGGCGTGCCATGAGCCGCCTGGCGGTGCTGTGCATCGATGACGAGGAAATGATCCTCGAGGCCCTGGCCATGGAGCTTGAGCCCCACTTCCCCGAGATCGAGTTGACTTTGCTTGACAACCAGGCCGAGGCCGAGGAAGTGGTCGAGGAGCTGGCCGCGGCCGGCATCGAGGTTGCGGTCATTGTCTGCGATTACATCATGCCGGGCCGGCGCGGCGACGAGGTGCTGGCCTGCCTGCATGCGCGCCTGCCGGACGCGCGCACGGTCATGCTGACCGGGCAGAGCAGCCTGGACGGGGTGACCAATGCCATCAACCGGGCTGGCCTGTTCCGCTATCTGGCCAAACCCTGGGCCAAGGAGGACTTGCGCCTGACTCTCAAGGCCGCGCTGGACAGCTTCCGCCAGGAGCGCGAAATCCAGCGCACCAACCTGGCCTTGAAGGAGCTCAACGAGAGTCTCGAACGCAAGGTCGAAGAGCGCACCCGTGACCTGGTCCAGGCCCACGAGAAGATTCGCGAGTACGTCGAACTCATCGACCAGAACGTGTTGATCAGCCGGATCGACCAGGAAGGCAAGATCTTGAGCGTGTCGGAGGCTTTCTGCCAGCGCTATGGCTACACCAGCGCCGAGCTGATCGGAAAGAACTACTGGAAAACGCTGCATTCGAGGATCAGCGATGAGCAGGTCGATGCAATCAAGCGGCGGATTCGCCAGGGTGAAACCTGGGAAGGCGAGCTCGAGCACGTGGCCCGCGATGGCCGTCGCTGCTGGATCCAGGAACTGATCTCGCCCAATGCGGCGGACGGGGCCCTGATCGTCGGCTTCACCTCGATTCTCCAGGACATAACCGACCGCAAGGTGGTCGAGCGCATGAGCATCACCGATGCGCTGACCGGACTTTACAACCGGCGTCACTTCGATGCCATGCTGGGGCAGCGCATCATGCAGCTGCGGCGCAGCCAGGAGCACCTGGCCCTTTACATGATTGATATTGACCACTTCAAGGCTTACAACGACCATTATGGCCACGCTGCCGGTGACGACGTGTTGCGTCGCCTGGGAAATTTGCTGATGGAGCGATGCGATGGCGGCGATGGCCTGGCGTTCCGGGTCGGCGGAGAGGAATTTGCGCTGTTGATGAACTTCGACACCGAGGCTGCGGTTCGGCGCGATGCCGAGCGCCTGCAGGAAGCGGTCAATGCGCTGGGCATCAGGCACGAAGCCAGCCCGGCCGGCGGTGATCTGACCATCTCCATCGGTATTGCCCTGGTCCGTCCAGGCGTGGAGCCCAGCGCGGACACGCTTTACAGGCTCAGCGACAGTCTGCTTTACCAGGCCAAGCGGGCCGGCCGTCACCAGGTGGCGATAGAGGTCATGAAACTTGGAGCCTGAAGATAGAAGAATAAAAGCCGGCGCAAGGGCCGGCTTTTATTCGAAAAAATCGTCGTGGTCGGGGTGGCGAGATTCGAACTCACGGCCCCTGCCTCCCTAAAGCAAAACTTCGCTGAGGCATAGAGGAGCGTTAATTCCCGTAGAAAGCAAGCAATATACGGTGTTTCCAGGATCGGCTTTGTCCGGGCCTGCCACTTCTGGGGTCGATCTGTGCCCATGTGGAGGGGTAATGTAGCGTTATCAAAATGGCCACTGCTTCTAAACTTAACAATATATTAATTTCTATTTAACTAACTGGCGGCCCCGGCAACGTGGCTGGCTTCTCCCTGCACGCCGGTGTGGCGGTCAAAGCCAGCCAGCGCGACAAACTAACGGCTGTGCCGATAAATCTGCCGTCCTCCAGCGCAGGCAACGCAGGCTTTGCGGTTTCGAGCTTGCTCAAAGAAGCGAAGCCGGAGTGCCGTAAAGCGCGTTTCAGAAAAGCGCCTGTTCCTGACCGCACGCGGTGAGATCGGCTACACACTGAAAACCCAGTACCGGGCCCGGATCACGCCGGCCCGCCGAGGGCGATGCGGCAAGCCGAAGAGGCCGCAACCGTCGCAAGATCCCACACCGGCCGAGCAACGCCCGGCGATGCGATGGGCGAGGCGCCTTAAGCGGGTTTTCCAGATTGATGTCGAAACCTGCCCGAAGTGCGGAGGAGCGGTTCAGGTCATCGCGTGTATCGAAGACCCGCCGGTGATCGAGCGAATCCTGAATCACCGAACCCGCAAGGATCTTCCTGGCCTGTGGGCGGAAAGTCGGGGGCCGCCTGTCCACGTGCATCGCACAGGCAGGCCGGCCGTGCGTACCGGTTTGCATCACTGAAGCGCAGGAAACCGGTTTCAGGCTACGTTCCATCCGGGCGCGGCCCGACGGCGCTCGTGCCGGATAGGCCCACGCCGGCAAAAACGGGGTTACAGGGGCTGCTCGATTGGCTCCGACAGGGCGGGATCGGACGGAATTCGGCGTGCTGGGTACTTTGGTAAGCGTCAGGGGGTGGCCTGGCACGGCTCCGGATACCCTTGGAAATCAGAAAATAGGGCGCTTATACTTCCTATGCGCTCAATCCTGTTCGGGAAGGCGGGCGATCAATTCATCGGTGACCTTCTCGGCCATGGCGACGAGGTTCCATTCAAACCCATCGCGCAGTAGCGGGCCGATATCTGCTGTGAATAGCCGGTTCTTCAGCTTGGCGGCGAGGTTTTCTTCGAACTGGGTTTTGGTCACATGGTGCCCGCCATCCTCCATGTAGGCGGCGAAGGTTTTGATGATCTGTTCGGGGTCGCTGTCTTCGTGGTCGAGGGCCATGGCGAGATCGAACAGGTCACGGCCTTTGCGGCGTTGGTAGAGGGCGCGCAATTTGGTCCCGAGCAACTCGTTCAGGCCGTAGCTCGGGATGGCGCATGCGCCTTCGAACCAGCGTGACTGGACCTTGAACGGAACGTTCTGCATGCCGTGGACGGCGAAGTGTTCGCGCGTATTGATCTCGACCTTCAGGGTCAGTGGTAAGGGCGGGTTGTCTTCCGAGCGGAACCGGAACTTGAAGGTTACACGGCCTTCGCTCTGATTGTAGCGCGGTGTGTCATCCAGCCACGGTGTCAGCACATCGCGCAGCGCAGTCATCACATCGCCTGCCGGTTCCGCGTTGATCTGGACAAGGTCGATGTCTTCGGAATAGCGGGCCGGTGGTTTGAGAAAAAGCTTGTAGATTGCCGTGCCACCGCGAAAGGCAAGCGCGTCTCTCAGGACGTCATGTGAGAAAATATCGACGAGCGCCTTGCTGATCACGAGGTCCTGCTCGACCTGCGCGTCCTCGATCCAGGGCGCTTCCTCGCGCCATTCTGTAATGTAGTCACGTGGGATCAAAACTCGGGTTCTACCTCTTCGTTGATGGTCAGCTTCCACGCCTTGTCGCGGTGGCCGTCTTTTTCTCCATTGAGTGCGAGTGGCACATACTCACGGGCGTTCTCTCTGACGTACTCTTCCAGCGGACCGGTGATTTCACTGCCCTCGCCGAGCGACAGCAAATAGCCAAGCCGCTGTGCCCACGGGACCGGTGCTGTTTGTGCGGCCAAGACCAGCTTGCCGGGATCAAGCTGCTCGGCCAGTTCCGAGATCACAGTCGCACTCTGCTCAAGTCCGCCCGTGTGATCAGGATAGCCTGCAAGATCAATCGCCGTGGCCTCGGGTGTCGAGACCATCAGCGCGCCACGCGGCGTGTTGAAAGGTTTGGTCGCGACCGCCTTGGTCTGTTTGCGGGCGATGAAGTTGATCCTGACCTTGCCGCACTTGATCGGGCGACGGGACTTTTCTGTGAATACCTGGAATTTTTGCGGGCGTTGATGGGCGGCCCCATAGTACTGTGCTGCGGTGAGCAGCCCTGCGTAGTAAGGCAGGCCTAGATGCGCCATCAACTGCGGGATGAACTGGTCTGCCGGTAGGCAGCCGAGCGATTTGTATTCCGGCGGGACGATGACGTAGAAGCCGCGCGAGGGTGTTGCGATCAGGTCTTGCTTACCGAGTCTGTTCAGCGCCAGCTTGACTGCATCGGGCGAGGCGCTGAGCGCTGCCTTGGCGTCAGCACTCGTGAAGTGATAGCGCCCGCTTGAGGCGAGACTGTCTACATAGTCCCGAGCATGGCTGAATTCCTGTTTCATACGCAAAAAGTATCATTTTTCGATACCTTGCGCAATCAAATCCGGATTATTTGCGGTCTGGCGCGTTCTGAGCGGCAGAACCGGGCTGTCGTGAACGGAGCCTGCGCCGCTGGCTTGTCTCGGCCAGTTGGCATCCATCCCTTGCGCATCTTCGGACAGCCCTGACGGACTGGCGTTTCTTCTTTTCTGTTTGGGGCCAACGGCCCCGTCCTCCGTCAAGACCAAGCCCTCCGCATGTGCTGCGGGCACAGCCAGCGGTCTCCCGGTCCAGCAGCCAGAAGGCGGTCTCGGTGCCGTGCTGGATCAGGGCGACAAGCACGCCAGGAATTGCGGCAACCAGCGACCCGAGGGTCGGAATGAAGTTCAGCAGGAAGGCCAGGACACTCCAAAGCAACGCGAAATCCACGCCAAACAGCCCGCCGTGCCCATTAGGCAACAGAAAAAAGCTATCGATGGCGGCCGGCTATTGTGGCTTGACACCGGCACCGTCCTTTGCCGTCACTCGCCCGCAGGGTAACCTTGTGGGGCAGGGGGCAGGGGTTGTCGGGCTTTGTGTGGGTTGGTGAGAACGGCTGCCCGGCTGGGGGCTTGCGTGTTGGCGTTGGCAGTAGGGGGCGCCGGGCAACCGTGGCGAAAATACTAGCACAGTCGGTTGTTCGCGTCTCTGGTCGGACAGACTGAACCCTTGGAGTGCCTCATTCCCCTTGATTGCAGCGATCTCTGTCAACCTAGCCCGAATAATTCATGAATTCGCGCGATGATCGCGCAGGATATTGTTCGCACAGGGGATTTTCCGATGGAGCGTCGTATCGGGCCATACGACCGACTGAGGAAAATACGCTGTGCGGACAATAGACTAGC
>SLQY01000223.1 GCA_007131235.1 Wenzhouxiangella sp.
CTGGCCACCAGTCTGTGACGATCATCAACACTCCAGATCAGTCGCAGCCTGACCAGGTTGCCTTCGAGATTCCCGCCACGATCCAGCTCGACCCGGGTTCGACCGGCCGCCAGGTCCAGGTCAAAACCATCCCGCGTCGTCCGATAGCGCCCGACCAGGTCAAGACGCTGATAGTCCGACGTTGAGAACGCGCTGTTGCGATAGCGTACCTCGGTTGCCTCGACTCCAGCCGACAACTGGCGGCCTCCACCGAGTCGGCGTACCGCGCGCGCCGCCAGCAGCACCCGATTGCTGTTGAAGGCAGCGCTGTCCTCGGCATAGCTGTGGATAAAACGCGCGTCGAACAGACCGCTCCAGGGCCTGGCCGGCTGCACGATCCAGCGCGGCCCGGTACTGAACACATTGGTTTGCTGGCGATTCTCTCGCGTATCCTGGGCAGTCAGGTCCAGCGGCGTTCCGCTGGCCACGTTCTCGACGACCCAGTCCAGACTTTCTTCAATCAGGTGCCAGTTCAGGCGACCGGCGATATTGGCCTGAAAGTCATTGCCGAAAGAGCCGTCCAGGGGCAAACGTTGTTCGACGTAGCCGGCCAGGCGCGTGGTGACACGGTCGCCGGAACGGAACAGATCCACGATCGCTCGCGGCACCAGTGCAGTCTCGCTGCTGCCGCGAGGACTGGTCCGAGCCCGGTTGTCGCTGTGTTCGAGACCCAGGTCGAGGTCCAGCTCGAAGAGTTCCGGCCTCGCCAATGGATCGGCGTCCTGGGCGGAGGCCACTTCGCTGACGGCGGCCAGCAGCATGATCAGGTAGATCAGGATGACGCGCATCATGGCAGGTGGTTGAAGACCACGCCAGCCAGCCGCTCGCGGGGGAAAACCGTCGTTGCCCGTCGGATGGTCTCGGCCCGATGACGGGCCTCTCCCGCCACGATCACGACCAGGTCCGCATATTCGGCCAGGATTCGCGCGTCGGGCGAACCCAGCGCCGGGGGCGCATCGATGACCAGGCAGCGATCGTTATACCGACTGCTGACCTCGCGAATCAGCGCGCGCATTCGCACCGAAGCGAAGTACTCGACGCCACTCAGGGTGCCATTACCGGCCGGGATCAGCCGCAAGCGCGGCACACCGCTGTGGTGAATGATGTGGGCCACGTCCTGGTCCTTGTGGCCGAACAGGTCCAACAGCCCGCTGCTTCTGTCGGCCAGGCGGAAGTCTCTGGCCACGGCAGGCCGACGCAGGTTGCAGTCCATCAGTAGCGCGGTGCGGGCTTCGTCGAAGGCAATTGAGACGGCCAGGTTGCGGGCCACGAAGCTGGTGCCGCAAGCTGGCCCCACGCCAGTGACCAGGATGACCGGGTTGAGAAGGGAACTACCGCTCAATACGTTGGCGCGCAGCTCTCGAAACAAGTCAAGCTGGCGGTAGTTGCGCGAGCCGGCATGAATCACACCGCGTTCGAGAAGCTGATCCGGTGCCAATGCCCTGCTTTCCGGCATCCGCAAGATCGACTGTCGCGACGACTTCATGGACTGATCAGCCTCAGTGTCGCTGTTGTCGTTGTCCGACTCACTCTTGATACAGAAGCCGGTCTTCATGCGTTTATCGCCAGGCGCCACCAGCCTGCCCCGACAAATGCAAGCATCGTCAACAGCACAGCCAGGGCGGCCATCCGAACGCGGGCCCACCAGGCACCGCGGTCGCTGTTGCTCCAATAACGCGGCATCGCGATCAGCAAGGGCAGGTCGGCGGCCCGCTCGAGCGCCTCGGGCGAGCGCACCCGGGGATCGATCCGGACCAGTAGCAGAATCAAACCCAAAGGCATGGCGATAGCTGCCATCAGCCCGCCGGAGGCAATATGCAGAAATCGCAGACCGGAGGGGCGGGTCGGCTCGATCGCGGGCTCGTGCAGAGTAAAGGTCAATCCATGGCCCGTTTCATCCATATGCATGGAAAGCCGGGCATTCTCCAGCCTGTTGAGTAGATCGGCATAGATGGTCTGGTTGACCTCGTGATCGCGACTGAGCTCGGCCAGTTCCATATCGCTATCGGCCACCTGTCGACCTCGTCGGAGCTCGTCGGCCAGCAGATTTTCACCGGCGCGAATGCGCGCTTCCTGACCGGCGATTTCGCGGCGCACCCCGGCCAGCGCACTGCCCAGCTCCTGGTGCAGCGGACTGTGCAAGGTACGACTGATATCCTCTCCGCGACGAATGCGTTCAGCCGATGAGGACAACTCATCCCTGAGCGCCTCGATCCGGTGACGCGAACGAATCACGTTGGGATGACGCGGCGTCAGATCCAGCATCTGACTGTCAAGCTCGTTTTGCAGACGGGCAATCTGCTGGCGCAGTTGATTCTGGTAACTGTCCAGTTGCGTGTCCGTATCGAGTTCCCCCAGCTGGCCCTGCAAGGCGACCATGCGGGAGCGTAGATCCCGTTGCTGCATGCGCCAGGTCTCCACCTCGCGTCGCAATTCGGCGACCCGGGCGCTGACCTCGGGTCCCGAGCCGGGTCGGGCGTCTTCGCTGGCATCGCGAAACCGCTTCAGGCGCAGCTCGGCTTCGATCAGCCGGCTGTGATACTGGGCCACCTGGGCGGCGATGAACTCGTAAGCTTCGCGGCTTTCGCGGCGCTTTGCCTCACTGCTCTCAGCCATGAACAGTTCAGCGAAGCTGGCAGCGACGGTTCGAGCCCGGACCGGGTCGGCGTCGGAGTATTCAATCAGGATCAGGTTTTCACGGGGGGAGCCAATCGTGGTTCGCGACTCGATGTTCCGGGCCAGCCGGTCTCGTTCGGCCTGGCTCAAGTCGCCGGGCGACCAGCCAGCCTCCAGCAACACCTGGTCCATGACCTTGCGGCTGAAAACCACTTCTCGGGCAATCGCGGCCCGGTCGTAGACGCTGGTGGCAACCGCCCGCCCTTCCATCAGCTGACGAATGATGTTGTCTTCAGAGACCAGGATGCTGGTTGACGCGTGGTACTGCTTGGGCCAGGAAAAGGCAACGGCCAGGCTGATCAGGGCAACGGTGACAAACAACATCACCATCCAGATCAACCTGCGCTGCATTTCACGCAGGCTGGCCGGAATCAGCTCGATCAAGGGCAATGGCTGTTGGCTGCCGGGAAGTTGGTTCATGGTCGGCATCTTTTTAAAATAGGCGCTGCGGTACCACGATGACGTCACCTGGAGCCAGCAAGTGGTTGGCTCCCAGCTCACCCTGCTCAAGCATGCGCTTCAAGGGCAGATCGTATTTGCTGATCGCGCCGTTGTCGGTGTGACGATGCAGGGAGCTGCGATTGGCTGCGGCAAATTCGTTAGGGCCACCGGCGGCGAGAACGGCATCGAGCACCGTCATCCCTTGACGGTGCGGCAAAGAGACAGGAGTTCGTACCGCTCCGGTCACTCGCACTCGGGACAGGTATTCATGACTGCGCAACTCGGCAACGATAATCGTCACCTCGGGCTCATGGATAAACTCGGACAGGGCCTGGCTGGCATCGGCGGCCACGTCGGCCGGACGGCGGCCTCCAGCCTGAACATCGCCCATCAAGGGGATGGTAATCCTGCCGTCGGCGCGTACAGGTACGGTAACGCCCAGATCCGGATGATTCCAGACACTGACCTGGATCAGATCGTCAATTCCAATCAGATAGTCCGCTGCCGGCGCGCCGGGAGCGATCGATGGCGAGGAATCCCTCGTGCTCTTGCCCGCGCAACCACCAAGCCCTGTCATCGCGATGAGTGTAAACAGGACCAGAATGCGCCCATAGCTTGAATGCAACATCAGCCAACCCTCCAGGAGTCAGTCGGTCAAAAAGAGCTGGCTCTCGCCAGCCCGGGAAAAGGTGATTTCTCCCGTTGAATCAATCTAGCGTTGAGCCTGGTTTCTTTCTGTGCGTTAGCGAACATCATCAGGCTGCTGCCAATTACCTGTGTTGCGTATTCGTGCTACAGCGCACAGACCCGGCGCTTGCTTTCAACAAAACTGTTTGTCCCCATGAACACGGCCGATGTGGTCGTCCTGCGGGCACTGAATGACAATCCCGTCATTCCGGAAAATCTGGAGAAGACTCATGAACACATCTAGCTACTTGAAATACTCAGCAGTACTGTTGCCAGTCCTCGCACTGGGTATGCCGATGGCTCACGCCGTGGAATCAGGCACTCAAAGCGATCAGCAGCGCACAACAACCCAGGACAGGTCAAGGCAACATCAGGGTGCTCAGGCAGGCTACCTGGACGCGGTACCTGCACGCGGCTTTCACTCCGATACGCTTATGGGTAAAGACATCCTGAACCGCCGCAACAACGAAACCGTTGGCCAGGTAAGCAACCTTGTGCTGGACGAAGATGGCCAGGTTGTCGCAGTGATCCTCAGTATCGGTGGACTGCTTGGATTTGGTGAGCGCGACGTAGCGCTGGAGTGGGATCAGATCGAACGTCGGGTTGATGGTGACGACATCGCGCTGTCGGTTGATTTGCCGGAAGACAGCCTGGAAAACGCGCCTGACTATGTGACCGATCGATCCGACCGTCACGATCGATCCAACCGCCACGATCGGTCTGACCAGGCAGATCGTCGCACAGGCATGCTCGGCACGAGCCGCGAAGGTCAGCAGCAGACCCCACGCGCTGACCAGCGTTCCAATCAACGCGACCAGTATGGACTGCATGACGACCAACGCGATCAGCAAGCCAGTCAGCGAGATGAGCATGCGAGTCAGCGTGATCAGCAGTACGGGACCGGCGATCGCATGGGTCAGCAGTTCGTTGAGAACAAGCCAGCCCGTGGCTTTCATTCCGATAACCTGGTTGGCAAAGAGGTGAAGAGTCGCCACAACAATGAGTCGGTTGGCGAAATCAGTAATCTTGTTATTGATAGCGATGGACAGGTTTTGGCAGCCATCATCAGTGTCGGCGGCCTGATGGGCATAGGTGCCCGTGATGTCGCGGTCTCCTGGGACCAGATCGAAACTCGTGTGGAAGGCGATGACGTCACGCTGTGGGTCGACCTGACCGAACAGAACATGAAAGATGCACCCAAATACTCCAGCGATCGCCAGGACTCCCGCAGCGACCGCGGAAGCTCGCGCCGTAGTCAGTAAATCGCAACAAGCCGGGCTACCTTGGTAACCTGAACAGCCGCCGCTGTGCAACAGCGGCGGTTTTTTTTGGGGGGGGACGCCTGCTGACTTACTCAATCGCTTCAAAGCGATCCTGGAAGACGGGATCGGTGCCGCCTTTGGCTTCCAGCAGGACCGTAGTAAGCTGATCATTGGAATCCGTGATTTCCAATACAGCGGCTGCAGCCTCGACTCCACCGGCATAGTGGATAGTGATCTCTCGACCAGACCCCGGTGCCAGGCTGACGGGTCCTGCAAGTGGCTCGGCCAGGCTGAAAGCGGGGCTTCCGCTGATCTGGATGCTCCGGATAATGATCGCCTGGTTGCCCACTGCGTGGTCGATCGAGATCACCCCGGTACCAGGGTCAAAAACCATCGATGCCGGCGCAGTGAGCAAGCCTGCGGTGATCGCCATGCCGGTCGGACTACTTGGCTCACCCAGAAACAGCGCTTCGGTGTTGAGCACGGCACCGCCGGGTCCGCCGCGATAAGGTGAACCTGCGGCAAGGTAGAAACCGCCGTTGGAAACGATTGCCTGGGCGGCATGGCGGGGGGTAAGCATATCGGGCAGGTTGCGCCATTGGCCACTTGCCGGGTTGAAAGCCTGGGCTTCGACATGTGCCCATGGCTCCTGAGCACCGCTTTCGCCGCCGGCAACGATGATGTCATCACCGACCCGGTCAGTGGCAGCCGCCGCCCGTGGCGGATCAAGGTCAGCACTGGCAGGCAGCGTTTGCCAGGTATCCGTGGCAATGTCGTAGACATCGATCTCGGGGATGGTCGGTTCAAAGCCGCCTCCTTCTGGCACGCTACGGCGGCCACCGATCACGTAGATGCGGCCCTCGTGCAGGGTAGCGAAGAAGTGGTCGCGTGGATTCGGGATTTCAGCCAGCGCTGTGAAGCTGCCGGTGGCCGGATCGTAGACATCCACCATGTCGGTCACCGGGCCCACGTGGCCATTGGTGTTGCCGCTGATCCAGTAGATCAGCCCATCATGTACGACTGCGCCACTGCTGCCACGCAGCCGGGCGACCGGAAGCACCGGGCCAATGATCCAGCGGTCAGCCAGTGGATCATAGATGTAGACATTTTCAACCGGATCCTCCTCGGGGAAAGGCCCGGTCATCGCGCCAACGGCATAGATGAAGCCGTCAAGTTCAACGGCCTGGAAATGGTGCAACTGAATCGGTGACGGGGCACCGCTGCTCCAGTTCCCATCACTACCCTGGAACGGGTCATAGATCCTAACATCATTGGACTCGCGTCCGCCCAACACATAGAAGGCCTCACCGGCCTGGGCCGATGCTCCTTCGTGTCGAGACTCGCCGAACTCGGTATTGATGGTTTGCCAGTTGTCGGTGCCACGTTCATTTCCGACCACCGGCGTCAAGATGAACATGGCGGGAACGGCAATGGCAAGGGTGAGAAGCCTGTAAGGCTGAAATACCCGTTCAACAATCCTGCATATCATTCTTGATTCTCCAGGGGGTGATCTTGAAATCTTTCACAGGCGAAATTCGACTGCACGCACCTCAGCCCTGCATGCCGAAAGCTCCGGACACTGCGTGGTCACAGTGATGTCGTCAGGCAGCCTGACTCTGGCGTCAGTGGGCCATGTGGTTGTTTTATTGACCCGGCAATTCATTTGATTGCCGGGTTAATGACGAGATCAATGATCGGCAACTTCAAAACGATCGGAGAAAATCCAATCGGAGAAGGTGATCGAGTCACTGTTATTGTCGAGGTCGGGGTCGCTTGTTTCACTCGGAGGTGAGACCGCTGCCGAGCTGGTCACTCCTTCCTCCAGAAGCGCGCGCGAGACGCTCGCCTGGACAAGGTAGGTCACGCTGGTACCGGCGGGAAGATCGGCAAGATCATTGATCTCGTCCTGGCCCAACCCGGTGCAGGTGGCTGTCGCATCAGCCTGGCAAGTCCATTCGACAATCTCCAGCCCGGACGCCAGCTCGGTCGTCACCTGGGCCGACAGGGCATCGCTCGGCCCGGAGTTGCCGACCACGATTTCATACAGCAATGTGGCAGTCTGTGCATCGGCAGAGACCAGATTCACGGTCATGACCAGGACCAGATCTGCTACCTGGATCAGAGGGGTAGTGACCTCGACCGCGATGGGTTCAAGCAGATTGTCTGCGCTGGCCGCAGCCCCGAATTGCAGCGAACCCATTGCGCTGCTGGCGATCTCCACCAACACCTCGATCGCGGCGCTTTCATTGGCTGGAATCGAGCCGAGAGTGCACAAGGGATTGCCCGCCGGATCCTGCTCGCAACCGTCAGTTGCATAGCCAGTCGTCTCCTTTGGCAAGGCAATCAGCAGGGTCACGTTGTCAGCTTGCGCGCTAGCCAGGTTGCGTACGCTTAAGGTGTAGGTCAATGAACTGCCGCCAACTGCTGGCTCTGGCGCAGCGTTGATTTGCACCTCCAGCTCGACGAGCCCCTGGCCCTGCAGTGCAACGACGAGATCCTCTGCATTCGACGAAACCTCGATCTGCGCACTTCGCGCACCGGTCTGGACCGGCTGGAACTGCACGGCAAAGCTGCAGCTCTGGCCAGATCCCAGTGTATTTCCCGAGCAGTTGTCGCCTGCTGCGTCCAGGCTGAAGTCCTCGGCGCCAGCGCCGCCTATCCCCAGGCCGTCGATCAGTACCGCAGCGTCACTTTCATTGCTCAGGCTGATTGCCTGCGGTTCGGACATTGTGCCAACCACGACTCCTCCAAAGTCAAGTTGGCCAGGGTCGGCCACCAGGATCAGTTTGGGCTGACTACCTTGACCGGTCAGTGCAGTCTGTAACGGGCTGTTTCCGCCGTCATGTGACAGGGTCAGGACAGCCTCGAAACTGGCTGCAGCATCGGGTGTGAAGCTGACTGAAAAGCTCTGCATAGCCCCTGGTTCCAGGGTCCACGGCAAGGTCAGGTCAGTGAAGAACACCTGAGCTCCGGTGATGGCGGCCTCGTTAATTTCCAGCGCCGCGTCACCACTGTTGCTTAGTGTCAGTGTCAACGCAGCCGTATCGCCTACCTGCGTGCCGGGAAAGTCCAGGGCCGGCGGGTCGACTTCGAGCTGACCCTCGCCAGGTGCCGGGAAGTCATCACCAGGGCCTTCGTAAACGTCGATGAAGCCCCAGCTTGCCGGAAACGGATCAGCACCTCTGGAGGTGGAAATGATACCGACTGCCAGCCCGTTGGTGATATCACTCAGCCAGCTGGTCGGAATGGTGATGGCCTCCCCGGCCGCCGTGCGGGGCCCAGGGACACCGTTGACCACGATCAAGTAACTGGCCAGCACAGTCGCGGCTGCCGGATCGATCACCAGGAACAAATCAACAAAGTCGGCACCAAGGATGTCTGCACTGATCTGCTGACCGACGAAGTCCCCCTGGATTTCATTGTTCAACTGGATGCCGCCGTTACCACCGTTGGCGCTGGTGACCAGCTCGATATAGTTGTCCTGCGCACCGGTGCCGATCACCAGGCCCATGGACTGTCCATCTTGTGGCGCTGCACCTGCAAACGGGGCCATAATCCGCGTTTGCGCAGTGAATAGCGGAGAATCAGCGTTCACATCCACGCCAAAGTGGAAAGCGTTTTCCTGCGTATTCAGCTGCGCATCCCCAGGGGTAGCCTGCTCCACGGTAAAGATTCCTGCAGCACCGCCAGGAATCAAGCGGTCCGGATTGAACTGGTCGAACACGCTGACCGGGCTGGTTGGATGGGCCATGAGCCCGGTAAAACCGGGCGCGTTGTGCGCGGTCATCCCGCCAAGCGTTCCAATAACATCACTGCCCCAGGCCACCCGGTGCGGCAGTGGGTTGCCACGACCATTGGCAGGATCGAAGTCGAAGCGATCGAGCTCGTTGGCAATGCCATCACCATCAATGTCGGCGTCATTGAGGTCGGAAACGAAATCCTGGTCGAAGTCCGGCGGTACCTGGGCCGGGTTGCAGGGATCCAGGTTGTTGTCGATCAGGTCGCCGTAGGTATAACCGTTGGGGCTTGTTGCGTCAGGATCCAACGAGTCCGGATCGCACTCGAAAAAGTCCTGGGGTTCGAAAACAGTAATGTTGCCGTTGAAGAGCTGCCCGACCCAGATGGTGCCGGGGAATGGATCGGAATCACCCTGAGCGGTGACACCCAGTGGCCCGCTCAAACCCGTAAACAGCGCACCATGTTCAATGACCTGGTCTCCAGCGCTGCTCAAGGTGAGCCTCAGCACATTGCCGTCATAGCTGGTCGCGATGATATTGCCTGTCATTTGCCCGCCGAAATTAGTGGCCGTGTATTCAGCAAGACCGTTGGTGGAACCATCATTCAGGGCGATGGCCCCATCATCGACACCGGGAATCAGGAACTCGCATTCGATCGGATTCTCGAGACCCTCGGGAACCGGCGAGAGCCCGTCGAATGTGTTGTTGCGGTTGGCGCGGGTCGGATTGGGGTGCCCCCCGTAATAGCCCGGCCCGGTGACCAGGTGGAAATTGTCAAAGTGGGTTGCACTGCCAGACTCACTTGGTTCGTTGGTACAGGTGCCACCAGGACCTTCACCGACGACTAGTCCGCCCCAGCCAGCGTTTGAGTCGTTGTCGAAGGTATAGAGCAGACCCCCTGCAGTCAAGAGCACATCGTAGGCGTTGCGGAAGCCAGGCGAATGAACCTGGACCGGCCCACTGGCGACGATGATCGCCTGATTATCGCCCCGCTGACCGCCGAATACATCGCCTTTCAGCGTTGGGATATCGTAGGTCTGCTCGCCAATGGCATTGAGGTCAATAGACAGGATGGCGCCTGATAGCGCGTATTCAGGCACGTATCCAAAAAGAAGCGACGGCGCACCCATGTTGGTATGCCCGCCTTGAGCAAGGTACAGGATGCCAGTTGCGGTATCGAGCGCCATGCCATTCGGCAGATGATCATGCTCTGAGCGCGGCAGGCTTCGGACCAGGTCCAGCTTGATCCATTCGGTGCCCGTCCAGGTCAGGCGCGAAACGATACCGGAATTGGTGTCCGCTTCGGGGTCGTCAATGCGTGGGTCACTGCTGGAAACGAACAAGACCGGGTTGGCGGCCGTACCGGCTGTGATCATCCCGGTCACGTTGCGTTCGGCAGAAGAAAACTGCGTACCATCGTCGTTGTGGTTGGGAATGGTCTGGATCAGGTCGATCACTTCAGATGCAGCGATCGAGTAATCACCGGTACTTTCGTCCCGCTCAATCGTGTAGGCATAGATCTTGCCCTTGAGCTCAGCCACATACAAGCGCCCGTCAGGCCCAAACTCAAGTTGAGTGGGCAAGACACGTGCAGTGACCGTCTGGGCCATAAATGAGATGGCCTGGAGTGGCCTCTCGCTGATGTCAGCTTCCTCTGCCGCGACCTGAGCC
>SLQY01000328.1 GCA_007131235.1 Wenzhouxiangella sp.
AGGACATCATCGACGTCGACAGTTCCAACCGTACCGCTGCCATTGCTGATTTCGCAGACTTCCTGCGAATCGTCCGGCTGACTGAAGATGGTGACCGCATAGCTTTCACCGGTCGCCAGGTCGCTTGCGAAGGCAAAGCTGCCGTTGTCGTTGATGGTCAAATCGTCGCCCCCGTTGTTCTGTAGCACCAGGCCAGGCCCCTGCAGCCCGCTGACCGTGCCCCCGATGCTGTGGTCCCCAGGCGTTGCGGTAGCAGGCAGCAGGCACCAGGCATTCAGCGTGCCGGTGTCCTGGCCGGCATTGTCACTGACGCTCAGGCGCCAGGTGCCGGCAAGGTTCTGGCCGACGAAATCGGCCAGCGGGTCATTGGGACTGTAGGCTGCTTCGGGATAGGCCACGGCCGCCCCGCCGATGCAGTCTGTCTGGAGGCGGAATTCAGCATCATCACGGATGCTGGTCTGAATGTTGTCGCCGGAACACCCAAAGCCCGTGCCGCCGGTTTGGCCGGGGCGCTGCACCAGGTTGACACTCGTGCCGCTGTCGACGTGGGTCAAGTCGATGATCAAGTCGCCAACCCAGGTGTGGGTAATGTCGAGGCTCATTTCCAGGCTCAGCAGCTCGCCGCCGCTGGCAATCTCCAGCTCCGAGGACACGCCGGCCGCCGAGTTGTCGGGAATCGCGAGTCCCGGTGCGATACAGATCTCGTTGGCGGTGGTGAAACTGGTGGTCGCTGACCACTCGCCGCTGCCACAGTCATTGTCGGCACGTACCCTGACAAAGTACTCGGTGTTCGCTGACAGGGCTGTCGACACCGTGGCCTCGGTTGCGATGGTTTGAGCGCTGAAAACGATGGTCTCGAAGTCTGCATCCGTGGCGATTTCGACCGTGTAGCCTGCGGCCTGGTCGGCTGAGCTCCATTCGATCACGGGCGAAGAGCTGACGCCGGTTTGACCGTCACCGGGGCTGGTGATGCTCGCGGTGCCAGGATCGTCGTCGCTCAGGACCAGGCTGATGCTGGTGCTGTTTTCGAATTCACCGCTGATGCCGTCAACCAGGAAATTGAACGACCCGGCACCGGCCTGCTCGAGGTTGCTCAACGACAGCATGGAGCTGCCGGGAACGGTCACGGGGTTGACCGAAAACGCAGCGGTCACCCCGGCGGGCAGATTGCCGGTGGACAGTGTGACATCGCCAGCGAAGTCGCCGCTCGCCGCAACCTCCAGGTCGACTGCCAGATCATCAAAGCCACACTGGCTGAAGCTGACGCCTTCGGCTTCAATCACGAAGCCATCACCGTCGGTGCCATTGATGAACAGCGGCTGCGTGCCGAGCGGGTCAAGGTGATCGCGCATGCGCGTGGTCGATGTGCCCATGCCGTCCCAGGCGTGCCATAAACCGCCATAGAAGTCCGACAGGCTGGAACCGGTGGCGCCGCAGAAAGCCGGGCCGCCGCTGAGGACGCCAAGCAATCGGCGGTCAGCGGAGTACAGCGGTGAACCCGACGAGCCGGGCTCGGTCACGGCCGGCGGAATCGTCGCCGGCGGGCCGTCCGGCATGTTGGGCAGCTCGGGCGGGTTCGGATGCCAGAAGGGATGCCAGTGAATATTGCTGGCGCCGGCGATACTGCCGATCTGCATATCGGCCGCCACCCAGGTAATCCGCTTCTCATCAACGCCGGGATGGTGGATGGTGGCGCACAGCCCTTCGGTGCTGTTGCCCGGACCCTGGGCGCACGCGGTCGGGGGTGGCCGTCTATCCCAGCCGGACCAGTGCAGCTCGAAGTCCGGGTTGGCTGGGTCATCGAGCTCCAGTAGATAAACATCCGAGCATTCATCGGGGGCGGTGCAGTTTCCCTGGAACGGGTTGGACGTTGTGGCCAGGAAAGTGCCGCCGGAGTTGGTGATGTTCGGGTCCGGTGAGTTGACGGCCGTGCCACCGCTGGCGCCGGGCCGGCGGCAGCTTGGCCATTCGTAGTTCCAGTAGACCACGATGCTGGCGGCCTGCGCCGGTGAAATGCAGTGGCGGGCGGTAATGAAAAGCATGCGCTGATCGTTGGCGGTGTTGTTGACCAGCGAGCCGGTGCAGGCAAAGACACCGGAGCGCTGGTATGCACCGACCGATCGCCGCGGATCGTTCCACGGGTCGTCATCGCTCAGGCAGGCGACATCCTGGTTACAGGCCCCGGAGCGGATGCCGCCCTGGGTTTCGCAGGCCTGCTTGCCGGCACCAACGATATCGATATCGCTGGACAGCTGCCGGTAATCCGAGCCACGAGCGCCGAAACCGCGATAGCCGTGGCTGACCTGAACCAGGGTCAGATTGAATTGGTCTCTGGCATCGCGCGGAATATTGACTTCGATAATGGCCTCATCGCCGGTCAGGTTGGGCGTCCAGAACTCGCCGTGGGCACGATTGATGCTGGCGTCATAGGGGCCGATGACCTGGAACCGATCCATCTGCCGGCTGGCGGCGGCCTTGGCGCTGTAGATGTAGAGATAAGCACCGTCAGGCAGGTTGAGGTCGTTGAAGCCGAAGTTGACCAAGGTGGCGGCTTCGGCGCGCACGGCCAGGCGCCAGATGTCGAATGCTCCATCACTGTCCCAGCTGCCACGGTCATGGGTGCTCAGGGAAAGCCGGTG
>SLQY01000206.1 GCA_007131235.1 Wenzhouxiangella sp.
CTGGTCAGGCAGCCCGAGTATGCTGCTGCGTTCACTCAAGTGTCCATTGACCAGGCGCACCGGCACGCTGCGGTACCCCTCCACGAACGCCACCCCGGGCAAGGCAGCGATTTCTGCCAGCACCCGCTTCGAGGTGGGCTCGATGAAGGTCACATGGGTATCCATCAGCAGCACCTTGCGGTACTGCAGATCGATGGTATGCGCGACGGCATTGAACTGGTAACTGCCGAGCAGGAGCAGCGCAGCCGACAGGCCGATACCGGCCACGGTCAAGGCGCTTTTGAGCGGGTGCCGGGAAAGATTGCGCAGGATGATGCGGGTGGTCTGGGCCAGCCGGCGTCCAAGCGCAGAACGATCGATCCAGCCCTGTTCGAAGCGCGGCGGTGCCGGCGGCCGCATTGCCTCGGCCGGCGGCAATCGCACCGCGCCGAGCACGGCCCGGAAAGTACCCAGGCCAGCGGCCAGCCCGGAGACCGTGATCGCCAGCACCACGACCCGCCCCTGCAAGCGGGTAACGGTTTCCGGAAAGCGGAAATACTGGGCATAGAGCTCGGCCATGGCCTGGCCAGTCCAGCTGCCCAGGGCCAGCCCCAGGGCAACGCCCACGGCAACGATCATCGCGGTCAGCAGGCCGAAGTGGACGATCAGATCCCGGTCGCCATAGCCAAACGCCTTGATGACAGCTATCTGCTGGCGCTGGGTGGCGATGATACGCCCCATCAAGACGCTGAGCAGAAAGGCCGACACTCCCATGAAGACACCGGGTAGCACCACGGCCATTACCCGCAGCTGGGCGATTTCCTCGATCAGGATACGATGCGACATGACATCCTCCCGGTCATGGGCGCCAATGCCACCAAACGGCGCCAGGACCCGATCCATGTGTTCGATGACCACATTCGGGTCGGCATCGGCCTGGACGCTGGCCAGGACACTGTTGAAAGCGCCTTCCATGCCAAAGGCGTTGCCGAGCGCCCGCCGATTCATCCACATCACCGCGTAGCGCTCGTAATCCGGCAACAGGTCGGTCGGTGCCACCTGGTAGATGAACTCCGGTGACAAGGCGGTCGCGGCGATCGTGAGCGACTGGTAACGGCCGCGAATGATCACGCGCAGAGCATCTCCGGGAGTCAGCCCGTGAGCTTCGGCAAACGGCGCACTGACAACTACCTGGTCGGCACGGCCGGAATCCGGCAGCGTTCCACTGACCAGGTGCAGGCGATTCAGGGTCGGCTGCCGACCATCGGGCAGCGACAGCAGATGGCCCCGGACCGGATCATCGAAGCCAGGCACCTCCAGCCGCACCGGGGCAACGACCCGGGTTTCAACCTGGTTGATACCCGGGATCGCGCCCAGGCGTTCGGCCATGGCCTCGGGCGCGCGGTTGAGGCTGGCGAACAGATCCGCGAACTGATGGCTGGAATAGAAGCGATCCATGGACAGCCGGATTGCATCCAGCGAGGTGACCGCGATCATCAAGGTCATGACCCCGGCCGCAATCACGATCGCGATGGCTGCCACCTGCCCCTTCAGATCGGCCAGGTCGCGCAGCAGCTTGCGATTCAGGGTCAGCATGCCTACCAGTTCAAATCCGCCGGATCGGCCCGCGTCGGATTGCGCTGGACCTCGTCGACCCGCCCGTCCTTGAGCCGGATGACTCGATCGGCCATGCTGGCGATGACTTCGTTGTGGGTAATGATCGCCGTGGTGGTGCCGATTTCCTCGTTGATCTGTTCGATGACCTGGAGCACGCGAATTCCGTTTTTCGAGTCCAGCGCTCCGGTGGGCTCATCGCACATTAGTACCGCTGGTCGCTTGGCGATGGCCCGGGCAATGGCAACGCGCTGCTGCTCGCCGCCGGACAGCTGCGACGGGAAATGGTCCATGCGATCGGCCAGGCCGACCAGGTCCAGGGCCTGTTCGGGCCGCATCGGGTCGGCCGCAATATCGGTGACGATGGCGACGTTTTCGCGCGCGGTCAGGCTGGGAATCATGTTGTAGAACTGGAACACGAAGCCGACGTGATCGCGCCGAAACCGGGTCAACTGGGCATCTGATGCCCGGCTCAAATCCTGGTCGCGGTAGGTCAGCTCGCCCTCGCTGGCATGATCAAGTCCACCAAGAATGTTCAGCAATGTGGATTTGCCCGAGCCGGACGCGCCCAGCATGACCACCAGCTCGCCTGCGTAAAGATCGAGATCAACCCCGCGCAGGGCATGAATGATGACCTCGCCCATCTGGTAAGTCTTGCTGATGGCTCGCGCCCGGAATACGGTTTCGCGGGCGGACTCTGAACTCGACATGATCGCTCCCGGCTAACCCAACCAGGCCAGCATAGCCAGAACCACGGCCCCGGGGGTTGACCAGGATCAACATTTCCAGCGAGCAATAACGGCCTTTTTCAATACAATAGGGACATGGTTGCCCCCTGGACACAACAGTTTCTTGATCTTGCCCTGAAGTACCGGGCGCTGCGCTTTGGTGAATTCACCCTCAAGTCAGGGCGAGTCAGTCCCTACTTTTTCAACGCCGGCTGTTTCAATGACGGGGCCGGCCTGGCTGCGCTGTCGCGCTGCTATGCCGAGGCCATCCTGGCCAGCGGGATCGGGTTCGACATGATCTTCGGCCCCGCCTACAAGGGTATACCGCTGGCCGCGGCCATCGCCGTCAGCCTCGAACGTGACTTCGGGCGCAATGTCCCTTTTGCCTTCAACCGCAAGGAGACCAAGGACCACGGCGAAGGCGGCCTGATCGTGGGCAGTCCGCTGGCCGGGCGCGTCCTGATCGTCGACGACGTGATCTCGGCCGGCACATCCATTCGCGAATCACGGAACCTGATCGGCACTCACGCTGCCCAAGCCTGTGGCGTGGCCATTGCCCTGGACCGACAGGAACAGGGGCCGGACCAGCGCTCGGCGGTTGTCGCGGTTCGCGACGACGGACTTGACGTGGTAGCCGTGGCCACCCTCGACGACTTGATCGCCTGGCTCGAGAAGCGCCAGCCCGACCAGGCCGATCTCTCTGCTATGCTGGCCTACCGCGAACGTTACGGGACTTGAGAAACTGACACCATGCGCTATCTGTTCGTCATTGTCCTGCTAAGCCTGATCGCTGCCAGCGCTCAGGCCCAGGTCGTGTATCGCTGGACCGATGAACACGGCGAGGTTCACTACGGCCACGCGGTACCCCCTGAGCATGCCCATCGTGGCTACGATCGCATAGGACCGGATGGCGTGGTGCGGGAACGTATCGAGCGAGCCCTGACCGCAGAAGAGCGGGCCGAGCGAAACGCCGCCCGGCGCCGCGAAGCGGAGTTGGCCGCCGAGCAACGCAGCCAGGAATCACGCGACCGCCTGTTGCTGGCCGCCTATGGCAGCGAGGAAGATATCGTCCAGGGCATGACACTGCAGCTCAACGCGCTGGATCAGCAGCGGGCATCGGTGCGCGACAGCTTGCGCCGGGCCTCGGCCCGGTTCGAAGACCTGGTCGCCAACGCTGCCCGCCTGACCCACGATGGCCAGACCGTGCCCGAGCGCATGAACCAGAACATCGGTACGGCCCGGGATGAGGTCCAGCAGCTGCGACGAGCACTGGAAGACATGGACGAACGCGAGCAGGTCATTCGTGAGCGCGCCAACGCCGAACTCACCCGGTTTCGCGAATTGACTGGCGGCAACGGGCCATAATCCGAACGTGTACGCCCGCTGTCCTGCCTGCCAGTCCGTCTACCAGCTTTTTGCAAATCACCTGGCCGAGGCGGCCGGCACCGTTCGCTGCGGCAATTGCGGCAAGACGTTCAACGCCCTGAACGAACTGTTCGAGGACCACCCCGGCGCCGCTGAGAAACCGCTGGCAGGTGCCGGCATACCGCCGCTGCTGGAGCAGCGCTCGACAGTCCAACCAGAACTGCCGGGCGTCAGCTTTGCACCAGACCGGCCTCCCGAAGCGCCGATCCTGCACTTCGGCGGCCAGGACAGCGATAGCCCGCAGCGCAGCTGGCCGTGGATGGCATCCAGCGCGTTGCTGGTCCTGGTTTTTGTGGTGCAGGTTCTGTTCTATCGCTCTCATCCCGAATTTTCCCAGGCCCTGGCAGGCCAGGCCCAGGCGGCACCGGTAGCGGCGGCTGAGCGCATCCAGGTACTGACTCGCGACCTGCATCGACACCCCAGCCTCGATGATGCCATCATCATCAGCCTGACCCTCGGCAACCCGGGCGAACAGCCGCTGGTCTGGCCCATTCTCGAGTTTCGCCTGTTCGATGCCACCCAGCAGGTACTGGGCGTTCGCCGGCTCGAACCTGCCGAATACCTTGATCGCCCCGATCGCATCGACCAGGGCATGCCACCAGACCTGGTCGTCCCCGTCATTATCGAATTCGTGGTCGGCAGCACCGAACCCTCTGGTTTCGAGTTCCGGTTTTATTGATTCTGATCGCTGGATCCGGTCCCCATTGTTGCCTGAGCCCTGGGCTGTGCTAAGGTATGCGGCTCGCTCAAGATGGCTGTAAGCAGCACCCGAGAGCGAACGGATTGGCAGATGCATGCCGGCGATAGCGGACCCCGACCGCTGCCGGCAGACTGCGAAAAGCGTAGGGGTTTTTCCAGGGATACGACATTGACCGACAGAACAGCACCGTCCGGAACTTGCCTGCATGAATTCGTGCGCCAGGTGACCCGTCAATATCTTGAAGACATGGGCAGTACACCGCCGGACAACCTGCACGAGGTGATTACCGAGGAGGTGGAAAAGGCGCTGATCGGGACCGTGCTTGACCATACCGGCAAGAACCAGTCCAGGGCGGCCGAAATTCTTGGCATGACCCGAACCACCCTGCGCAGCCGGATTCGACGCTACCAGATCGACTGACCGACCGCCGCGCCTGCTTGCCACCAGACCATTCAGACCCAAGGCCGCAACCCAATGGAAACCAACCCTGCCCACGCCCGCGTGGCTTTGCTCAGCGTCTCGGACAAGACCGGCATCGTCGAGCTCGCCCAGGCACTGAGCCAGCATGGCTGGAAGTTATTGTCGACTGGCGGCACGGCGCGCGCCTTGCGCGAGTCCGGACTTGCAGTGACCGAGGTCTCCGAGCACACCGGGTTTCCTGAAATCATGGGCGGCCGGGTCAAGACCCTGCATCCGGCAATCCATGGTGGCATCCTGGCCCGCCGCGGCACGGATGAAGCGGTCATGGCCGAGCAGGGCATGGCTGCCATCGATCTGGTGGTCGTCAATCTCTACCCGTTCAGCCAGACCGTTGCCCGTCCGGACTGCAGCATGGATGAGGCCATCGAGCAGATCGATATCGGCGGGCCGGCGATGGTTCGCGCCGCGGCCAAGAACCACGCGGCAGTCACCATTGTCTGCGATCCGGCCGACTATCCGGCCCTGATTGCAGAACTGCCCGAGCTGCCGTCAACCGATCAGCGACGGGCACTGGCAGTCAAGGCCTTCGCTCACACCGCCGCCTACGATGGCCAGGTCAGCCAATACCTGGCCGCAGCGGCCAGCGACGACCCACTGCCAGGCGTCATCAACATCCATCTCGATCGGGTGGAATCGCTGCGTTATGGCGAGAACCCGCACCAGGCCGCCGGCCTTTATCGGCAGCGCAACCAGCCCATCGCGGGCCTGGCCGGTGCGCGCCTGGTTCAGGGCAAGGCGCTGTCCTACAACAACCTGCTCGATGCCGATGCCGCGCTGACCGGCGTGCGCCTGCTCGGCGAGCAGGCTGGGTGTGTGATCATCAAGCACTCCAATCCCTGCGGTGCAGCCACGGGCACGGACCTCGGCGAGGCCTGGGAGAAGGCGCTGGCCTGCGACCCGACCTCGGCCTTCGGCGGTATTGTCGCCTTCAACCGCGAGCTTGACGAGGATCTGGCCACCCGGCTGACCTCCCGATTCCTCGAGGTGGTCGTGGCGCCGGCAGTCAGCGAGGCTGCGCGCGCCGCCCTGGCCGCCAAGCCGAATCTGCGCGTACTGGTGCCCGCCGAGTCGTCGAAGGCCAGTCTGTCCGTGCGCGCCATCGAAGGCGGCTGGCTGGTCCAGCAGGCCGACGACATGGCCAGCCTGGAATCCAACTTCCAGGTCGTGACCCGACGTCAACCCGACGTGCAAGAAATGGCCGATCTGCGCTTCGCCTGGGCCATGGTCAAGCTGGTTCGATCCAACGCCATTGTCTATGCTCGCCAGGGTGCCACCCTGGGCATTGGCGCCGGTCAGATGAGCCGGGTCGACTCGGCCCGCATCGCTGCGCTCAAGGCCGAGGATGCTGGCCTGTCGCTGCAGGGCGCAGCCATGGCCTCGGACGCTTTCTTCCCGTTCGCAGACGGTATCGAGACCGCAGCCGAACGCGGTATTCGCGCTGTCATCCAGCCCGGCGGTTCAATGCGCGATAAGGAAGTGATCGCGGCCTGCAATGATCACGACATGGCGATGGTAGTGACGGGACGAAGGCATTTTCGTCATTAGCATTGCGGGGTAGAGGGGTGGAGGGGCAGACGGACAGGCTCCGAGAAGTTATCCGGCCACGCAATTCCCTCCCCTTCTCCCCCGGCCAACGTCGCACGATACAATAGCGCGGAACCCAACTCCCAAAGCACCCAATGAAAGTCCTCGTCGTTGGCGGCGGTGGCCGCGAACATGCGCTGGCCTGGAAAGCCGCGCAGTCAAAGCAGGTCACGGAAGTGCTGGTCGCACCGGGCAACGCCGGTACGGCCGCGGAGCCTGGCTTGCGCAATGTAGCCATTGATGCCGGCGATGTCGAAGGCTTGCTGACTTTGGCCAGGGACGAGCAGGTCGGCCTGACCATCATCGGCCCGGAGGCACCCCTGGCGGCAGGCATCGTCGATCGCTTTCGCGCTGCCGGCCTGAAATGCTTCGGGCCTGATGCCGCCGCGGCTCGTTTGGAGTCATCGAAGGCGTTTGCCAAGGATTTCATGGCCCGACACGGCATTCCCACCGCAGCCTATGCCGTGGTGACCGAGGTCGAGGCCGGACTTGAGCAGATTCAAGCCATGCAGTTTCCGGTGGTGCTGAAGGCCGACGGCCTGGCTGCCGGCAAGGGTGTGGTCATCGTGGACAACCTGGACCAGGCGCGCGCCACGCTCGAAGACATGCTTTCGGGCCAGGCCTTTGGCGAGGCCGGTCACCAGGTCGTGATCGAGGAGTTCCTGGTTGGCGAGGAGGCCAGTTTCATTGTCATTGCCGATGGCAACAAGATGCTGCCCCTGGCCAGCAGCCAGGATCACAAGCGCCGGGACAACGGCGATCTCGGACCCAATACCGGCGGCATGGGTGCCTATTCGCCGGCCCCTTGCGTCGATGACAGCGTCCATGCCCGCATCGTCGATGAGGTCATTACTCCGACCCTGGAGGGCATGGTGGCCGATGGCTGCCCGTTCACCGGGTTTCTCTACGCTGGCGTCATGCTGACAGCGCAGGGGCCCAGGGTGCTCGAATTCAACGTGCGCTTCGGCGACCCTGAAACCCAGCCGGTCTTGATGCGACTGCAGTCTGACCTGGTCGAGGCCTTGGTTCAGACCCTGGACGGCCAAATCGACGCAATTGACCTGGCCTGGGATCCCCGGGTGGCACTGGGCGTCGTGGTGGCAGCCGGGGGCTATCCGGAAAACTATGCCAAAGGCTTGCCGATCAGCGGCCTGGAGGTCGCGCCACCTGCTGACATCAAGGTCTTTCATGCCGGCACGACGCTCGACGACAGGGGCCGGACAGTGACCAGTGGTGGTCGCGTCCTGTGTGTGACCGCGCTCGGCGAAAATGTCGCCGCGGCCCAAGGCCTGGCCTTGCAGTGGTGCACGCGAATCGGGTTCGAGGGCGCATTCCACCGCACCGATATCGGTCATCGCGCCATCAATCGCTGACGTTACATGGATGTTTCCCACCTTCTTGACGACCTCAACGAGCCGCAGCGCGAGGCGGTAACCGCCGACGAGGGCCATGTCCTGGTCCTAGCGGGAGCAGGTTCGGGCAAGACCCGCGTTCTGGTTCACCGCATCGCCTGGCTGATCCAGGTCCACCACGTCTCGCCCATGGGCCTGCTGGCCGTGACCTTTACCAACAAGGCCGCCGGCGAAATGCGTAACCGGGTTGCACGCCTTTTGAACCTGCGACCCGACGGCCTCTGGATCGGCACTTTCCACGGCATCTGCCATCGCATCCTGCGCATGCATGCCGCCGAAGTAGGCTTGCCTGAAACGTTCCAGATCCTGGATTCCGATGACCAGTACCGCCTGGTTCGACGGGTCATCCGTGACATGGAACTCGACGAAGGTGAATTCCCTGCTCGCCCCATGCAGGGTTTCATCAATCACCACAAGGACGAGGGCCGGCGCCCTGAGCATATCGAGACCTTCGACCACGCCTTCCAGGCCCGCCAGGTCGCCATCTACCGCAACTACCAGGACTACTGCGAACGCTCGGGCCTGGTTGATTTTGCCGAGCTGATGCTGCGCACCCTGGAGCTTCTGCGCGACAACGATGCTCGCCGCACCCATTATCGCGACCGCTTCGGGCACATCCTGATCGACGAGTTCCAGGACACCAACACCCTGCAATATGCCCTGGTGCGACTGCTGGCGGGCCCGCAGAACCGCCTGTTCGTGGTCGGGGACGATGATCAGTCCATCTACGGCTGGCGTGGCGCCCGGGTCGAGAACGTGGCTCACTTCAGCCGCGACTTCGATCCGGTGATGGTGCGCCTGGAGCAGAACTACCGCTCCACCGCAACCATTCTCGAGGCGGCTAATCGGGTCATCGACCATAACGACCAGCGCATGGGCAAAAACCTCTGGACCGAGGGCGAGCGCGGCGATCCGATCCGCATCTTTTCAGCTTACAACGCCGAGGAAGAAGCCGATTTCGTGGTCGCTCGCATCCACGACTGGATCGAGCAAGGCGGCCAGCCCAGCGAATCGGCTGTGCTGTATCGATCCAATGCCCAGTCGCGCCTGTTTGAACAGGCGCTGCTGCGCGAAGATATTCCCTATCGCGTCTACGGCGGCTTGCGTTTCTTCGAGCGGGCCGAGGTCAAGGATGCCATGGCCTACCTGCGCCTGCTCCATAACCCGCACGACGACGCGGCCTTCGAGCGGGTAGTCAACCTGCCGGCGCGCGGCATTGGTGAGCGCACCCTGTCCCTGGTGCGTGATCACGCCCGGGGCCGGGGCCAATCGCTCTACGAGGCAGCCTCGGCGCTGATTGCCGAGGGGGGCTTCACGGCCCGGGCAGGCGCGGCCATGCGCGCTTTTCTCCAGCTGATCGGCCAGCTCGAAGCCGAACATCGTGACAGCGCCCTGGGCGAGGCCATGGCTGCCGTCGTTGAAAGGGCCGAGCTGGCAGCATGGTACCAGAGCCGCGAACCGGCTGACCGGGCCGAAGCGCGCGAGGAGAACCTGGCCGAACTGGTCCGCGCCGCCGACAGCTTCAACCAGCCATTCGAGGACGAGCAGGCCGGGTTGAGCCCGATGGCTTCTTTCCTCGCCCAGGCCGCGCTCGAGGCCGGCGAACACCAGGGCGAGCGCTGGCAAGATTGCGTGCAGTTGATGACCTTGCACTCGGCCAAAGGACTGGAGTTTCCGCTGGTGTTCATGGCCGGGATGGAAGAGGGCCTGTTCCCGCACCAGAAGTCGATCGAGGACCCCGAACGCCTGGCCGAGGAGCGCCGCCTGTGCTACGTCGGCATGACCCGGGCCATGCGCCAGCTCTACATCTGCCACGCCGAGTCGCGCATGTTGCGCGGACAAACCTCGTTTTCGCGGCCCTCGCGTTTCCTGACCGAAATCCCCGAGGCGCTGACCGAGAACCTGAGGCCCGGGCTGAGAACCGCACCGGCCCGCGGACCCATGGACGGACCGATCGAGACAGGGGCCCTGTCCCTGGGTGCCACGGTCAGACATGCGCGCTTTGGCATCGGGACAGTCATCAACATCGAAGGCCAGGGAAGCGCGGCTCGCCTGCAGATCAACTTTGAATCGGCCGGACCGAAGTGGCTGGTCAGCGGCTACGCCAACCTGGAGCGCCTCGATTGAAGACGGTCTTTCTGGACGGTCCGGGCCTGGCGGGTCTGCGCTGGCAGCACGGTGACCTCCCGGTTCTGGCCCTGCATGGCTGGCTGGACAACGCCCACTCGTTTCTGCCATTGGCCGGGCTGTTCGACGAATTGGACCTGGTCGCGCTCGATCTCCCGGGTCATGGCCAATCGCGGCATCGCCCACCGGGTTGCCGCTACCTGTTCGACGATTATGTGTTCGACGTGGTCGCAGCAGCCGATGCCCTGGGCTGGAAGCGATTCCACCTGCTCGGGCATTCGCTCGGTGGCGCGGTCTCCAGCCTGGTGGCTGCCGCCTGCCCGGACCGGGTGATATCACTGGCCCTGATCGAAGGCCTCGGGCCATTGACCACGCCGATTGATCAGACTGTCAGCGCCTGGCGAAAGGCCTTGCAGCGCAGTCGACCACGGCCGCGTCGAGTGCATCCGGATCGACGCAGTGCCGTTCTTGCACGCAGCGCCAACGGCGACCTGGGTGAAGCAGAAGCCGCCCTGCTTGCCGAACGTGGCCTGATCGAAGCAGACGGCGGCTTCAGCTGGTCACATGATCAGCGCCTGACCTGGCCGTCACCACATCGCTACACCGAGCCGCAAGTCCTGGAACTGCTGGCGGCCATCGAAGCGCCGGTGCTCAATATCTACGCCGAGCCGGCCAGCGGCATCCTGGCCGGCGCAGCCCAGCAACGGCGCCTGGCCGCGCTGCGCATGCAACGTCGGTTTGCCCACGCCGGTGGCCATCATCTCCACATGCAGCATCCCGCGGCCCTGGCACCTGTCATCGAGGAATTCTTTCATGAACACAACACCTGACTGGCACAAGCCCATCGCCGACTCCGAGCGGCTGATCTTCGCCCTGGACGTCCCCGACCTGGACCAGGCCCGCAGCCTGGTCAGGCAGCTTGGCGACGCAGTCCAGTTCTACAAGCTCGGCCTGGAGTTTTTCTTGAGCGGTCATTACTTTGCCCTGGCCGCCGAACTCAAGGATCAGGGCAAGCGCATATTCGCCGACTTGAAGCTGTTCGATATTCCGCCCACGGTCGGCCGCGCGACCGCCCAGCTGGCGAGGCACGAAGTCGACTTCCTCACCGTGCATGGCAATGACGGCATGCTCCGGGCCGCGGTGGAAAACAGCGGCAACACCGGCATCCTGGCCGTGACCGCCTTGACCAGCCTCGACCGAGCCGACCTTGACGATCTGGGCTTTACCTGTGATGTCGAGGCGCTGGTTCTGTCTCGCGCCCGTCGCGCCCTGGCCCTGGGCTGCGCGGGGGTGATTTCTTCCGGGCTGGAAGCAGCCGCCCTGCGGCGCGAGGTTGACCATGCGCTGACCGTGATCTGCCCGGGCATTCGGCCGGTCGACAACAGCGACGATCAAAAGCGCACCCTGTCGGCGACCGACGCGTTTGCCGCCGGCGCTGACTATATCGTCGTCGGTCGGCCGATCAGGGACGCGGCTGATCCGAAGGCGGCGGCGATGGCGCTGCAGCAGGAGATCTCAGAGGCCGTAGGCACGAAGGCTCGTGGCGGAACAAGGTAGCCGGGGAGCCCCTGAGAGACCGGAAATCGCGCCATGATCGCACCTGACCTTGGTGCGAGAACAGGCGCAATTTATATATAAAACAAGGCATTATCTTTATTTTATAATCAGACTTGTAATATAACGGCGCTTAAGCTATTATTTTTCTCGAGTTTTGCACGCGGATGTGAACCTCGAGCTCCACAATCAACAACAAGACGCGATGCGTCGACCGCAGTCCTGTGCCGGGCCGAACCACGCTGGTTCGAGCCCGGTTTTTTTTGGCTCCAGTGGCAAGCGATCAGAGCAACCGGCCCTACGGGTCCCGAATCCCGCGTGCTTGGTGTGGCGGGATGGCTCAATGGTAGAATGTCGGCCTTATCGCTTGTATAGCCGCTCATGTCCGAGGCCGGTCGATCCCCTAACGTGTTCCGCCGCATCTATGCCGCCTGGCTGGGCCTCCTGCGCTGGCTGCTACACCTCTGGGTTCGCAGCAACGTTCTGCCGGAAAATCTCGATGAGCTGGGTATTGATCGCGACAAGCCGCTGGTCTACGTTCTCGATACCTACGCACTGACCTCGCTGTTGATCGTCGATCAAATCTGCAGGGACCTGGAATGGCCACGACCGCGCAAGCCGACGGTCATCGGTGACACCGTGCTTGGCCGGCGTTTTGCGGCCAGCCGCCGCTACACCGGCCTGTTCATTCGCCGTCCGGAGAAGCGCCGTCATTCGCCGATCCTGCGCCAGCTGTTGCTCGAAACCGATCCCGATCAACTGGCCGAAGTGCAGATCGTTCCGGTGACGGTACTGATCGGTCGCGCCCCCGACAACGAAGACAGCTTCTTCAAGATCCTGTTCTCCGAGAACTGGGATCTTGGCGGGCGCTTCCGGCGCCTGTTCACCACCCTGGTCAACGGCCGCGCCACCATGGTCCAGTTCGGCAAGCCGCTGTCGGTGGGTCGACTGCTGGCCGAGACTGACGATGCAAAGCAGGCGCTGGGCCGCCTGAGCCGCGTCCTGCGGGTTCATTTCAAGCGCGTCCGCACGGCCGCCATCGGACCGGATCGCTCACATCGCCGCACCCTGGTCGAAAAGGTGATCCGCACCGACTCCGTGCAGCAGGCCATTGCCGCCAAGGCAAGACGCGACAACATCACCATCGACAAGTCGACCACGGTGGCCCGCGGCTACGCGCTGGAGATCGCGGCCGACTATTCCTATACCGTGGTCCGCATATGTGACCTGATCCTGTCCTGGTTCTGGAACCGGATCTATCGCGGGGTCAAGGTTCAGCACTTCAGCAGCTTCCGGGACGTCGCGCCGGGCCACGAAGTGGTCTACGTGCCCTGTCATCGCAGTCATATCGACTACCTGCTGATGTCCTACCTGCTGTATTACCGCGGTTTCGTTCCGCCGCATATCGCGGCAGGGGTCAACCTCAACCTGCCGCTGGTCGGGCCCATCCTGCGCCGCGGCGGCGCTTTCTTTCTGCGCCGATCGTTTCGCTCGCAACCCTTGTATGCCGCCGTATTCAATGAATACGTGTCAATGATCTTGAGCAAGGGCGTGGCCCTGGAGTATTTCATCGAGGGCACACGCTCGCGGACTGGCCGCCTGCTGCCGCCGCGCGCCGGCATGCTTTCGATCACGGTCAGAGCCTTCCTGCGCTACCGCAGTCGACCCGTTTTATTCCAACCGGTTTATATCGGCTACGAGCGCCTGGCCGAGGGCAACGCTTACATTCACGAGTTGTCTGGCCATCAGAAAAAGCCCGAGTCGCTATCCGATTTCCGCAACATCATCAACATCCTGCGCAAGAATTACGGCGAAGTGACGGTCAGCTTCGGCGAGCCGGTGCTACTCAATCACCTGCTTGATCAGCACCAACCCGGCTGGGCCGAGGATCCAGACAATCTCAACGGCAAGCCCAGCTGGCTGCAGCCCCTGGTCGATGATCTGGCCGAGCGCATCATGGTCAACATCAATCGGGCTGCCCACGTCAACCCGATCAACCTGCTCGCCACCGCGCTGCTGGCCAGCCGCAAGCACGCCCTTGACGAAGATGATCTTGAGCGTTTCATCGGCGTACTGAAGGCCATCGCAGAAAAGTCGCCTTTCGGAGAGAGGGTTACCGTCACCGAGCTCAACCCGGGCCAGATCATCGAGTATGGGCTTGAGATCGGGGTCATCTTCCGCCAGGACCATCGCCTCGGCAACATCATCCGCGTCGACAGCAACAACGCCGTACTGCTGACCTACTTTCGCAACAATACCGCCCACCTGCTGGCCATGAGCGCCTGGATTGCGTGCTGCTTTCTCAATGCCCAGCGCGTTCGCAAGTCGCGCATCCGCGCCCTGAGCCATTTCGTCTACCCATTCCTCAAGCGGGAGCTGTTCCTGCCCTGGGCAGCGGATGCCCTCGACCCGATCATCAGTGAAACCATGCAGTGCCTGATCGACCAGGGCCTGCTGCGCGAAACCGACAAAAACCTCCAACGCACCCCCGGGGGCAGCGACCAGACGTATTACCTGCGCCTGCTGGGGCACTCGCTGGTGCAAACCTTTGAGCGCTACTTCATCACGGTCTCGGTGCTGGCCAAGAATGGATCCGGGCAGCTCAGCCGTGCCCAGCTTGAACAGCTTTGCATCCTGTGCGCCCAGCGCATTTCACTGCTGCACGAGTTCGAAGCGCCAGAGTTCTACGACAAGACCTTGTTCAAGCAATTCATCGAGTCGCTGACCGACACCGGCATCCTGGGCCGGGACGAGGAAGGCAAGCTTGTTTTTGACCAGCGCCTTGAACAGTTTGCCCGCGATGCCAAGCTGGTCCTGGACAAGGAAGTGCGCCACAGCATCATCCAGACAACGCCCGAAGTGCTGGAGCTGGGGGAATAGGCCAGGGGTTCGGTAAGGCTTCCCGGCTGTTCGGATTTTTCCTGCCTACGCATCCAAATCGGGAATCAGCTTCGATTCCCAGTAGGCAATCTGGTCGCGCAAGCGCAGCTTGCGTTTTTTCATGCGTCGCACGGCGAGGTGATCGATCGCGGGGTTGGTCTGCAATTGTTCAATGGCACCATCGAGGTCTCGATGCTCCTGGCGCAGGTCATGCAGCCTTTCTCGTATTTCCGACCAGTCGCTCGACATCGGTACAATGCTTGCCTTGTATCATCCGGGATGGAAGCAAAATGCCCACGAACCCCCTGCCCCTGAAAATCAAGCCCGTGGCTTCGACAGATCAGGATCCGCGCAAGCAGAAATATAACACCGACAAGCTGCTCAAGCGCCTGCGCCGACAGCTTGGCCAGGCGGTGATGGATTTCGGCATGATCGAAGCCGGTGACCGGATCATGGTCTGTCTGTCCGGCGGCAAGGACTCCTACGCCATGCTCGACCTGTTGCTGAGCCTGAAACGCTCGGCGCCGGTGGACTTCGAGCTGGTTGCCGTCAATCTTGACCAAAAACAGCCCGGATTTCCGGCCGAGGTGCTTCCCACCTACCTGGAAAGCCTGGGCGTTGCCTGGCACGTCATCGAGAAGGACACCTACGCGGTAGTCAAGCGCCTGATTCCGGAAGGGAAAACGACCTGCAGCCTGTGCTCCCGGCTCCGTCGAGGCACCTTGTATGAATTCGCCCGCGACCATGGCATGACCAAGATCGCACTGGGCCACCATCTCGACGACATCGTTGAAACATTCTTTCTCAACCTTTTTCATGGTGCCACCCTCAAGGCCATGCCACCCAAGCTGAAAAGCGATGACGGCCGCCATATCGTGATTCGCCCGCTTGCCTACTGTCGCGAAAAGGATCTGGCGCGCCTGGCCCAATCGCGCGCCTACCCGATCATCCCCTGTGATTTATGCGGCAGCCAACCCAACCTGCAAAGACAGCAAGTCAAGCGTATGCTGGCGGCTTGGGAACGAGAGCAACCAGGCCGGACCCTGAACACCTTTCGGGCGCTTGGCAATATCGCACCCTCACAGCTGTGTGACCGACGCCTGTTCGACTTTGCCGGCCTCAGGCAAGACGCTGACCCAGGACAGGAGGTCTCGGCGCCATGACTTTCCACACTGGCGCCAAGGGCTGCACAGGCCCACAATGGGCACCAGGAATTGAAGCGGAGGAAACAGAATGTTGAGAAAGTCACTGGCACTACTGGTTCTGGCAGCACTGCTGACAGCCTGCGGAGCCTCCATCAACCAGGGCATCGAGATCGCCGACGGCAGCACGGTCGACGGTGACCTGACCAACGTGAATGGCTCGATTCGAGTCGGCAGCGACAGTCAGGTGACCGGTCGAATCAGCAACGTCAACGGCAGCATCCATGTTGGCGACAACAGCAGAGTCAGGATGATCAACAATGTCAACGGCTCTATTCGCGTCGGCAGCGGCGTGACTGCATCCGGCATCGAATCGGTCAACGGCTCGCTGAGCATTGGCGATGGTGTGCAAGTCGGGGGTAACGCCGGCACGGTCAACGGCCGGGTTCGCGGAGACACCGAGATCCGGATTGAGGGCAATCTCAGCACGGTTAACGGCAGCATCGAGATGGGTTCAGGTAGCGAAGTCACCGGCATGGTCAGCTCGACCAACGGCAACATCAACCTGGACGGAGTGCGTGCGGCGCGCCTGGAGACGGTTTCCGGGTCGGTAAGCCTTGTCAATGGCAGTGAAATTGATGGCGAGTTGAAGGTGCGACGTCCCGGACGGAGCAATGACACGGTTCCGCGGATCATCATCGGCGTCGACAGCCGCGTAGGCGGCCCGCTGGTTTTCGAGCGAGAGGTCGAGCTGTTCGTCCACGAAAGCGCGGAGATCGGCGAGGTCACGGGCGCAGAAGCGATCACATTCAGCGGTGATGAGCCCTGAAACGGGACGCTGCACCCTGGCTCGCCATAGTTCACGATCGTTCACGACAGTTCAGCGCCCGATGGCCAGGTGGATTACCCGGCCCCATGACGGTCAGTCGTAACGAATACCGTTATGGCGGATCCATCCGCCACCGCCGGGCTGGGCGGGATCGGCATGGGTCAGCTGCAGCTCGCCACCACCGCCATGAAACTCATAGCGGCCCTGGAACTCGACGATATCGCCACGTTCCACCGGCACGGCGCCAGCACTGCCCATGCGATGACGCACAACCAGGGAAAGGCCCTCATCGATTCGCAGCAAAAAGCGCTGGTGGGTCGCATCGGCCCCCAGTTCACGAATCACGGTGCCGTGACCAGTCAACCATATCCCGGTGCGGCCTTCGGCGAAAGCCTCCATCAGCCGCGTATTGTCTGCGTACTCCTCGTTACCACAGCCCACCACCCCCAAGGTGACGAGAAGAACAACAAAGACCACCCCGAAGCGTCTCATCATCGTTGTTTTCCTCCTTATCCGGCGAGAATAACAGATTTCTCTCATCGACACCTTTGACACCTGTTGTTGCCAAGGGTGCCCGTACGGATGGAAAAACACGCAGGCAAAAAAAACCCGGCCGAAGCCGGGCTATTCAAGACAGGACGTTTTAGCGCTTGAGCTGTTTGCGGAAGCGCTCCAGCGCCGCAAGCTGGGCCATGGCCTGGGCAAGCTGGGCCTGGGCCTCGGCAACTTCCATCCCGGCCGAGCGATCGGCAATGGCGCGTTCGGCCTCTTCCTTGGCCGCTAGCGCCGCGGCCTCGTCCAGATCAGCAGCACGCTGCGCGGTATCTGACAGCACGCTGACGACGTGCGGCTGGATTTCCAGCAGGCCGCCGGAGATGTAGTAGAACTTCTCTTCACCGTCCGGAAGTATCACGCGCACCTGGCCGGGACGCAGGCGCGTCAGCAACGGGGCGTGGCGTGGCGCAATGCCAAGGTCGCCTTCTTCACCCGGCACGATAACCATGGAGGCCTCGCCGGAGAAGATTTCGGCCTCGGCACTGACGATGTCGCAATGGATAGTAGATGCCATGGGCTGCTCTTATGCGCTTTTAGTCGGGGTTGGGCGGCCAGTTCAGGCCGCTTTCTCCAGCATTTTCTCGCCTTTTTCTACGGCCTGCTCGATCGTGCCGACCATGTAGAAGGCCTGCTCCGGCAGGTGGTCATAGTCACCGTCGACAATGCCCTTGAAGCCGCGGATGGTGTCCTTGAGCGACACGTACACGCCGGGTGAGCCGGTAAAGACTTCGGCGACAAAGAACGGCTGGCTGAAGAAACGCTCGACCTTGCGGGCGCGGGCCACGGTCTGCTTGTCTTCTTCGCTGAGCTCGTCCATGCCGAGAATGGCGATGATGTCCTTGAGCTCCTTGTAGCGCTGCAGCGTACCCTGCACCTTGCGAGCAACATCGTAGTGCTCCTGGCCAACCACCAGCGGGTCGAGCTGGCGCGAGGTGGAGTCCAGCGGATCAACGGCCGGGTAGATGCCGAGCTCGGCGATGTTACGCGATAGTACGACGGTGGCGTCAAGGTGAGCAAAAGTGGTTGCCGGCGACGGGTCGGTCAGGTCATCGGCAGGCACGTACACGGCCTGGATGGAGGTGATCGAGCCGGTACGGGTCGAGGTGATGCGTTCCTGCAGCACACCCATTTCCTCGGCCAGGGTCGGCTGGTAACCCACCGCTGACGGCATACGACCCAGCAGCGCCGATACCTCGGTGCCGGCCAGGGTGTAGCGGTAGATGTTGTCGATGAACATCAGGACGTCACGACCTTCGTCTCGGAAGTACTCGGCCATGGTCAGGCCGGTCAGGGCGACGCGCAGACGGTTGCCCGGCGGCTCGTTCATCTGGCCATAGACCAGGGCCACCTTGTCAAGGACGTTGGAGTCCTTCATTTCGTGGTAGAAATCGTTCCCTTCGCGGGTCCGCTCACCAACGCCGGCAAATACCGAGTAGCCGGAGTGCTCGATCGCGATGTTGCGGATCAGTTCCATCATGTTCACGGTCTTGCCCACGCCGGCACCGCCGAACAGGCCGACCTTGCCGCCCTTGGCGAACGGGCAGATCAGGTCAATGACCTTGATGCCGGTCTCGAGCAGCTCGTTACTGGCAGCCTGGTCTTCGAAACTCGGCGGTTGACGATGAATAGGCCAGAGCTCTTCGGAACCAATGTCACCCGCCTCATCGATTGGATTACCGAGCACGTCCATGACCCGGCCAAGCGTCTTCTTGCCCACCGGCACGCTGATCGGCTTGCCGGTGCTGCTGACCGGCCGATGCCGCTTCAGCCCGTCGGTGGAACCCAGGGCAATGGTGCGGACGATGCCGTCTCCCAGCTGCTGCTGGACCTCAAGCGTGATGTCGGTGTCGTCCACGGTCAGTGCGTCATAAACATTCGGCACCTGGCCGGCGGGGAACTCGACGTCGACAACCGCACCGATGATCTGAACAATATTTCCGGAACTCATGTGTTAGTCCTCAATTTGGAAGGCCTTGATCGAGCGGATCGACAAGGCCAGGTTTTCAATTCTGTCTAGACCGCCGCTGCGCCGCCGACGATTTCGGAAATTTCCTGGGTAATCGCGGCCTGGCGGGCCTTGTTGTACACCAGCTTCAAATCATCGATCAGGTTCGACGCGTTGTCCGAGGCACTCTTCATCGCCACCATGCGAGCGGCGTGCTCGCTGGCCAGGTTCTCCAGCGTGGCCTGGTAGACCGTCGATTCGATATAGCGCACCAGGAGGTCGTCAAGCAGCGCATCGGCACCAGGCTCGTAGATGTAATCCCAGTATTGCTTCAGGTTTTCCTCGCCAGATGCCGGCAGCGGCAGCAGCTGATCGATGGTCGCCTTCTGGGTCATCGTGTTGACAAAGTTGTTGTAGCTGATGAACAAGCGATCCAGGCGTTCCTCGCGGTAATCGTCCAGCACGACCTTGATCGAGCCAATCAGGTCCTCGAGTCGTGGCCGTTCGCCCAGATCCTGGGTGCTGGCGCTGATATTGACCTTGAGCCGGCGAAAGAACTGGGCGGCCTTGCGACCAACAATCACCGTGGTCACCTCAACGCCCTGGTCCTGCCACTGCTTGAACTCACCGAGCAGGCGGCGGAACATGTTGTTGTTCAAGCCGCCACACAGGCCGCGGTCGGTCGCGATCACGACGTAGCCGACGCGCTTGATTGCCTCACGCTCGACGGTAAAGGGATGCGGAGACTCCAGGTTGGCGTGGGCCAGGTGGCCGATGATCTGGCGCATCATGCGGGCATAGGGGCGCGAGGCCAGCATCATGTCCTGGGCCTTGCGAATCTTGCTGGCCGAGACCATTTCCAGCGCACGCGTCACCTTGCGCGTGTTCTGAACGCTCTTGATCTTGCCGACGATTTCCTTGGATCCACTCATGATGGGATGCCTTATTTAAATTGTTTGCCGTGGCTCAGTTTTCTCACCCCGTGCAAGATTCACCAACTTCCGGTGGCCTTGAAGTCTTCCAGCGCGGCTCTCAGCTCGCCGGCCAGTTCGTCGTTCCAGTCACCCTTCTCGTTGATCTTGTCCAGCAGCGGCTGATGGGTATTGGCCATGTGATCAAGCAGTGCGCGCTCGAAATCCACGACCTTGTTCAGCGGCAAGTCGTCAAGAAAGCCCTCGTTGCCGGCAAACAGGCTGACCGCCATCTCGGCCACCGACAGCGGCGAATACTGCGGCTGCTTCATCAGCTCGGTGATGCGCTGACCGCGCTCGAGCTGCTTGCGGGTAGCTTCATCCAGGTCGGATGCAAACTGCGAAAAGGCTGCCAGCTCACGATACTGGGCCAGGGCCAGTCGAACACCACCGCCGAGCTTCTTGATGATCTTGGTCTGGGCCGCGCCACCGACGCGGGACACTGACAGGCCGGCATTGATGGCCGGACGAATACCGGCGTTGAACAAGTCGGTTTCGAGGAAGATCTGGCCGTCGGTAATCGAGATCACGTTGGTCGGAACAAAAGCCGACACGTCGCCTGCCTGGGTTTCGATGATCGGCAGCGCGGTCAGTGATCCGGTCTTGCCGGTGACCTTGCCACCGGTCATTTTCTCAACGTAATCGGCGTTGACCCGGGCTGCGCGCTCCAGCAGGCGGGAGTGCAAGTAGAACACATCACCCGGGAACGCTTCACGACCCGGCGGGCGACGCAGCAACAGGGATACCTGGCGATAGGCAACGGCCTGCTTGGACAAATCATCGTAGACGATCAGGGCGTCTTCACCGCGGTCGCGGAAGTATTCTCCCATCGCGCAGCCGGCATAAGGGGCGATGTACTGCAACGCGGCCGATTCCGCAGCATTGGCTGCCACCACGATGGTGTGTTCCATGGCACCGTGCTCTTCGAGCTTGCGCACCACGTTGGCCACCGATGAGGTCTTCTGCCCGATAGCCACGTAGATACACTTGATACCGGTACCTTTCTGGTTGATGATCGCATCGATCGCCACCGCGCTCTTGCCGGTCTGACGGTCGCCGATGATCAACTCACGCTGCCCACGGCCAATCGGCACCATGGCGTCAATGGCCTTCAGGCCGGTCTGGACCGGCTGGTCAACGCTCTGACGGGTGATGACGCCAGGCGCGATCTTTTCAATCGGCTCAAACGATTCGGCGGCGATCGGACCATTGCCGTCAATCGGGTTACCCAGGGCATCAACGACGCGGCCCAGCAGGCCCGGACCAACCGGCACCTGGAGAATGCGGCCGGTGCAGCGCACCGTGTCGCCTTCCTTGATGTGCTTGTAGTCGCCCATGACCACGGCACCGACCGAGTCGCGCTCCAGGTTCAGGGCCAGGCCATAGGTATCGCCGGGAAACTCGATCATTTCGCCCTGCATGACATCAGCCAGGCCGTGCAGGCGGCAGATGCCATCCGACACGCTGACCACCATACCCTCGGTACGGGCTTCGGACGAGACCTCGAACTGCTCGACGCGCTGACGGATCAGCTCGGAAATTTCAGTGGGGTTGAGGGTCTGTTGCATGCTTGCATTCCTTGGGAATTCTAAAATTCAGTACGCGGCCCATTGCCGCCCTTATGCCGACACTAGCCTGCGACCTGGCGCCCGAGCCGTTCGAGCCGACCGCGAACGCTGCCGTCAATGACCTGGTCACCAGCACGAATGACGGCACCACCAATCAGGGCCGGATCCACGTCGACGTCGAGATCAATCTCGCGCCCGAATCTCGCCTTGAGGCGTTCGGTCAAACGAACACTTTCGTCCTCGCCGAGCGGATGAGCCGAAGTCACTTGAACATGAACTCTGGCTTCGGCCTCTCGGCGCAGACCTTCAAACTGGGTGCTGATTTCCGGCAGCAGTTCCAATCGACCATAGGTCGCCAGAACACGCAGGAAGTTGGTCACGGAATCGTCGAAGCGAGCCGCGCCGATATCAGTGAACAGCTCAAGCACCTGGTCACGGGTAAGCCTGGGATTGCTCAACAGGGGCCGGGCACCGTCGTCGGCAGCAATGGCCGCAGCGATGACAAGCGCTTCACTCCAGTGACTCAGTTGATCACGCTCCCGCGCCACCTGGAAGGCGGCACGGGCATAGGGCCTGGCCAGTGTGGTCCGATTGAGCATGGTCTAGAGTTCCGCGGCCAGCTTGTCGAGCATATCCCGGTGCGCCTTGGCATCGATTTCCTTTTCGATGACACGGCTGGCACCGGCCACGGCCAGCTCAGCCAGGCGCTCGCGCAGGGCTTCACGGGCCTGGTTGGTCGCCAGCCGAATCTCGGCTTCGGCTGCGGCCACCTGGCGGTCACGCTCGGAAATGGCCTCTTCCTTGGCTTGCTCGACGATCTGCGTACCGCGCTTGCCGGCCTGGTCGATGATTTCGCCGGCTTTCTGACGCGCCTGTCGGATCACATCTTCGGCTTCGGCCCGGGCACGATCAAGCGCCTGCTCGGCTTCCTCGGACTGGGCCAGACCCTCGGCGATCTTCTGCCGACGTTCTTCCATGGCCTGGGTCAAGGGTGGCCAGACAAATTTCATGACCGCCCAGATAAAAACCAGGAAGGTGCCGGCCTGGCCGATTATTGTCCAGATACTCGGTAGCATAGTGAAGCCTTGCGTCTGTTGAGGTCAGAGAGGTCGGGGTCGGCGCTTAGCCGCCGATTGCGCCCTGCACGGCACCCAGCAGCGGGTTGGCGAACAGCAGCAGCGCGGCGAAAGCCACACCAATGATCGACAGGGCGTCGAGCAGACCGGCGATGATGAACATGCGGACCTGCAACATGCCGGCCAGTTCGGGCTGGCGCGCCGCGCCTTCCAGGAACTTGCCACCCAGCAGGGCGAAGCCGATGCCGGTACCCAGGGCAGCGGCAGCAAAGATCAGACCGACAGCGATTGCGGTGTTTGCCTGGATCTGGGCCAGCAGACCGGCCAGTTCAATACCTTCCATGATGTTCTCCTAAGAAATGACTTGATGTAGAGCGAAAAGCGACGGTTAACTTGAGTTTTTAGTGTTCTTCATAAGCCAACGACAGGTATACGATCGTCAGCGTCATGAAAATGAACGCCTGCAGCGGCACCACGAGAATGTGGAAAATGGCCCAGGCGCCACCGGGGATGAACTGAATCCACCAGGGCAACAGGGCAATCAGCACGAAAATCAGCTCGGCCGCGTAGAGGTTGCCAAACAGTCGCATGGCCAGCGAAACCGGCTTGGCGATCAATTCGACGAGATTCAACAGCAGGTTCGGAATCCACAGCAGCGGATTACCGCCGAAGGGATGAGTGAACAACTCCTTGCCGTAGCCACCAAAGCCCTTGCCCTTGACGCTGTAGACCATGATCAGCGCCAGCACCGTCAGGGACATGCCGAACGGAGCGTTGATGTCAGCCGACGGCACGATACGGAAGTAATCGGCGCCGAGGATGTACATGATGGTCGGAACGTAGTCAACGGGGACCAGATCCATCAGGTTCCACAACAACACCAGGCCGAAGATGGTCAGGGCCAGCGGTCCAACGAAATTGCGCGGCCCGTGGAAACTTTCCTTGACCGAGTTGTCGACGAAATCAATCAGCATTTCGACAAAGTTCTGCAGCTTGCCGGGGACACCGGCGGTCGCGCGGCGAGCGGCCATGAACAACACAAAGACAAAGAACAGGCCCAGCACCCATGACACCACCATGGTGTCCACGTGCCAGACGAATGGGTCCATTGGATCGGCACCCTTGGGCAACCGAAGATTGGTAATGTGGTGGTTGACGAACGCACCCGCGTCGGCCTGTTCGTTCCAGACGAAACTTGCCCGCGCCTTGGTCTCAGCCCACCAGCCGGCGGACTCGCTGGCCTGAGCGATCATTTCCGCGCTGCCCGCGATCTCCGTCTGTCCCGGCTCACTGCTTGACAGTGCACCAGTACCTGGTTGCTGATTCCCGTTAGCCATGGTCGTTTTCCAGACGTCCCGTCATTCTGTTTCTGAAGTTGTCAGCGGCAAGAACGCCATTTTGCGCATTGCCAGCCAGTAAGCTACCGCAGTAGCTGCGTATCCGCTCACCACCGGCACAAAATAGCCGGCAAACCATTGCGCCACGATGACGAACAAGATCACCGCCAGCACGAATTTCAGTGCCATGGCGCGATAAAACGACCGCACCATGAGCTTCGGGTCCTGCCCCAGCGCCAGACCGATCCGTATGGCGGTCAGCACGGTCAGGAACACACCGATGGCCCCGCCGATCAAAGCGGCGATGGCCCAGGCCATGCCACCGATCATTGCAAAGGCCAGGCCGCTCAAGGCAGCCAGAATTGCCTGGATTCTGAGTAGCCAGGCGACAGTCTTGGCAAATTCTTGTTCGTACACGGCCCAGGCGCTGCTCTGTTTCCGATCGGGCGCCTGCTCCTGCGCGGACGCAACTGGCCGTGACGCTATGCACGGCTCAGCAAATCCGCGGAATTATACCAGCACTATCGAGCTGCCGGCAAGCAAATGAGCCCCTCCGTCGAGCTCAACGCCGGAAGCGCTCCAGCAGGCCGTCGAGTTCGTCCAGACTGGTATAGCGAATCGTGACCTGGCCCTTGCCCGACGTCGAATGCTTGACACTGACCGGCGCACACAGGGTTTCCGTGAGTTCCTGTTCCAGTCGCTCGACATCGGCGTTTCGACGAGGCGCCGGTCGCTTTTCCGGTCGACCTTCCTTGATCTTGCGCACCAGCGCCTCGGTCTGACGAACCGACAGCTCGAGATTGATGACTTGCTGGGCGGCGCGAACCTGGTCGCCACGATCCAGCGCAAGCAGCGCGCGGGCATGGCCCATATCCAGGCGACGTTGATCGACCAGCTCGCGCACTTCCGGCGCCAGGTCCAGCAACCGCAGCAGATTGGTAACGGCCGCCCGTGAACGACCGACGCTTTCGGCGGCCTGGCCATGGGTCAACTCGAACTCCTCGATCAGTCGCTTCAGGGCAACCGCTTCTTCCAGCGGGTTCAGATTTTCGCGCTGGATGTTTTCGATCAGGGCCAGGGCCAGGGTGGCCTCGTCAGGCACGTCACGAATGATGGCCGGAATAGTGTCCTTGCCGGCCATGCGGGTGGCTCGCCAGCGTCGTTCACCGGCGATCAACTCGTAGGTGCCCGGCTTCGCCAGTGGTCGGACCACCACGGGCTGAACCAGGCCCTGGGCTCGAATCGACTCGGCCAATTCTTCAAGCTTGTCGGGATCCATGGCCGATCGCGGCTGGTAGCGACCTGGCTGGATCGCGTCCAGGGGCAGGTCCTTCAGCGCCGAACCACTGTCATCTGCGCTGGAATTGTTGTCCGCGGCGGCACGGGTTTTGCCGAGCAGGGCGTTGAGGTTGCGACCCAGGGGTGTCTTCTTGGCCATCAGACCCGCTCCCCGGCCCGGCGCAGGTATTCACCGGCCAGACCCATGTAGGCAACCGCGCCGCGCGAGTCGCGATCATAGTGAATCACCGACTGACCATAGCTCGGCGCCTCGGCCACGCGCACGTTGCGCGGAATGACGGTGCCGTAGAGACGTTCGCCGAAATGCTCATGGAGCTGGCGCGAGACGGCGCCGGAAAGATTGTTGCGCACATCGTACATGGTCCTGACCAGCCCTTCGATTTCCAATGCCGGGTTGACCGAGGACTGAATCTGTTCGATGGTGTTGACCAGCGCACTCAGACCTTCCAGGGCGTAGTACTCGCACTGCATCGGAATCAGCACCGCGTCGGCAGCAGTCAGTGCATTCAGGGTAAGCACGTTGAGCGCCGGCGGACAATCAATCAGGATGTGATGGTACTGGCCGCGCAGGCCGGCCAGCGCGGACTTCAGCACCGACGCCCTGTCGTCGGCCTCCATCAGCGCTACCTCGGCGGCCGTCAGGTCACCATTGGCCGGTAGCAGATCGAACTTCATCTGTTCGACCCGAACCCGCACGGTCGAGACCTCGACCTCGCCCAGCAACACCTCACAGATGGTTGGCTGCCCCTCGTCGAGCTCTATCCCCGAACCCGTGGTGGCATTGCCTTGCGGGTCCATGTCGACAAGCAACACGCGTTTTTCCAGCTCGGCCAGGCCGGCAGCCAGGTTCAGCGAGGTCGTGGTCTTGCCGACGCCACCCTTCTGGTTGGCAACGGCCACGATACGGCATTTTCTTTCGCTCATAATCCGGTAATGATTGCCAGGCAGCGACGTGCGTCCAGACCCGGCACCTTAAGGTCGATCAGCTCGACATTGTACGCGTCCGGCACCCCTTCCAGCTCCTTTTCCTCAACCCGGGCCTTGAGCGCCAGCAATCGGCTGCCCCGATCCAGCCAGGCCCGGTGCCACTCGATCAGTCGCGCCAATGGCGCCAGCGCCCTGGCCGTGATGGTTTCAGGCACCGGATCAAGGGGCAAGTCCTCCAGCCTGGCGTGCACCGGTTCGATGTTTTCCAGGCCCAGTTCACGGCGCACCTGGCGCAGAAAGCGCACTTTCTTGCCATTGCTGTCGACCAGACGGAATGTCAGTGTCGGTCGGGCAATTGCCAGCGGCACGCCGGGCAGGCCGGCGCCGGTGCCGGAATCCATGACCAGGGGGCCGTGCAGGAACCGCTGCACGCAAAGGCTGTCAAGCAGATGGCGTGCTACCATTTCTGCCGGTTGATCGACGGCCGTCAGGTTATAGGCCTGGTTCCAGCGCTCCAGCAAGGCCAGGTAGCGCAGCAGGCTGCCACGCTGAGCGGCGGTCAGTGCCAGGCCCAGCGCATCCAGGCCGGCTGCCAGATCACCATCGAGGTCGGCCCATCGGGCGGCCAGGCCGGTAAGGTGTTTCGCTTCCAAGGTTGTTCGCATTTCATGAAGAAGACGCTGATTATAGGTTTGATCGTGATCGCTGCCGTCTGGCTGCTGCTGCTTCCCGCTGCCGTCGGGCTCTTTCTCAAGGATCGCGCCCCCGGCTGGCTGGTCAGCGAGGACCGCAGTCTGCGCCACGATTATGTGCCCGGCTGGTTCACTTCGCGTCTGCAGGCCAGCGACGACGAGAGCCTGTGGGTTCAGCTACGCGCCAGGCATTTCCCCCCTTTCGGTCAGGGCTGGTTTCGAGTTCGGGGCGAACTGGCCACGCCGTATTCCGGCCGACCGCTCAACCTGGTCGGGCGCCTGCGGCTGGATGGTGAAACCGATCTCGATATTGAAGGCAGTCAGCTGACCGTCCTGGCCGACCCTGCCATCCAGGCTGGCCAGGCTCGCATCGAGGCCAACCGCAACCGCCGCGGTGCCACACGCATCAACCTTGATCTTTCCGATCTGGAACTACACGACACGCTGGGCAACCGCCTGCATTACCGGCTCGCTGACGGCCTGATCAGCTGGCGCCAGCGCAGCAGTGGCCTGGGCAGTGGCGGGGTGCAGCTGAGTTTCGATGGCCTGGAGGGCATGCGGCTGACGCTGGAGGCCGAGTCACTGAACATGGCCGCCGCCGGCGAGCTGCGCGACGGGCTGGAGCAACTGCGAAACGCTGCACCCGACAGCGTTGATCAGCGCCTGGCCGCGCTGACCATTGCCGCGGCCTGGCAGCAGATCCAGGCCAGCGGCCTGTCAGTTACCCTGCACGAATTCGGTCTCGGCCCGGAAACCCGTTTCCAGGGCCACTTTGCAGCCGGGCAGCGTCAGCCTGACATCACCGGCAGCGGCCGTATCGCCGCCCTGATCGAGAACCTGTCACCGCTGGTCGGCCTGATCCGCGGCCTGGACCCGGTCACCAGCCAGCAGCAGACCTCGGACTGGATTCAGACCCTGGTCGATGGCGGCTGGCTAAGCATCGAAGGCGCCGAGTTCCAGTTTCGCTACCCTCCGCCTTCGGGAGAGCTGGCCTTGCCGGTGCCGTGAAATGGCGAAAAAAGGGGGGCGGTCAAAAGAAAGATGACTTCATTGCTCGTCGCGGTCTTCGGCGAGCAACTCCCGATGACGTAGGCAGGCGACCTGGTTGCCGCTGTCCAGGGTCTCCAGGGCCGGCACCTCCTTTCGACACTGGTCCGTGGCAAAGCGACAACGGGTGTGAAAGACACAGCCGCTTGGTGGATCCAGCGGCGAGGGAATGTCGCCTTCGAGCGAGCGACGAGCGCGGGCGCGCTCCTTGACCGGATCCGGAATCGGCACCGACTCGATCAGGGCACGGGTGTAGGGATGGCGGGGAGTGAGATAAATGCTTTCGCGGTCGGCCACCTCCATGATGCGTCCCAGATACATCACCATGACCCGATCCGATACGTGACGCACAACAGACAGGTCGTGGGCGATGAAGATCAGCGAGAGCTGGAGCTTTTTTTGCAAATCCTTGAGCAGGTTGACGATCTGGGCCTGGATCGACACATCCAGTGCGCTGACCGGCTCGTCACAGACCACCAGGCGTGGATTGACGACCAGCGCCCGGGCAATACCGATGCGCTGACACTGTCCGCCCGAGAATTCATGGGGGTAGCGATTGATCTGATTGGGCAGCAGGCCGACCAGCTTCATGATGCCCTGGACTCGCTCGCGCACCTGCAGACGCGACATTGACGGATAGAAAGTCCGCAACGGTTCAGCGACGATATCCCCCACCGTCATGCGAGGATCAAGCGAGCCCTGCGGATCCTGGAAGATGAGCTGAATCTCGCGGCGCTTGGTCCGCATCTGCTCCTCGGTCAGGCCGACCAGGTTCTCGCCCAACCAGACCACCGAACCCGACTGGGCGCGGACCAGGCCGAGAATGGCCCGAGCCAGGGTTGACTTGCCGCAGCCTGATTCCCCGACTATGCCCAGTGTTTCGGCCGAGTGCACGTTGAAGCTGACCTGGTCAACCGCTCGAATGATGCGCTGCTGGCGGCGCAGCAGGCCACCGGTTTCAACCCGGAAATGAACCGCCAGGTCGCGCACCTCGAGCACCGGGGTACGCATCAGCCTGCCACCTTTTCTGCAGCGGGCAGATTGTCAAGATGGCAGCGTTTCTGGTGGCCCTCGCCAACCGTTTCCAGGTCTGGCCGCTCAAGGCACTTTTCCCAGGCGTAGCGGCAGCGCTCGGAAAACGGGCAGCCCACCGGAATGTCCAGCAGGTTGGGCGGGTTGCCGGGAATGGCATTGAGAATTCCGGAGCGAGCCTGGTCGAGGCGCGGCACTGATTGCAACAAGCCTTCGGTATAGGGGTGGCGGGGACGGGCAAACAGCGTGTCGACATCGGCCAGTTCCATTTCCTGGCCGGCGTACATCACCAGCACCCGGCTGCAAAGACCGGCGACCACGCCCAGATCATGGGTGATAAGCAGGATCGCGGTCGAGGACTTTTCCGACAGCTCGCCCATCAGGCTGTTGATCTGTGACTGCACGGTCACATCGAGCGCCGTGGTCGGCTCATCGGCAATCAACAGATCCGGCTGGCATAACAGCCCCATGGCGATCATCACGCGTTGGCACATCCCGCCGGACAGCTCGTGCGGGTACTGGCGCATGCGCTGCTCAGGATCGCTGATCCGTACCAGGCGCAGCATCTCTTGGGCGCGTTCGCGCGCCTCGCGCCGCTTCAGATTACGGTGGTGGGTGAGCACCTCGACCAGCTGGTCGCCAATGCTCATGTAAGGGTTGAGAGAGGATACCGGATCCTGGAAGATCATCGAGACCTTCGAGCCACGCACGCGCGTCAGCTCGGCCAGCGACATGCCCAACAGCTCCTGGCCACGGAACTTGACCGATCCGGTGGCACGGCCGTTTTCGGCCAGAAGCCCCATCACCGCCAGCGCCGTCTGCGTCTTGCCCGAACCCGACTCCCCGACGAGGCCCAGCGTCTCACCGGGGTCAAGATCGAAACTGATCCCGTTGACAGCGTGAACCACGCCGTCGGGCGTATCAAACGAAACGGTCAGATCGCGGACTTCTAGAAGGGGCATGGCATTGTCCTTCGCTGACGCTGCGCGCTCACAGCCTGTCCTTGGGATCCAGGGCGTCGCGCAGCCCGTCGCCGAGGAAATTGAAAGCGAACAGGGTGGCAGCCAGAAACCCGGCCGGGAACAATAGCGACCAGGGTGCGGTTTCCAGTTCCTGCGCGCCCTCGTTGACCAGGGCACCCCAGGAGGTCAGCGGTTCCTGGACCCCCAGGCCGAGGAAGCTCAAGAAGCTTTCGACCAGGATCACCTGCGGAATGGTCAGGGTGACATAAACAATCACGACGCCAAGCAGGTTGGGCACGATGTGACGGCGGATGATCTGCATTTCGGTAGCCCCGCAGGCTCGCGCGGCCTCGACGAAATCCTTGTTCTTCAGGCTCAGGGTCTGGCCCCGGACGATGCGCGCCATATCGAGCCAGTTGATCGCGCCGATGGCCACGAAGATCAGAAAGATATTGCGCCCGAAAATGACCATCAGCAGGATAACGAAAAACATGAAGGGCATGGCGTAGATGGCGTCGACAGCCCGCA
>SLQY01000005.1 GCA_007131235.1 Wenzhouxiangella sp.
AAGGTGGCCAGGTTCAGCCGCGGATTGCCATGGCCGAAGACGGTCGGTTTGCCATCACCTGGCATGACAACACGGGCTTGAGCGGCTTGCAGTATCGCCGGGTCATGGTGCGATTGTACGACGCTGACTGCCAGCCCTCAGGCGACGAGCGCCAGGTCAACCAGTTTGATGATGGCATCCAGGACCTGCCGGAAATCAGTATGGATGGCAATGGTGTTTTCGTCCTGGTCTGGCAGAGCTTCCCGTCGGAATTCAGCGATCAGGGCATTTACGGCCGGCGGCTGAGTCCGGACGGTCATTTTCTGGGCGATGAGTTTCGCATTAGCCAGGAGGTGGAGGCCTACCAGGATTTTCCTGCCGTGGCCGGTTTGCCCGACGGCGGTTTCATCGCCACCTGGGAGACCCTGGGCCAGGACGGGTCGGGTTTCGGGATTTACGCGCGGCGCTTTTTCGGGCCCGAGGCCGCGCGCCTGGAAGTGCTGTCCGGCGGCGACCAGGTGGTCGACCCGGACCAGGTCTATCCCTTGGCGCTGGTGGTACGCGTGGTTGACCAGTGGGGTCAGCCCCGCTCCGGTGAGCAAGTGCGATTCAGTGCCCCGGAAAGCGGCCCGGGAGCGCGCTTCGACAACGGTTTGCGCGTAATCGAGCGCGTCACCGATGCCGACGGGCGAGTGACGGTCGTGGCGACGGCTGGGCCAGTCGCCGGGGCGCATACCGTCTTGGTGGAACTGCCTGGGCGGGGGCTGTCTACCGGCATCGATTTGCTGACCCGCGGCGCTGCCCATGCCGTGCCGCTTGGTTCCTGGTGGGCCTGGGTTTTGCTGGCCTTGGCCATGCTCCTGACCGTGCCGGCCAGGCGCCGGCTCTGCTAAGCTTCAGGGCCCTGCCTCAAACGAGAATCGGCTCATGCGCAAGCTTCTGATCGTGTTGGTCGCGGCCCTGGCTGTGATCATGGTGATCGTACCCCTGCTGTTGCTGTGGTTGGTCGATCCCGACGACTACCGGGACGAAATTGCGCGCCGAGCGGCCGATCAACTGGGTCGCGAGGTCAGCCTTGAAGGGCCGTTGTCGCTGAAGGTCTTTCCGCGCCTGGCCATCGCGTTGAGCGATGTCGGGGTCGGCAATCCCGACGATTTTCCCCAGGCACCGCCGCTGGCGCGGGTTGGGACGGCCACCTTGTCGGTGGGGTTGTGGCCGCTGTTTCGGGGTGAGCTGGACATTGGTGCGGTGACCTTGAGCGATGCCGTGTTTCACCTGGTCAGCGACGCGGCGGGCCGGTCCAACCTTGACGGGCTACTCAGCGATGCCCCGGACCGACCGGATGCCGAGCCGGACCTGAGCGGGCTTGGCCTGGGCGAGGTGCGTTTCGACAATGTCGAGCTGATATCCCTGGACCTGGCCAGCGGCCAGGCGACCTCGTTTGCCATCGCGGATCTGCGCCTGGACCCGTTTCGGGCCGGCCAGCCGACCGCGTTTCGCCTCGGCGGTATGTTGTCGGATGGGGCGGGCGAACTCCTTTTAATCGAGCGCCTGGACGGTCGCCTGGACGTGGCCCCCAACCTGTCATTCATCGAGCTGACCCACCTGGTGCTGGAGGGCGCGTTGCCCCAGGCCGGTGCCCGTTTGAGCGCCAGGGCCGGGGCACGGATTGACCTGAGCGGGCCTGATCCAGTCGTCGTTCTGCCGGTGCTGGATGCCACCCTGGCCGTGGACGCGATGCGTCTGGCCTTGCTGGTCGAAGAGCCGGCCAGGTTGGTCATGGGGCGGGAAATGCGCTTGGATTTACCGGCCGCCCGGCTTGCGCTGAATGAACAGCCGCTATCCGCACGCGGGCAGGTGGTGTTGGGCCATGCGATCGAGGCGGAGCTGGCCATTCAGGGTCCGCGCCTGGATCTGCGGCCGTTGATGACCCCGTCCGAGCGCCAACCGCGACCCCGGGCCGAGCCCGCCCAAGCTGACTTCAGCGCCCTGGACGCCCTGACGCTGAGCTTTGACCTGCGCCTGGATACGCTGGTGCTTTCGGATGCCTTGAGCCTGGGTGAGGTGGTCGCGGTTGCCAACCTGCGCGATGGCGAACTGGTGCTGGCACCGCTGGATGCGCGCCTGCTGGGCGGTCAATTCCAGGGCCGGGCAACGGTTGACCTGCGCGCCGACCCGCCCCGGATTGATCTGCAGCCCCGTATGCAGGGAATTCGGGTCGATCAGCTGGCCGCGCTGGGTGGCCTGGCCGCACCTGTTCAGGGCCTGGGCGACTTCGAACTGAGCTTGAGCTTCAGTGGTTTTGATGCCGAGCGTATTCTGGCCAGCCTGGATGGCACTGGCCAGTTCCAGGTGGCGCAGGGCGCTTTGCTGGGGGTGGATTTGCGCGCCCTGGTCAGTGAGGTCTCGAGTGCATCCAGCCTGGGCAATATCAGTCGGGCCTTTGGAGGGCAAACCGATTTCGAGCAGTTCGGCGGCCGTATCGAGGCGCGCTCGGGCGTGGTCGAATTGCCTGACTTGAGTCTTTCGGCCGGCGACCTGGGCCTGGCCGGCAACGGGCGCCTGGACTTGCCCGCCGGCCAGGTCGATTACCGACTTGAGCTGGCCCTGAACGAAACCCTGGCCCGTGGCCTGCCGAGAACCCTGCGCGAAGCCACCGGCGGCCGCATTCCGCTGGCTATCGCCGGGCCGATTGCCCGTCCGGTCGTGAGCGTGGACCTGGCCAGCCTGGCTGAAGGTGCGCTGCGGCGGCAGTTGGAGCAGCGTCTGCGGCCGCGCGAACCCCGACCCGAGGCTGACCAGGAGGCATCGTCGGATGCGGCCGTACCAGAACAGCAGACAGACAGCGACGCCGAGCCGGTCAGCGAGACCGAGTCAGAGCCCCAGCAGCGGCGCTTGCGCGGGCGCGATCTGATCATCCGCAGCCTGAGTGAGCGTGAGCCACGGGAGCGCGACGAGGCGCCGGCTGACAGTGAGGCCGAGCCAGAAGAAACCGAGCCAGAAGAATCTGAGCCGGAGGATCCGCCGCCTTCCGATCAAGCGTGACCGCGGATGAAGGGCTGCACTTGCAGGTAGGTCAGGCTGCGCCACAACCACTCGGCCGGGCCAAACCGGAACCTGGCCATCCACCAGTGGCTGAAGGCGACCTGGATGGCAAAAAAGGCCAGGGCCAGCAGCAGGTGGGACCAGCGCGGTAGCACGACCCCCAGCCCCAGTCCGTGGCCGTACATGGTCCAGGTCCAGAACAGCGACTGGGTGAGATAGTTGGTCAGCGCCATTTGTCCGGCCGGGGCCAGAAAGCGCAGGTGCCTGGCGGCCAGCGTGATCATGGACAGGTAGGCCAGCGCCAGCAGCACGGACCCGGCAAGGAAAAGCGTCATGCCCAGTGCCAGTTCCAGCGTTGGCAGGGTCTGCACGGCCTGGTACATCATCGCCGTGCCGGCGACTGACAGAGGCAGGCCCAGCAGCAGGCCGCGCGAACGCCAGCGCCGAAAGAATAGCTGGTGCTCTTTCGGTCGGGTCAGGTATTCGCTGGCCACCAGCCAGCGCCCGAGCAGAAAAAAGCCCAGGATGGGCGGCACCCAGAAGATGAAGTTGCCGAAGATGAAGGCGGCATCGTTGAGGCGTTGGCCGACATTGTCACGCCAGCTGCCTTCGTCGTGAATGCGCTGGGCCTGGGCCACGGTTTCACGAAGCCGATCGGTGTCGGCCTCCATGTCGGCGATGATAGAGCCATGGATCTCGGGGTCGAACTGGGTGGCCGAAATGGCCAGCGAGCCAAGCCACATCAGCATTACCGGCAGGATGAAAAAGGCCAGCGCCCACTTCCACAAGCGCCTGGCCGGCGTATTGCGAAACAAAAGCACCATGACGAAGGCGCACAGCGAATAGACAGCCAGGATGTCGCCGGCCCAGACCAGCAACATATGGGCCAGGCCGAACAGCAACAACAACACCAGGCGGCGCAGGTAAACGCCCCAGAATGGTTTGTCTTTCTTGCTGGCCCGCTCGGCCATGAGGGCGAAGCCGGCACCGAACAGCATCGAAAACAAGGCGTAGAACTTGCCTTCGGCCAACGCCTTGATCAGCCAGTCCACGACCAGGCTGGCCCCGGCCAGGTCGGGCTGGGCACCGAGGACGATCCCTTGCAGCGGTCGCACAAACCACTCGAAGTTGACCAGCAAGATGCCGAACAAGGCGAAGCCCCGCAGTACATCGAGATGCAGCAGGCGCTGCGTGGTCGGTTGAAAACGTTCTCCCATAGCCTTGTCCTGATGTCCCGTTCAGGTGGTTGAGGCAAAGATTATCACCAGTCCATGCAAAGCTGCCAAGTGACGGAAGTCACGAACCCGTCCGCTATCCAGGCGCCATACCACCGTCGATGCCGATCATCTGGCCGTTGATGTACGCTGCCGCTTCGGTGCAGAGAAAGCCCACCAGCGCGGCCACTTCCGAGGCCTGGCCGAGACGGCCGGCCGGCACCAGTGCCAGGGCTTGCTCGCTGTGCTCCTGTTCGAGCATGCCGGTGTCGATCAGGCCGGGAGCCACGGTGTTGGCTGTGACGCCGCGCGCGGCCATTTCCCGCACCAGCGAAATCACCGCGCCGTGCAGGCCGGCTTTGGCCGCGGCATAGTTGGTCTGGCCGCGATTGCCGAGGCGGGCCGCCACGCTGGATACCGCGATCACCCGGCCCCAGCGTTGTCGGGCCATGCCGAGTAGGGCCGGCTGCACGACCCGGAAAAAGGCGTTGAGATTGACCTCGATGACGCGCTGCCACTGCTCGGCGGCCATGCCGGCCAGCGGCGCGTCATCGTGCAGGCCGGCGTTGTGGACGATGACAGACAGCGGCGCTGGTTCGGTCAACTCGGACATGGCCGCAGCGCATGCTGCGCCATCGGCAAGATCGAATTGAATAGCCGTGGCCTGACCGCTGTTGCTGCGAATCTCATCGACCACGGCTTCGGCCCGGTCCAGGCGCGAACCGGCATGAACGATAACGCTCATGCCGGCAGTAGCGAGCTGGCGGCAGATCGCGGCGCCAATGCCGCCGGAGCCACCGGTGACCAGGGCCCGGCACGGTTCAGGCGGCCCGGCGCTGCGTCGACGCCTGGCCATCAGGAGATTTCTCCGCTGTTGGCGAACATCACCGTGGCCCGGCCCCGGGCCAGGCAGCGATTGTCGCCGTGCACTTCGAAGGCATACAGCTGGCCGGCATCATCGCCGCCGAGACGGGTCGCCTTGATCGAGAGCGAGGTGGCCTGGTCGAGGCTGTCAACGGCCAGTTCCAGCTGGCCCAGGGCAACCAGGCGTCCCGGCCGCGGGGTTTGACCAGGTTGGTCCAGCAAGCCGCCGTGTACGGCCATGGCCTGGGCCCCGTACTCGGCCAGGGCGGTGGCAGGCAGGAGATCGTTGCGGGCCAGCGGATGATTCGCGGCCGGATCGCAGTCGGCGCGGCAGTGGATCGTTTCGCTGTCGTAGGCGAGCACTTCGTGGAGCAGAACCATGCTCCCGGCGTGGGGCACAAGATCGGCGATGTTGATCGGGTTGGATGTCACAGGTGCCGCCATGGAGGTTGGCTGATTTTCGCGAAGATCCAAGATAGCAGAATGCCCAGGGCAACGGTCAGCCCAAGCATGCGCAGCAGACCGATATCGGACTGGCCAAGGATCAGGAAAACCCCGCCGGAAGACAGGCAGCACAGACCGATGGCGCGGTTGGTGCGTGCGCGCAGGCGGCGATCGCCGGACAGGGTGCGTGCGAAAATGGCGAAATCCAGGCCAATGCCGCCGGCCAGCAGCAGGCCAATCAGGTGAACGATGGTCAGGCCGCCATCGAGGCGGGCCATGATTGCGGCCGTGCACAACATGGCGGCCAGCGGCGGCAACAGCACGCCGGCAGCGAGTTTCAGCGAACCGAGTCTCAGCAGCAGCAAAACGGCAATCAGGGCCATGGCAATCGCCAGGCTGAAACCGGCATCGCGGCGGTAGGCGGTGACCATGGCCTCGGAGGTTGCGCGCAGGTCAACCAGTGCGGCCGGTGCCTCGATCGCAGACAGCCAGCTGCCAAGGGCATCGGCGTCGGCCAGTCCGACCGGCAGGACAAGCGCGCGCCAGCCGTCGCCATCACGAGACAGCAGGCTGGCAACGCGCAGATCCAGCGCGGTGTCGCTCCAGCTGTCCGGGCCGAGTTCGCCGAGCTGGTCCAGCTGCGCCAGGTCGTCCAGGAAGGGGTCGAAGGCTTCGGGCTGAAAGCGCGCGTCGGCGGTGGCGAGGCGCTCGGCCAACTCGCGCCGATCCGGCCACGCGGCGCGGCGATCGGCCTGCCGGGCAGGGCTGGGAACAAGCGCGGTTGGGCTCTGCCAACCGGCCAGCCAGCCGCGCTGCTCGGCCTCAGGCAGGCGTTCGACCAGCGCTTCGGTGGCTTCCAACGTAGCCTCCAGCGAGTGCTGGCGAATGACCATCATGTGACGCACATCGCCAGTTTGCATCGCCATGCGCAAGTCGAGATCATCGGCCAGTGCCTGGCTGTCGACGGGGCTCAAGCGGGTCAGATCGGATGACCAGCGCTGTTCACCCTGGATGACCAGGGCGATCAGGGCAGCAGCGGCCAGCATAAGGGGCAACCAGGGCAGGTAGGGCCAGGCCCGCACCATGCCGGGGCCGCGCGCGGCAGGCTGGATCCCCAGGGCAGGCAGGGCCAGGGTGACCAGGGCGGCGGTGGCGAGGCCAGCTGCCGAGAAGGCGCCCAGCTGGGCCAGGCCGGGCGAAGTCGAAGCCCATATCGCCAGGTAGGCAATCAGGGTGCTGGCCGCGCCCAGAAGCAGCGGTCGCGAGATAGCGCGTGCGGCCACGTCCAGCCGGCGGTCGCGGGCGTGGCCGAATAAGTGGATGGGGTAGTCCAGGGCCACACCGAGCAGGGTAAAGCCGAACGCCAGGGTCAGCCCGTGGACCTGGTCGAAGGCCAGGGCGGTTACCAGCAGACCGGCGACCACCCCGGCGGCAAGGGGCAGGGTGCCGGCCAGCACCAGGGCCGGCGAGCGCCAGGCAATGCTGAGCACCAACAGCAGGAAACCCGAGCCGATCAGTGACAGGGTGATGGCATCAGCCCGCGAACGATCGGCGCTATCGACGGCAATAGCCGGTGCCCCGCCCAGGGTCAGGGTGAAGGTCTCGCTGGCTGGCAGATCGACAAAGCTTGCCTTGAGTTGTTCGACCAGGCGGGTTTGCTCGGCAATGGCAAACGGCGGCCAGGCGCTGATCACGGTCAGCAGGGCACGCTCGCCGTCGCTGTCCAGCCAGACCCCGTCATGTTGTTCGGCACCTTCGATCGGTGACAGGATCGTGGCCAGTTCGGGCACCATGCCGAGCGGATCGCGCCGGATCAGTTCCTCGGCCTGGCGCCCGCCCAGGGCCAGGTCGGCGACGCGGTCGGCCAATGCGTCGGCCAGCGCGGCTTCACCGAGGCGCTGCTCGATGTCGGGCAGGAGCAGGAAGCGGGCTTGCATGAGACGCCGCTCGGTCGTCGGGTCGAGCTGAAGCTCGCCGTTGTCGACCCTGACCACATCGTCCAGTCGGCGCCAGCTTGCCGCCAGTTCACGGCTGAAGGCAATGCGTTGCTCGAGGCTGCCGCCGGCCAGGGCGGCGAGCACGATCCGCCCGCCGGGGCCGGCGCTGATCTGGTCGACGACCAGGGACTGTTCGGGATCGGCCGGTGCTGGCAAAAAGGCGTCGAGGCGATAGTCCAGCTCCAGCTGGCTGACAGCAAAGACGCCGAGGCCAGCGAGTATGGCCAGGCAGACAAGAACCTTGAAACTTGACTTCACGGCTGGCCGAGAAAGCGGGTGTGGATGCGATCTCCGTCGGCCAGAATCAGGGTCATCGATTCCAGCTGCTGCGCATGGCCCGACAGCGTCAGCTGGTCAATGCGTTCGGCCATGGCCGTATCGACCGGTCTTAGCGTCAGCGTCCAGACTTCATCATCCCAGTTCAGATCGTGGGAAAAGTGACTGTCGAGGCGATCAACGTCACCATCCAGCATGGCCAGCAGGGCCTGGCGCAATGCTGCCAGTTCGGGTGCTCTTCCCAGGCTGAACCGCTGCCGGAAGCCGCCGGGCCGGCGCACCTCGAAGTGGTCTTCGCTGAGGATCTGGGTTTCGCTGCGAGGACTGGTAGTTTCGCGAACCAGGCGTTGGTCGTCGCGGTAGAGGATGCCGCTGACGGTCAGCGGTTCGGCCAGCAGGCGGCTGGGTCGAGTTTCCTCGAACGCCATGGCCTCGTTGTCGGCGGTGGCCAGACCCTGGACCAGGGTGGTGAGGCTGTGGTCCGACGCCGTTTCCGGCGCGGCGGCGACGGGTGCGGCGCTTAGCGCCGTGACCAGCAGCATGGCTTCAAGTATTCCAGAAATCATAAAAATTGAACCAGTTGTAGGGGTAGCGTCGCGCATAGTGTTCGAGACGTTGGGCATACACTGCCACCCATTGGTTCAGTCGGGCACGCTTTTCGCCGCGATTGGTTGGCATCTGGCCCGGCTGCGGCAGGCGCTCGAAGACCAGGCGGTAGCGGCGCTTCCCCTCGTACAGGCCGAAGACGAGGAATACCGGGGCATCCAGCGCGGCGGCAACGGCCAGCGGGGCGACCGGAAGGCGCGCGGTGCCACCCATGAAGGGCACCTTGATGCTGGCCTCGTCGCGAAAGGTGCGATCGGCCAGCATCGCAACCATGCCGCCGGCGGCGCAGGCTTCGGCCGCTTCGAGCACGATCTGCGGGCCCGACTGGCGAGCGTCGATCACGGTATTGCGGATGTCGGGGTTGATTTCCTCGAGCATGCGCGTCATCAGTGAATTCTGGTTGCGGTCCATGACCACCTTGAGGTGACGGCACTGGGGCGGTGCCTGCTCGCGAAAGGCGCGCACGGCCTCGAAGCTGCCCAGGTGCGAGCCGAGCAGCACGCAGCCCTGGCCGGCCATCAAGGTGGCGCGCAGTTCGGGCTCGCCTTCGGCGATGATGGTCAGCTCATTCTCGCGACCGGACAGCAGCAAAACCCGATCGACGATGGTGATGGCGAACGTGTAGATGTGGGTCAGAACCCCCAGGTAGCCGCGCCGCGGGGCACCCACCCGATCGAGCCAGGCCAACGATGCGCGCCGCTCAACGCCGCGCACCAGCATGAAGTAGAGCGCCGTGGGGACCATGAAGAACTGGGCGAAGCCCCGGCCAACATGAAGAATGACCCAGCGGATCAGTGCCAGCCAGAAGCGATTGCCGCCCTCGGGACGGTCACGCCAGCTCGGCATGACGACACTGGCCGCGGGCGACCGGATCGCCGGCGCTGGTGAAGATCTGGAAACTGAAGCGGTCTTGCTGTCCGTCGACGATCAGCTGAAACGGCTGGTCGGGCAGGATCGGGCGCAGGAACTTGATCCGGCTCCAGCGCGTTGGCCCGGCGGCGAAACCCAGCCGCTCGCAGGCCTGTTCATGAACCAGGGCCAGCAGCACCACGCCGGGGACGATGGGTTGACCCGGAAAATGACCGGGCAGGGCCGGATGCGAAGCCGGCACGCTCATGTCGATCCTGGCCTGGTTCATCCGGTCGTCTCGCAGACCCGCTCATAAAAGCGTTCGAGACTCTGGCGCGGCAGCTTGCCGCTGTCGGCACGCGGCAGGGCCTCGACCAGGCGCAGCGGCCGCGGCATGAACGCCGGATCAACGCGTCGGGCCAGGGCGCGGCGCAGTTCGCCGGTGCTGAGCCCGGGCGCCACGACCAGCGCGGCCAGCCGGGCGACCCGGCCGTCGTTCGATTCCGGGGGCTGGAAGATGATGCCGTCAACGACGCCGTCGATGTCGAGCAGGGTCTGGGTCAGATCGGCCAGCGAGGCGCGTTTGCCGGCAATATTGACCAGGTCGCTGTCGCGCCCGACCAGTCGGAAGCGGCCGTCCTGATCAAGCTTGAGTCGATCAAGCAAGGTGACCGGCTCGGGCAGGTGGTCGGCCTCGATCCGGAAACGCGGCCCGATGCGGGTCAGCGTGAAGCCCCGGAAAAGCTGCCATTCCTGTTCGCGCACAGGCTCGCGCCAGGCCAGGCAGCCCGCCTCGGAGCAGCCGTAGACTTCCGTGACCCGGCCGGGACAGTCGCTTTCCAGCCGCTGTGCCAGGGTCTGGCTCAAGGGCGCGGTTGCTGAATAGATGCGGTCGATCGGCACCAGTGCCTGCGGGCTTTCAACCAGGTTGCGCAGGTGAACCGGGGTGCTGACCAGGGCCCGGGGGCGCGGCAACTGCTCGATCAGGGCAAGGACATCAGTGGCAAAGAAGGGTTGGCCGCTAACAATGACTACCGCTGCGAACCAGGGCATCAGAACCGTGGTCTCCAGGCCCCACATGTGCTGCGGTGGCACGGTGGCGACGAGGTAGGTGAGCTCCGGCCCGGGGCCGTATTCGGCGGCGTTGATGAGGCTGCTGTCATGCAGGGTACGCCAGGATTTGAGCACGCGCGAAGCGGCGCCGGTGCTGCCGGATGTGAACACGATGGCGGCCAGCAAGTCGGCCGGAATCTGCGGCATGCAGTCAGCGTCATCGGATACCTCGACGGCACCCTTGATGTCGATCTGGCAGTGACTCAGGCCATCAATGACCTGGTCGCTGATGACCACGCTGTCGGGATGCTCGCGAAGCAAATCATCAATCGTGGCGGGCAGACGGTTGGCCGGCAGCAGGGTCGTTCGCCGGGCCAGCAGGGCCGCAGCCAGGGCCAGGCCAAAGCCATAACGGTCCAGGCACAGGTTGACTACCGCGCCATCGCCGGGCAGCGAACCGGCCAGGGCCTGGGCCTGGGCGATGAAGCGCGCGGCCGTGATCGGCTGGCCCTGGTGTCTTGCAACCGTGTCGTCAAGCCTGCGCGTCATCAGGGGCAAATAGCTCATCGCGTCACCTGCTCGGGGCGAATGCTGGCCAGCAGGGCCAGGAAGCGACCCAGCGGCCAGTGCTCGTGGTCAGGGAAACGACGGCGCCGCAGGTAGTATTCGCTGATCAGCGTGGCAACGAAGATCAGCGGCGCGGCAATGGTAATCCAGAGCAGCCACCAGCCGGCCTGGTCAAGGGCAGCCAGCAGCGTGGCGACACTGCCGATCAAGGTCAGCAGCAGGGTCCAGCCCAGCGTCCAGCGGCGCATCCATGGCAGCGAGTCAGGGTCCACCTCACGCTGCTGCTGCTCGTGGACCAGGGTTGCTATGCGTTCAATCAACGGACGCTGGCCCGGTCGCAGGGTCGAGCCGAAATAGGCGGCCACGGCCAGGCAGATCAGCCCCGGTGGCCACAGCGCGATCGTCGGAAAATTCACCACCAGCAGCATCAGCGCCAGGCTGCTGACCAGGATGACCTGGCCAGGCCGCTGTCGTGGCCAGGGGCCGACCAGGGCTATGGCCAGCACCGGCAGACCCAGCGAGCGAAGCTCGGGCCGCTCGAGCATCAGCGCCAGGCAGATCAGCGTTGGATAGGCGAGCAAGGCTGCCAGTCTCAGGCCGCTGGAAGACAAGCGCGGGAAGCTGGCCGCGGTCACCACGATCAATCAGCGCGCAACGACTCGATGTGGTCATTGAGTGCGCGCAGGTTGGCGAATACATGCCGGTTTTTCTCGTCGTCGGCTTTCAGCTGTACTCCGTAGGTCTTGGAAATGGCCAGGGCCAGCTCCAGCGCATCAATGGAGTCAAGGCCGTAATCACCGCCAAAGAGCTGTTTTTCCGGTTCGATTTCGTGCGGCTCGAGATCCTCCAGGTTGAGAGACTCGATGATCAGCTCAGCCAGCTTGCGCTCGCTCGGGGTTTGTTCTGCACTCATTGTCTGGTTCCTCCAAGGAATGTTCTGGTGGATGAAGGCTTTCGCCGCCTTCTGGCGACCCTGGTTTCCCTTTTCTCCTGCGGCGCCAACCTGGCGACAGGATTCCTTCGATTGTTACGTAGAAACGAAGGTAACCCCGCCAACGGTTTCAGCACGTTGGACATTATAATATGAACAAAATTTTCACACCGCCCCCAATGAGTGTTGCTGTGCCCGAATCTGTCTGGACAAAACCTGCTTACGCCGCCGTTTCTGGCTGGAACGTCAGTGTCTCTGACTCGTCGTTCCGCCGGCCAGTGGTGCGGCTTCGGGCTCAAGTGAACTGTTTTCATGGCCAGTGATCCTCGCTACGGTCCCCGTCTGGGTGGCGCCAGGCTCCAGGTCGGACCGGGTCCGGCGGCCCGGAATGAAACCCTGGCTGCGTTCGCTTTCAATCCAACCACCGATCAGGGTTTTGTCGTGGGCCTGCCTTTTCTTGGCGGCAAGCTTGAGACCGAGTTCTGGCAGGTTGACCAGGCGGTCAGCTCCGGCATCGATGATGACGTCAGTTGGCGTCGAGCCGGCGACCTGGTGTTCCTGGCCTGGCAGACGCCGGACGATGGATCAACCGATCCCAGCCTCCTGGCCGAGGCAGGTTATTCGCGTTTGCTGACGCTGGCGCGACGGCTGGAGCGTCCGTGTCTGCTGCGAGCCTGGAACTTCATGCCGGATATCAATGCCGGTGATGGCGACCAGGAACGCTACCGACGCTTCTGCCTGGGACGGGCGCAGGCGCTTGAGCAGGCCGGCATCCATGTCCCCGAGCTTTGCGCTGGAACCGCGATCGGTGGCCGGGATCCCGTACTCCGCCTGTTCGTCCTGGCCGGCAGCCGGCCTGGCATCAACATTGAAAATCCGCGCCAGATCAGTGCCTACTGCTACCCGCGCATCTACGGTCCGCGCAGCCCCTCGTTCGCCCGGGCCACGGCCTTGCCTTTGCCTGATGGTGACATGCTGTTGATGATTTCCGGCACCGCCAGCGTGGTTGGCCACAAGACGGTGCACGAGGGCGATCTAACTGCCCAGCTGGAAGAAATCGAGCGCAACCTGCGCAGCTTGCTCAATGAGAGTGCCGCACGCCTGGCGCGACCGCAGCTGGGTGATTTTGGTCCAGGATCGCTGCTGCGAGCCTACGTACGACACCAATCTGACTGGCCCCTGGTCCGCGATCACCTGGCTCGTGCCTGGCCGGGCCTGCCGGTGGCCGGGCTGGAAGGGGACATCTGCCGCTCCGATCTGTTGGTCGAGATTGAGGCGGTCTGCGTCGGCTGAGCTAACCGGCCTGGGCAAGCCGTTCCGGGGGTAGGTTAGCGACCGGCTCGACGAAACGAGCGGGCAGACCGGCCAGCAGGGCGGATGTTCCCGGCTGCGGCATGGCATGCAGGGAAACACAGGCGCGCACCGCTTCCGGGGCCATGAGACAAAGCTCTCCGGCAACCAGGCGCAGCATTTCGCCGTTGGCAATCAGACGCGCATCGAGCTGGTCGAGGTCATGATCGGCGACCTGGCCCAGTTCCTCGTTCAGCCTGACCAGCAACGGCATCCTGGTCTGGTTGATGAACAATCCGCGCGGATCAATAGCCGGTTCGACCTCCGCCCAGCGCCGGAACAGGGTCTGCATTTCCCCGTTGAGCCGGCGCAGCTGGTCGAGCATGACCACGTGGCGATGGATGAAATCGGTGTCGGTGAGGCGGTTGGAGAAAAACAGCAGCGCCAGCACACCCCAGTAATACACATAGTCCCAGATCGTTTTCGAGCTCATCGCCCGGGCGTGCCCGAACAGGGGGTATTGGTCGCGGTAAAGCAGCAGTGAGGATTCGTAGAACGAGAAAAAGTGGTGCTGGTAGACGCGCGCCCGGCGGGCAATCGATTCTCCGGCCAGGTCGCGCTGGATAAGGTCGCTGATGTAGGTGTTGCTGATGCCAATAAAGTCGCTGCCCGGCGAGTAGAAGGGGTCAAGAAACACTCCGGCTTCGCCGGTCAGGGCCCAGCGCTTGCCGGAAAAAACCTGGCGACAGCCGTGCGAGTAGTTGCGCAGGTAGAGAAAATCCTGCAGCTCTCCCCCGGCCTGATCGATGGCCCGACGGCACAGCGGCTGGTGTTCAGCCAGCCAGGACAGGGTGCCTTCATAGGTCTTGAGGTGATCGAAATCGTGCAGCCGGTTGTCGAACACCACGCCGACGCTGGTCGAGCCAGAAGCCAGCGGGATCAGCCAGACCCAGTAACCAGGCCCCATCAGGTGGTTGGTGGACAGCCAGCGTGGCACGTCCCGGCAGCGTTCATGCCACGCTTCGTCACCGCTCCAATCGCTGATGTCGATGCGGCTGGAGAGACGGAACCATACCGAGGAACACTGGTGCCCGTTGTCTTCTGCCAGGTTCAGCCGACGCTTGAGAACGCTGCCCCGGCTCATTGCATCGACCACCCAGCGCGCCTGGATGTGGTGCTCGCCATCATCACCCCGGTAGACCACCCGGTGGTTGCCGTCGTCATCGGCCAGGTCGACATCGCGCACGGTCGCGCCGCCAATCAGGCTGATGCCTTCGTCAGCCACTCGCTCGGCCAGATGGTTCTCAAGCACGCCGCGGTCAATCTGGAAGCTGCGCTGGCTGAGCAGGCCGCTGCCACCCAGTTCGCCGGCCCCGGCCAGGTCCTCGCTCTTGTCGGCGTCGAAAAACAGGCGCAATCCGTACTTGCGCAGGTGGCATTGTTCCAGGTGCTCGCGCAATCCAATGACATCGGCCAGGTAGTGGGCGCCGATTTCCACGGTCGATTCTCCGACCTTGTGCGCCGATACCGGCACGGGGTGTCGACGGCGTTCAAGCACGGTAATACTGGCCTCGGCACGCTGCTGACGAATCTGCAGGGCCAGGGTCAGACCGGCAAGGCCGCCGCCGAGGATGACGACATCGGACTTCATTGTGTCGGACCTGATCATGGTTGAATTCGGTGAGTTAAACACGACATGCCTCAGGCGGCGTCGACGTGGTCTTCACGCGTGGCCGAACCGTGGTGCCGGGTTGGTCGGGTCAGCATGCGCCACAGCCCGGGCAGGTACAGGCCCGACAACACGATTCGCCAGAACACGAACCAGAAGATTTCCCAGACATCCTTGCCCGGCTTGAAGTAGCTGGGGCGGGCGTCATCGTCGTAGACGCTGTCGATGGCCACGGCGACGCAGGGAAAGCCGCGTCGGGCGCCGTCGATGAGCATCGCGGTTTCAAACACGAAACCGTGGCGACGGGCGGTCGACGGGTGAACGATCTCAAGCAGCTCACGCGGGTAGACCCGGAAGCCGGTCTGGCTGTCGGGGACGCGCTGGCCGCTGGCCCAGGAAACAAAGAAGTCGGCAAAGCGGTTGGCGAACTTGCGAATGCCGGGCTGGCGATGGCGCTGGCGCAGCCGTGCGCCCAGCACCAGGTGAGCGGGATGAGCGTGCGCTGCTTCGAGCAGGCGGGGAATGTCGGCCGGATCATGCTGGCCGTCGCCGTCGAGCGAAACAACCCACTCGGCCTGGGCGCTGATTGCTTGGGCAAAACCGCGGGCCAGGGCGGCCGCCTTGCCTCCGGCCTGCTCGTGGCGAACAAGCTGGACCGGTAGACCTTCCAGCGCAGCCGCTGTGCCATCGGTCGAACCATCATCGACGACGATCACTCGGTCGACCGAAGCCAGCGCACCCCGAACCACGTCGCCGATTGTGCGGGCCTCGTTGCGGGCCGGGATGACGGCGCAGGTGGTCATGTCTCGGCACGGCTGATGCGCAGCCCCGGACCCTGTTCGCTGGCCAGGGTCACCTGTGCGCCCTTGCCGGCGATCAAGGCCAGCAAGGGCAACAGGCGAGCCGCCGGGTTGTCGGCGATGCGGGCGGTCAGCTCGTCCGGCAGGGCATCGTGCTGTTCAGGCGCGTTGCTGGTGTCGGCTGTCAGCCGGGCGAGCGGCTTTGAGTGGCCGGCGCGAGTCAATACCAGGGCACCGCTGAACGCATGTTCGGTGGGCCAAAGCGAGCGCATCGGGCCCTGGGCCAGATCGTCATAGACCACCAGCAGGACCGGATGGTCGGCATCGTTCAACCGGGCCAGCGCTTCGAGCAGGCCGGCCGTGGCACTGTCGCGCCAGCCGGAAATGGCAGTGACATCGCCGGTTGCCCCGGCCCCGATCGACCAGTAGCCGGAGGCGGCATTGTGGACCGAGTTGTGAAACCGGGTCGGGGAAAGCAGCTCGGGATGCTCTTTCAGCGTTCTGCACATGTAATCGGTGATATCGAGGTCACCCATGCCAGAGCTGAAGACCGCGACCGGCTCGGCTGGCTTCAAGCCGGCCATGGCGCAGGCCTGCTCGGCAGCGGCAAAGCTGAGCTTGGCCGCGCGCGGGGCGCGCCGTCGCTCACGCGGCGACAGCAGGGCCGACGGCGGTGACTTGCCGTCTTCGGCCAGGCCGCGACCGTCCAGCGCCGCCTGCAGGGCTGGCCAGTCGGGCAGGCCGCTGGTTGCGATCCCGGCGCCGATCACGTCGAAGCGCAGACTCATGGTGCCAGCCTCCCGAAGATCAGGCTGCAGTTGCTGCCGCCGAATCCGAACGAATTGCTGAGCACGGCGTCGACGCGTTGCTGGCGTGACTGGCGCAGGATGAACCCTGCCCATTCCTCTTCTGGGTCGTCCAGGTTGAGTCCGGCCGGCAGGAATTCATCGCGCAATGCCATCAGGCTGAATACCGACTCGGCGATGCCGGCCGCGCCCAGGGTATGTCCGGTCCAGCCCTTGGTCGAGGCAGCGGGGGGCGGGTGATCGAAGACGCTGGCGATCGCCCTGGCCTCGACTTCGTCATTGAGCGGCGTGGCCGTGCCATGGCAGTTGATGTAGCCGATTGCCGCATTGCCAAGCGCGGAGCGCTGCAACGCTTCGCGCATGGCCGCCGCGGCGCCCGCGCCTTCCGGGTGCGGTGAGGCCATGTGGTGAGCATCGGAGCTTTCACCCCAGCCAAGCAGCTGGCCGAAGCCGGTCGCCGCGTCATTTTCGAGAATCGCAAAGCCGGCTGCCTCGCCCAGGCTCAAACCCTTGCGAGCCCGGTCGAAGGGGCGACAAGGCTGGTCGGAAACCAGGTCCAGCGAGTGAAAGCCGTAGAGCACCGACAGGCACAGACTGTCCACACCGCCGACCACGGCTGCATCCGCCAGACCTGCCTCGATCAGGCGCGCGGCGCTGGCAAAGACCTTGGCACTGGACGAGCAGGCGGTGGATATGGTCAATACCGGTCCATCCAGGCCCAGCACGCGCGCGGCGAAGGCGGCCGAGGTATGCGGTGTATGCACCCTGGGCAGGCGATGGCGTGGCTGAAAGACCTCGTCTTCGCCCATGTCGCGATAGGCCTCTTCGGTAACCCCGATGCCGGCGGTGCTGGTGCCGATGATGCAGGCAATCCGATCGGCCGGGATGCGGGTCTTGAGCGCATCGACGCGGGCGATAAAGTCGTCCTGCTGCAAGCCGAGCATGGCGAGCCGGTTGTTGCGGCAGTCGAACTCGGCGAGGTCGCCGGCTAAGTCGATTTCTTCGACGCCGTCTACCCGGCCGATCCAGGTGTCCAGGCTACAGTGGGGAAAATCGTTGGCGCGCAGACCCGAGCGACCCTCGGCCAGGGCACGCCGTACCGCATCCAGGCCGGTGCCGGCCGCGCAGGTCAGCGTCATGGCGGTGATGGTCAGTGGCTTCATGGACCAGACGAACCGAATCTGGCCTGTCGGTCACTCGAAAGCGACAGGCGTTGGGGAGATGACAACATGGGCGGTAGTATAGGGGCCGATCCCGAACTGCTGCAATGGTGCGACCCCACTTGGCATGAATGACCGCTCATTTCGTCGCCTTATCAAGGATCCAGCGTTATTTGAATCCTTCATCGTCAGCGTTTTGTTGCTGGTGCTCAGTGCCGGCGCGAGTCTGCTGTTGGCCTGGCTTTGGGTCTGGCGCCATGCGCTCGCGCGCAGCCGGATACCCGCATCGGAGTTCGTGCTGGTCTGCGGACACCAGCTTGAACAGGGCCAACCCTCGCCGGACTACGTTGCCCGGCTTAAGCGAGCCGCCGAACTGGCCGAGGCCAACCCCGACCTCAACTTGGTGCTGCTAGGCGGGGGTGAGCCGTCGGAAGCTCGGGCCGGGCTGGCCTGGCTGCAGGCGCATACCGGGCTGGATCCAAGTCGGGTGTTGCTGGAAGAGGATTCGACCGACAGTTTCGAGAACCTGCGCTTTGCCCGCGACCTGGTTGGCACGGAACGATCCCTGGCCCTGCTGTCGAGTCGCTATCACCTCGGACGCCTGCGCATCTTTTCCAGCCAGCTGGGCCTGGATGCCGCCCTGGTGCCGGCCGAGTCACGGCTGGATCCCGGCTTGCGCCTGCTCGGCGTGACGTTCCAGGAGGCGGCCTATGTGTGCTGGTTCGTCAGCGGCCTGGTCTGGGCGCGACTGGCCCGGCGTCAGCATCTGCTGGCTCGATTGCGCTGATGGCGACAGTGGTTTCAGTCTTGAGCCCGGCTTCATGGCCGGGCTGGTCGGGCACCGGGTAGCCAACCAGATAGGTCACTGGTGTCCAGCGGTACCAGTAGCTGCCGGCCTCCCAGTGGTAATGGGGTGCGTCCAGGCTGCGGGCCATGGTCATCAATTCTTCCGGTGTGTAGCAGCGCAGCCACGAAACCAGGGTGTCCCAGGTAATCAGCAGCGGTGCCAGCGGCAGCAGATAGGTCATTGCCAGCCGCCAACTGCTCAGGGGGCGTATGAATGGCGTCAGGATCAGAACCATCAGTGGCGTCAGCAGAACCAGCGGCAACATGGTCCAGCGCCGTTGCAACAGTTCCATGACCGCAATCGGCTGCTGGTTTTCAACGGCCCGGCCGAGCACCTGGCGGGCCTGCTCGGGTGGAAACTGGTGGAAGGCATTGAACAGCGTCTGCAGGCCATCCAGCCGATGCGAGGGCTGGGTGGCGTCGATGGCTTCGGGGTGAAAGCGCAGCTTCGGATGCGCGTTGAGCAGATGTTGATGATGACAGTCGGGGTAGAGGTCAGTGAGCACGATCTCGACGGCGTGGGGAAACATCCGATCCAGGCGGTCGGCAAGCTGGTGCCAGGCACCGCCCGAGCCCGAGCACAAATCGACGACCTGGTCCTGTCGCGAGGCGTGGCGCATGGCCCTGGCCAGCAGCGGCAGGCGTTGGAAAAAAGCCGGAGTCAGCCGGGTCAGGCAGACCAGGTAATCGGTAATCAGGACCCGCAGCTGGGCGGGCAGCCACGAAATCTCATTGAACTCAAAAAGCTGCAGACGCCTCATTCCCGGACTCATTGACCACTCCGCCTACAGTCTACCTAAGCGGTCGCCCTACCGCCGCTTGCAAGCGCGCGCCGGGTCTGGTCAACTGGGGGCTTGACGGGTTTTGCTTAGCCGTTGCGTAATGAGATCAGGAGACTCGTCGTTTAGTTGCCTATTTTGACCTTTTGCTATTTTGACCTTTTGCAAGGAGGAGCCATGAAGATGAAGACAGGAAAAGTCGTGCTGGTCGTTTTACTGACAGCCCTGGTCGGGCTGATGATCAATCCGGCCCAGGCCGATTCGGTCATGCCGCCCACCGTTTCGCCACAGGAGGGTGGAACCTACTTCACCCGCATGACCTTTCATCATGAGAAAGATGTTCACCAGGCGACGAATTTCAGCCGTGGTGCCGTGTGGCCCATCAATACCGAGGTGCGCCTGGTCAGCAAGACCGATCGTCGTCACGGCCGCCTGGTGCTGGAACGGTTGGACAATGGCCACCAGGTCACGATCCAGAACGTTCCGCGTCACACCGACATTAGCATCGATGAGCTGGCCTCACGCATGCTGGCCGACCGGCCTACGCCGATCGAGCAATTCCCAGACGATGTTCAGCGCGCGATCCGTGCCGGTGATTTGCGCATGGGCATGACCAAGGAGCAGGCCTTGATGGCGCGCGGCTATCCGCCGACGGTTCACACCGCTTATCCGATGGACAGCGATACCTGGGTTTACCAGGAAAATCGTTTCGCCCAGCGCACCATCGTGTTCGAAGATGGCCGTATCGTTGAAGGCCGCGGACTGCGCTGATTGAAGATGGCCATTTGCAGTATCTCAGCAGGTTTGCCCCGCTGCATACGCGCGGGGCTGGTCCTGCTTGTTATTGTCTTGATGCTTGGCTGCGCGGCCAACCGGCCGACCCAGGACGAGCTCCCGGCTACGTGGTTTCCGGCCCATGCTGACACTCGATCAGACACCTTGCTGGTCCTGTTGCCCGGCGCGCGCGACCGCGGCGATGGATTCGAGCGTGAAGGGGTCGTGGACCTGGTCCGGGAGCATCGACCCGACTGGGACGTGGTCGTGGTCGACGCCCACATGGGTTACTACCGCGAGCGCAGTTTTGTTGACAGGCTTGAAAACGACATCATCCTGCCGGCCCGTGCGCAGGGCTATCGCAAGCTGTGGTTGTCGGGTCCATCGCTGGGCGGCTTTGGAAGCCTGCTTTACCTTTGTGCCGGCGACAGCGCGCATATCACTGGAGTCATTGCCCTGGCGCCGCACCTGGGTGGCAGGCCCATACTTGCCGACATCGAGCAAGCTGGCGGGCCGCTGCGCTGGGAATCCGGCGCGGCCGGGCGTGATTTTGAACGCGCGCTGTGGACCTGTCTGCGCGAGGGTGTCGATACCGAAATCTGGCTGGGCTGGGGCCGTTTTGACCGTATGGATCGCGGCAATCGGCTATTGGCCGAGCTGTTGCCGGATGAGCGCGTACTGGTGATCGACGGCGGTCATCGCTGGCCGACCTGGCGCGAGCTATGGATTGATCTGTTCGAGCGCATCCCGCACTGACCGCTAAGTCGGCCCAGGTTACAGTCACATTCCTGTACCCTTCGTCCGAGTTGATCACAAGCCCTGGAGATTGCCATGCTGCTGCAACGTGCCACCTGGCCCGAGGTCAAGGAATACCTTCACCAAAGCCAGGCCGTGGTCATTCCGATTGGTTCGACCGAGCAGCATGGCCCGACCGGCCTGATTGGCACCGACGCCATTTGCCCGGAGACCATTGCCGCCGGAATGGCGGATGCCGGCATTCTGGTCGCGCCCACGCTGTCTATCGGCATGGCGCAGCATCACCTGGCCTTTCCGGGTTCGATCAGCTTGCGGCCCACCACCTTGATTGCGGTCATTCGGGACGTCGTCGGCTCGCTGGCCAGCCAGGGCTTCACCCACTTTTATTTCCTCAATGGTCACGGCGGCAATATCGCCACGGTGCAGGCAGCATTTGCCGAGATCTGGGCCGATTACAGCCTGGCCGCCAGGACCAGCGGCCTGAAGCTCAAGCTTGCCAACTGGTTTACCGGCTCGCGCGTGGTGGCCTTGAGTCGTGAACTGTTCGGCGATGCGGAGGGCTCACACGCCACGCCATCGGAGATTTCGCTGACCTGGCATGCCTATCCGGATGCCGTCCGAGACCAGCCGCTGCAACCGCTGCGGGCACCGAACGGCCCGATTCGCGACGCCAGCGACTACCGCTCGCACTTTCCTGACGGGCGAATCGGCTCTGAGCCCGGCCTGGCCAGTCGCGCCCACGGCCAGCGCCTGTATGAAGCGGGCCTGGCCGATGCGCTGGCAGATTTTCGCGCTTTTGCCCAGGCTTGACCGATTGCGGCAGGCCGCTTGACGGAAATCAGTCCAGGCGCAGCCACGGTCGATGGCCGGGCCTGAGATTGAACCAGATCATTTTCTGACCAGACGTGATTGGGGCCGCAGTCTACGGGTGTTGGCATGGTTCGTGCATTTACCCTATCAAAGCCACCCGAAAACCATTCAAGCAAGGGGTAATCGACCATGTACTCAAGCATCGCAAAATCAGAAACCAGCGCCGTACTCAACGACTACACCAACCTGATCGGTGTGGGAATTCAGTTTGCATTTCAACCGCTTGTCGATTTGAACAATGCTCGGATCGCCGGTTATGAGGCCCTGGTGCGCGGTCACAACGGCCAGTCAGCCGGAGCGGTCATTGCCGGTGTTCGACCGGAAAACCTGGCCCTTTTCGACCAGGCTTGCCGGACCCGCGCTCTGCAGGATGCCGCGCGCATCGGGGTGCGGGGCGACTTGTATCTGAACTGTACGGAGGTGACACCGCACAACCTGGCCATGACCATCGACAACACGTTGATGGAGGCCGAGGCGCAGGACATCGCGCCGAATCGCATTGTGCTGGAGTTTTCAAACCTCGAGCGTCTCGGCAACCCGCGCGAGCTGTCCGCCGTGCGAAGCCGAGCCAATGCTGCCGGTTTCCGCGTGCTGGCCGACAACTTCGGTCTTGGCGAAGCGGGCTTGAAGCGTCTGGTCGTTTTCCGTCCCGAGTTCATCAAGCTTGACCGCGAACTGTGCGGCAACATCGATCGCAGCCAGCGCCGCCAGGCCATGGTGCTCGGGATTGTCGCTACCTGCCGTTCGCTGGATATCGACGTGATTGCCAGCGGCATCGAACGCGGCGAAGAGGCCGAATGGCTGCACGAGAAAGCCGGCGTTGAGCGCTTCCAGGGTTACTACTTCGCCCGTCCCCAGCTGATGGCTGCGCCGTCGGTCGACCGGGAGCTGTTCGAGGCGGCCTGAGCGGACGCGAAGCGCTGACCGCTGCGGGTGTTGTCACTCGGCCTTCGGCTGGTGGCGCTGGCGTAGCACCGCCATGACCTCGTCCAGGCCGACATCGGCGGCCTGGAGGCAGACCAGCAGGTGAAAGAGCAGATCGGCGGCTTCCTCGGCCAGTTCCTCGCGGTTCCCGGCCAGCGCGGCCAGGGCAACCTCGACCCCTTCTTCGCCCACCTTCTGGGCACAGCGCTTGACGCCGGTACCGAGCAGGCGCGCGGTGTAGCTTTCGGCACCGCCGGCCTGGGCGCGATCTGCTATCACGGCAGCCAGCTGCGCCAGAAAACCGACGCCAGGCGCGGGCGTGTCGCCAAAGCAGGTGGTGGTCCCCAGGTGGCAGGTCGGACCGTGCGGAATGGCCTTGACCAGGATCGTGTCGGCGTCGCAGTCAACCAGCAGTTCGACCAGTTCCAGGCTATGGCCCGATGTCTCGCCCTTGGTCCAAAGGCGCTGTTTCGAACGTGAAAAGAAGGTGACCCGGGCGCTGGTGCGGGTCTGGTCCAGTGCCTCGGCATTCATGTACCCCAGCATCAACACCCGGCCGTCGCTGGCGTGCTGGACGATGGCTGGCAGCAGGCCATCGCCCTTGGCCCAGTCCAAGTGCTTGATCGATTCTGAGTTTATCGGAACCATGGTCTAACTCCTGACAATGATGTGGTGGCGGGCCAGCCAGGTCTTGAGATCGGGAATGTGGATCTGGCCGGAATGAAAGACGGTGGCCGCGAGGGCCCCGTCGACATCGGCCTGCTCGAAGACCTTGAGGAAGTGTTCCGGTGCGCCGGCACCGCCCGAGGCGATCAAAGGCACCCGGCAGTGCGCGCGCATCAGGACCAGCTGATCGATGTCGTAGCCTTCGCGCACACCGTCTGCATCCATGCAGTTAAGCACGATTTCGCCGGCGCCCAAGCGCTGTACCTCCTCGACCCAGCTCAAGGTGTCGCGGCGGGGATCGACCATGTTGTCCGGGTCGCCGGTGTACTGGCGCACACGAAACCCCGAGGCTTCGCGGATGGAGTCGATGCCGGCAACCACGCACTGCGAGCCGAACGCGTCGGCCAGTTCGGCGATCAGGGCGGGGCGTTCCAGGGCCGGGGAGTTGACCGAGATCTTGTCGGCACCCGCGTGGAGCACTGTGCGGGCGGTTGCCACATCGCGGATGCCTCCGGCTACGCAGAACGGGATGTCGATGGTCTCGGCGACCCGCTCTACCCAGCCGACATCGACACTGCGGCGCTGTGGGCTGGCGGTGATGTCATAGAACACCAGTTCGTCCGCGCCCTGGTCGCGGTAGCTCGAGGCCAGCTCGACAATATCGCCCATTTCGCGATGATTGCGAAAGCGCACGCCCTTGACCACGCGGCCATCGCGCACGTCCAGGCAGGGAATCAGCCTTACCGCGACCATCGCTGGATCTCGCTCAATGGCACGCGTCCTTCGAGCAGGGCACGTCCAACGATGCAGCCGGTCGCACCGGCCGATGCGGCTGCCTCCAGGTCGTCACGACTGGCCACGCCGCCGGAGGCCTGGAGCTGAAGGCCGGCGTAGCGAGCCGAAATCGCTTGATACAAGGCGGTGCTGATCCCGGCGAACATGCCATCGCGCTCGATATCGGTGCAAAGCAAGTGGACCAGGCCGGCGGCAGTGAAGCGATCGAGCAAGGTGAAAAGGTCGGTGTCACCGGCTTCTACCCAGCCGCTGGCGCGCGGAAACCAGGCCCCGTCGACGCCGCGAGAGACGTCCAGGCCGGCCACGATACGCTCTCCGCCAAGGCTGTCGAGCCAGGCGCAGATGACCTCGGGCCGCTTGACACACAGACTCCCGATAACGACTCGCTCGGCCCCGGCTTCAAGCCGTTGCTGCAGGTCTTCCAGGCAGCGCACGCCGCCGCCGGTCTGAACCGGAATGTCGACGGCATGACAGATATTACGAATGCTTGCCAGGTTGGTCTCGCCGCCGTCCCGCGCACTGTCCAGATCGACCAGGTGAAGGCAGGTGGCGCCGGCACCCTGGTAACGCAGGGCCAGCTCGACCGGATCGTCCGGATAGCTGGTTTCGCGCTCGTAGTCGCCCTGTTCGAGCCGCACTACGCGACCATTGCGCAAGTCAATCGCCGGTATCAGTTGCATGTCATTGGCCTCGTAATCAACAGTTGCTGGGTGTCCAAAAGATGTTCCCCGAAAGATGTCCCAGATCGTTTTCAAACAGCTAGCTTATCGGTGAATCCGGTGTTTTCGCTGCTTCCATGATCGTTGTTCAGCCGGTCAGAAAATTGGCCAGTAGTCGGGCCCCGGCCGGCCCGGATTTTTCCGGGTGGAACTGGCAGGCGGCAAAATTGCCGCGACGGACCACGGCTGCGAACGCTTGTCCGTGAGTGCTGACCGCTACGGCCTGGTCCAGCGGCGCGGCGTAGCTGTGGACGAAGTAAAACCATTCCGACCCGTCCAGCCCGGTACACAGGGGATCGTCGGGTGCTGTCCAGTCGAGCTGGTTCCAGCCCATATGCGGCAGGCGCAGCTGACGCGGCACGGCCAGGCGTTCGACCGCGCCGGGCAGTATCCCGAGACAGGCCACATTGCCTTCGGATGAATGCTCGAACAACAGCTGCAGTCCGAGGCAGATGCCGAGCACGGGCTGCTCGAGCCGGGCGATGACGTCGACCAGGCCGGCAGCGTCAAGGGCGCGCATGGCTGCGCCAGCCGAGCCTACGCCGGGAAGAATGACCCGGTCGGCCGATCGGATCACGTCGGCATCGGCGGTCAGCATGGCCTCGGCCCCGGCGCGCCGCAGCGCGTGCACCACCGAACCCAGGTTGGCCCCGCCCGAATTGATCACCGCGACGGTCATGGGGTGGTGTACCGAAAAGTTATTGAATCAAATTCGGTGCTTTCGGTGGTTCCAAACGCTTTTCCCGCTGCGCCTCTGCGCCTCCGCCCGAGCATTGCTTTTTTGATCATCACAACATCCCCTTGGTCGAGGGTATGCCGGTGCTGGTGGTGGCCAGGGCCGGGCGCAGGGCGCGGCCGACGCCTTTGAAGCAGGCCTCGACCATGTGGTGGGTATTCTTGCCACGCAGGTCGATATGGATGGCGCAGCGCAGGGCCTGGGCCAGTGAGGCGAAGAAGTGGCTGACCATTTCGGTGTGCAGGCCGCCGACTGACTCGCGCGGGAACTGGCCATTGAGGACGAAGGCCGGGCGCCCGGACAGGTCGATGGCGACCTGCGCCAGCGACTCGTCCATGGGCAGGACGAAACCGTAGCGACCCAGTCCGGCCCGGTCCGACAGGGCCTGGTCCAGGGCCTGGCCCAGCGCCAGGGCGCAGTCTTCGACGGTGTGATGTTCGTCGACTTCCAGGTCGCCCGTGCAGTCCAGGGCCAGGCTGAAACTTCCGTGGCTGGCAATCTGTTCGAGCATGTGATCGAAAAAGCCGATGCCGGTGCTGATGCTGATCGGTTGTGCCCGGTCCAGGTTGACCTCAACCCGGATCCGGGTTTCGCGGGTGTTGCGCTCGATGACGCCGACCCGCGGCGTGGCCAGGATTTGCGCGGCGATCGTTGGCCAGTCCTCACCCTGGGCACCAACGCGAAATCCGCGCAGGCCCATGTTGGTAGCCAGCTCGAGATCGGTTTCGCGATCGCCAATCACGGCCGACTGACGGCGATCCAGGGCCGGATCGCCGAGGTAGTCCAGCAGCATGCCTATACCGGGCTTGCGGGTGGGCGCTCCCTGGTCGGGAAAGCTGCGATCAATGTGAATGGCATCGAAGCTGATGCCTTGCGAGGCCAGGATCTGCAGCAGCAGCTCGTGCGGTCCGGTAAAGTCGGCCTCGGGGAAGGACTCGGTCCCCAGGCCGTCCTGGTTGGTCACCATGACGAAGCGAAACCCGGCGGCTTTCAGGTCAAGCAGGGCGGGGATGACGCCGGGCATCATGCGGAGCTTGTCGAACGCGTCGATCTGTTCGTCAGCAGGCTCCTCGATCAGGCAGCCATCGCGGTCGATGAATAGAATCTTGCGGGTGCTCATTTACGGCCACTCTCTCAGAAAGGCGATCAGTTTGTCCGTTTCAGCCGGGGTGCCGATGGTGATGCGCACGCACCTGTCCAGCCCGGGTTGGGCGGACTGGTCACGCAGGCGAATGCCGGCCTCGGCAGCCGAAGCAACCAGGGCCGTGCCGGGACGTGTGCGGACCAGGATGAAGTTGGCCGTGCCGGGCCAGGTCTGCTCGATGGCAGCGTGGTCCTGCAGTAGCTTGACCAGGCGCTCCTTCTGCGCGGCCAGTTCAGCAAGCTGGCCCTGGCGCTCGACGGGAGTATCCAGCGCCTTGAGCGCTGCGTGAATGGCAGGCGTGGGCAGCGGGTAGGGTGCGATGATGCGCCGCAACAGACCGATCAGTTCAGCCGAGCCGATGACCGTGCCAAGGCGGCAGCCGGCCAGGGCAAAGGCTTTCGACAAGGTCCGCAGCACTACCAGGTTGGGCGTGCCGGCGACTTGCGCAGACAGCGATTCGTCGTCGGTAAATTCGATGTAGGCCTCATCGATCACGACCAGGCCGTGTTCGCTGACCTGCGCGGCCAGCGCCAGAACCTGGGCGGCGGGTACGCGGTTGCCGGTGGGGTTGTTTGGCGAGCAGAGGAAATAGAGGCGGCAGGCAGGTGCGGCCGCGATGCCTTCGCTATCGAGTTGCCACTCACTGCGCTTTTCGATCAGCGGCACTTCGATGACTTCGGCTCCCTGGATGTGGGCGCTGAGGGCGTACATGCCAAAACAGGGCGGGCAGGTCAGCACGCGATCCTGGCCGGCGCGAACGAAGGTGCGCATCAACAGGTCGATCCCCTCATCGCTGCCCCGGGTGATCAGCAGCTGCTCCTCGGCAACGCCGTACAGAGAGGCCAGCCGCGACTTGAGTTCGGCCGGCTGCGGGTCGGGATAACGGTTCAGGCCCAGGCCGCCATCGCCGGCTGGCGGATACGGATTTTCGTTGGCGTTCAAGAGTATGCCAGCGCTGTCGGCCAGCGCTCGGGCCGAGGCGTAGGGCGACAGCGCCCGGATTTCCGGACGCGCCAGGTCCAGCGGGTTCATGAGCCCAACGCTCCGGCCAGGGCTTCCAGGCGCAGGGTGATGGCCAGGCGGTGGGCTTCGAGTCCTTCGTGGGCGGCCAGTCGAGCCCCCGGCGGGCCAAGGGTTGCCAGGCCGGAAGGCGTGGCTTCCTGCACCGTCATGCGGCGCATGAAGTCAGCCAGCGACAGGCCGGCACGCGAGCGAGCCCAGCCAGCCGTGGGCAGCACATGGTTGGTGCCGGAAATATAGTCACCCAGTGATTCGGGGGTGTAATGACCAAGAAACACCGAACCGGCGGTGGTGATGTTTTCGCACAGCTTGTCCGGCGCTTCGGTCGCGATGATCAGGTGCTCCGGGGCGTAGTCGTTGGCCAGTTCCACGGCTGTTTCTAGCTTGTCGACGACCAGGATGGCGCCGTGGGCGAGTGCCTGGCGCGCGGTATCGGCGCGGGGCAGACGGTCCAGCAGCGTGTTGACCGCCTGGTTGGTGCGCCTGGCCAGTTCGGCACTGGTCGTGACCAGAAAGACCTGGGAGTCGGGTCCATGCTCGGCCTGCGAGAGTAAGTCGATGGCGACGAACTGAGGGGTGGCGCTGTGGTCGGCAATGACCATGACCTCCGAGGGACCGGCCGGCAGATCCATGGCCGCGCCGTCGGCCGATTCCGAGACCAGGCGCTTGGCCTCGGTGACAAAGCGGTTGCCGGGACCGAAGATCTTGGCGACGCGCGGCACCGACTCGGTGCCGTAGGCCATGGCCGCTACGGCCTGGGCACCGCCAGCAACCAGTACGGTGTCGATGTCCAGGCGCCGGGCGATGGCGCGCACGGCTGCATCAGCGCGACCGTCCGGGCCGGGCGGGGTTGCCAGCACGATACGCTGACAGCCGGCCAGGCGGGCCGGCACGCCCAGCATGATGGCCGTTGAAGGCAGCGGGGCCGAGCCGGCTGGAACGTACAGGCCGACCGGATCCAATGGCCGCCAGCGGGCCTGGCAGGTGACGCCTGGTGCTGTGGCCACGGTCAGGTCCTGCGGACGGCCGGCAGCGTGGAAGCGGCCGACGGTGTCGATGGCGATGTCGATGGCTTCAAGCAGGTCGGCATCGAGCTCGTCGGCGGCGCTGTCGAGGTCGGCGCGGCTGGCGAGCAGGCGGGCCGGCCGCCGACCGTCGAAACGTTCGCCGCAGGCCAACAGCGCTTCATCACCACCGTGCCGGACCTCGTTGACGATGTCGGCCACTGCCTGACGCAGATCAGCGCTGGATTCCATGGCCGGGCGGGCCAGGAGCCCGGCCAGATCCTGCGTGCCTGTCTCATTGACCTGGATGATCTTCATGCCAGCATTTTCTCCACGGGCAGCACCAGCACGGCCGAGGCACCGGCGGCCTTGAGTTCTTCAAGGTGTTCCCAGAATACCTGCTCGGTGCATACGGCATGCACGGCGACTCGGTCCGGCTGGCCTTCCAGGTTGAGAATGGTGGGCGATTCGGCCCCGGGCAGAATGGCCGAGATCCGGGCCAGGCGATCGCGCGGGGCGTGCAGCATCACGTACTTGGTCTCGGCAGCCTGCTGGACCCCCTGGATCCGGGTCAGCAGTTTGGCCAGCAGCGCTTCGCGTTCATTATCCAGCGATTCGGGACAACGATACAGCGCGGCCTGGCTGGACAACACCTCGGCCACGGCCTTGAGGTGGTTGGCCCGCAGCGTGGTGCCGGTGGAAACCAGGTCGACGATGGCATCGGCCGTGCCCAGGCTGGGCGCGATCTCGACCGCGCCATTGAGAGTGACGATATCGGCTTCCACGCCGTGCCGGGCGAGGAAGTCGCGGGTCAGATGGGGGTAGCTGGTGGCCACGCGCCGACCGTTGATCTGGTTCACGTCCTGGAAAGTCTCATCTTCAGGAATGGCCAGCATCAGGCGACAGTGACCGAACTCCAGTGGCAGCAGCGGCTCCAGCCGGGCATCAGGTCGACGGGCACGGCTTTCGAGCACCTTCTCGATGGCCACGTTCTCGCCGACGATGCCAAGCTGACAAACACCTTCCAGTAGCAACCGGGGGATGTCGTCGTCGCGCACCAGCAACAGGTCTACCGGCAGGTTGCGACCGAACCAGAACAGCTTGTCTTTGGAGCGCGCGAATGACAGGCCGGAGCTTTCCAGCAGGCGCAGTGATTTTTCGGCAAGGCGACCGGATTTTTGAATGGCGATCTTGAGTCGGGTCATTAGGAAGGGTTCAGGGTTCAGGGTTCAGGGTTCAGGGTTCAGGGTTCAGGGTTTGGATTGGCGCGTTTTCGTTCAGGCGTTGCAGGGCGAGGCGGTAGCCGCCGTTGCCTTCGGCCAGGAAGCGAGCGACCCGGCCGATGGTGGTCACGCTGACGCCGGTACGCTCGTGTATTTCCCGGTAGGGCATGCCCTGGTCCAGGTACTTCACGACGCGCCAGCGGTCAACCAGGGCTTCCAGTTCCGCCGGCGTGGTCAGGTCCTTCAGCAGGGCGCGGCACTCATCGGCTGTCTGCATGGCCAGGAAAGCCTCGGCCAGGCTGGAGCGCGCTGCGCGATTGGCTTCGGCGTGCTGTTGATCGA
>SLQY01000163.1 GCA_007131235.1 Wenzhouxiangella sp.
AGGAGGGCACGATCACCACGCCCTTCGACATGACAGTGCTCAACGACATGGACCGCTTCCATCTCGTCATGGACGTCATTGACCGGGTGCCACAAACCGGTGCCAGGGGCATCGCCCTGAAGCAGCAACTCAATGAAAAGCGGGCCGAGCATAAGGAATACATCAAAAAATACGGACAGGACATGCCCGAAGTCCGCGACTGGCGTTGGTCATCCGCTGAGGGAGTTCCCTGCTGAAGCTGAAGCCGCTGCTGAGCCGGCGAGTGCATTTGCCGGCCCTGGCGGTGGTTCTGGTATTGCTGGTGCTTGGCTTGCGGTTGCGTGGCGCGTACAGGAAGCATAAGCGGCCGATTGAGTGTTTCCAACTGCGCTCTGAATCGATCTCTGAAGATTGGATCAAGCAGCTCCGGGTCAGCATTGACCACGATCAAGGTAACCGGCACCGAGCGGTTTCCGAGCGGACTCTGGAACAGCAACGTACCTTGGTACTGGCCCTCGGGCAGCAGGTCGGCGCGGGCACTGACCTGAAGGGACTGCGGTGTGAAGCCGAAGCTGGCATCAGTCTGTATCCAGGCGACATCGGCCGAAACACTCCAGCTTGTCATGTTCCGGCTTAGTAACTGCAGACCCTGGCGCGGCAGCACGGTGCCAAGGGCACGGTCATAGTAGAGCGTCAGCGACGGCGGGTAAGTCCCCAACTGATCGACCGGCAGCGAGTCGTCGGGATCGAGCGGGTCCAGCCCGGCCAGAATGTCTTCAGCATCCGAGCTCCCGCTGCCGCTGCTGTCAGGATTGAACGGGTCTGTGCCCCACTCCCGTTCCATGATCCAGGGCAGTCCATCGCCGTCGTAGTCGATGCGGGAATCCAGCGACCACAGCGGATTGAGACCTGCGGCCAGCTCGTCGTCATCGGCCACGCCGTCGGCGTCGTAATCACCACGGATCAGAACCTCGATTTCGGCTTCGCTGGTCAAGCCATGACTGTTGGTGGCAAGCAGCATGATCTGGTGCAAGCCCACGCTGAGAACCGGATGGATTTCCGGGCCCTCACCCAGGTAGCCATCGCGGTTGCTGTACCAGGCCAGGCCGTCAGCGGCAACGGTCTCATCGCTGACATCGATGGCACCCCCGGCCAGGCGTACCGCCTGCCATTCAAGGTAAGCAGCCTCCGGCTCAGGCGCCGCGATAAAGGCACGGGGCGGCCTGGGTGCCACGCTGAAAGGGGGCGATATGACACTGGCCCGGCGGAAACCGTCGCTGGCCACGACCTGAATCCGAGCCTGGCTGCTGCCGGCCAGGACGGCGACGGGCAGGTTGATGCTGGCGCTGCCTTCTGCGAATGCCATCGGCGTCCACTCAACGCCATTGTCGACCGAATACAACACCGTAACTTCGAGCGGATCTCCGTCGGGATCGCTGGCGGTCCAGGACACCGGCAGGTTCCCGGACGCGTAATGCCCGCCGCTAGGACTGGAAAGGCTGATCACAGGTGTGCCCGGACCGGCGTTGAAGCTGTCCAGCGTCTGACTGCCATGGCGCAGATCAATGCGCGCTGCACCCGGTGCCAGCACTACAGTGGTGGAAAAAAATCCGATATCGTCCTGGTGCGCACCACCGAGCGGATCGCGAGCCGCTGGATAAAAGCTTTGAGCCGGGCCGCGCTTGCCGTGGCTGTCATGATCAATGGTGCGAAAGGCCGGGAACAGACCGATGCTGGCGAGTTCGTTGCCGCTGGCATCGCGCTGGACCAGGCGATAGCCGGTTTCATAGCTGGCATCCAGAGGAGCTGACTCACCCAGCGGCTCGACCGTGTCGATGCGGCCGGTACCGTGGACCGAATTGACTTCTCCGGACACGAACAGACGCACACCGGCAGGTGCCTGGCGGGCGCGAGCGAATGCCCTCGATGTCTGGCGCAGCGTGCTCGAGGTGCCCACCGCCCGACCCACGCCAAGGCTCGGGTCGAGACGCACCCCGAAATGCATCTGGTCTGACGGCTCGAAAAAGACCTGACGATTGTCCCTTCCGCAGGCATAGCTGATGATGGACTTGGCGCGCGTGGTCAGGGCACCACTGGTCAAGGTCGATCCGTCTTCGAATTCAACGGTCGTTTCTTCGCCCAGCAGCGGTCTGAACTGTTGGCCAGTCAGCGGATTCACCACGGGTGAAGTGACCGCGCCGGCCCTGTAGATCGTGCGGTTTGCATCGTAAGTGGCCCCTGCGTTGAACACATCGCTGCATGTGCCATCAGCGACTTCATCAAAGCGCGAGTGATGCTGGTTGTCCTCGTCGTGGTTGGCCTGGCCCGTGCCGACCAGGCCCAGCGCATGGGCGATCTCATGGGCGAACAGGTGCGAGGAGTTGCCGGTGCTTTGGGACCAGGCTGTATACAGCGGCAATTCGATATCGCAGGACGGGCCACTGATCAGGCCCAGCGTGAGAATACTGAGGAGACCATCGCTGATCTCACACAAGGCATCCAGCGCGCCCAAGCCCAACGCATTGAAAAGTCTCAGCGTATCGGGCAGGTAGGCCATGCCGGCGACGGTCGAGTTGGAATTGATGGCGCGCTCGACAACCCCGTAGGCGATCATGATCTTGTCGTCGCGATGCTCGTTCCAGTGGCGGCGTGCGCGGTCCAGGCGATACGAGGCCATCAGCAGCTCGAAGGAATCGCCAACGTCGATATCATCATTGAAGCCCGGCAGAATGTCATTGGCGCGATAGACCATGGGCGACCAGAAAAATCGCAGGCGGCCAAACCCGAAGCTGCGCAAACGGGCGTCTTCCAGACCGCCCACGACATCGGCTTTCATCGCTTCGAGCTGGGCCGGGGTCCAGCTGTTGTTCATGATCGGCACCAGCAGGACGTTGATGGCCTCATCGGGCCGCAGCGTGAAGTCCCGCGCACCCTCGGCCACCGTTTGGGGGCCTTTGGACAAGCTGGCGTTGACGGTCAGCGGCATGGCAGGGTCATGACTGCCGGGCAAGCGATGATCCAGCGGCGTAAAACTAACGTTGACGCTGTTGACGATGTCCAGGTACCAGGCCTCGGAGGCACCTGGAGCCATGATCGGCACCGGGCCGGCATAGCGTCGACTAACCCGCTGAGGCGCACCGCCGCCCTGGTTCAACTCCAGTTCGATGTGATCAATTTCGAGCCGATCATCAAAGCCCTCGCCGGTACGGAACGGCAGGTTGCTGGCCAGGAAGACCTGACCCAGGGTCGGTTTATTGACTGCCAGGCCAATTGAAGGAATCCCCTGGTTGAGGGTGATGCGATCAACGCTGAGCTCGAAGCGTCGAAAGCTCTTGTCGCTGACGGCTACCTGGTTACAGCCATGGGCTACGTTGCGAACCTGGATCGGGCCCTGGCCAAAGTGTGTGTCAACCCGCAGACGAAGCTCGGTGGCAGCGGGGCTTGCCGGTCGTTCTGGACCACCTGCCGAAACCTGTACGCTGGGATCGAAATTGGTGCCCTGAACCACTACCTCCATGCCGTCATTGGCCCCGGTCGGGGTGAAGTGATCGATTACCGGTACAGCACAGAAGTTCTGTGACCAGCTTACCCGGCGCCCGGCGACCTGAACGGTGATCGGCCCGCTGGTCACCTCAGGGGTCAGGCGGATTCGCAATTGAGTTTGAGTGACGCTCATCACATGGGCCTGACCACGACCGACGAAAACCTCGACCGTGTCGCGGTTCCAACCCAAACCGGTGCCGTGCACAATGATGTCGTCACCGCTGGAACCAACCAGGCTGGAAACGCCGGTCACGGTGGGCACCACGTTGGCCAGCGGTGGCAGATAGTTGCCCCTTATGCTGACACCGCCGGCGGTGCCATGGGCAAACCAGACCTGCTCGGCACCGTCGGACACCACGTCCGTGATGGCCTGGCGACTCAAACCGGTGTTGGTGGTGTGATGAATGCGCCACTGACCGTCGATACGCACCGCGCGCCCGGCCCACAGACGACCGTCAGCATCAACGCTCAGTGGCTGCCTGGCGGCGGGATAGGGCACAGGGATGGTCGAGAAGCTGTTTTCGACAAGCTGCATGATCCGGGTTGGCGAACTGGTGCCGATGATGATCTCGCCAGTACCCAACTCGACCAGCGACTCCAGGGTGCCTGACAGCAGACCGTCAGCAGCGGTGTAGACCCGAAACCGGTTTTCATCCAGGCGGGCCAGTCCTGCGTTGGTCGCGACCCAAAGCCGGTTGCCGCGATCAACCAGCAATGCGCGAATCTGATTGCCCGGGAGATCGCTGTTGGCGACGTTCAGAGTGAACACGAAGCGTCCGCGGTCGAACAGGGTCAGGCCCTGATCGCTGCCGATCCAGATGCGACCGTTGTGATCCTCGGCCAGGGCGCGTACCTGGCCGACCGGTCGCTCTCCGACCCGGTCGGTTAGGTCATCGTAGCCCCAGGGACCATAAGTCCGCACCCCTGCGCTGGTACCCAGCCAGATTTTTCCGGTCTGCTGCGAACGCAGCACGGCACCCAGAGTGAAGTCGAAATTCGAGGTCCAGGTAACGCCATCGGGCTCGAGGATGTGAAAGCCGGCCGGCCCGCCAAAGAAAGCACGGCCGCCGGCCAGCCAGATGCGTTCGACGGCGTAGAACTTCAGTTCGTTGGCATCATCAATGCGCCCCCAGCGCGGCGTATGCGTGACCAGTCGACCGTCAGGCTTGCCAATCCAGATTGACTCGTCAACACCACCCACCGCACTGACTGAACTGTCCCACAGACGCCGGGTGGGCGTGTCGTAGATCGGCGTCCGGCTGCCGATCGGCGCATTGAACCAGTTGTAATCCTGGGTCCGAATCGCGCTGGTGGACCCGCCGCTGACTTCGAATACCGACACACCACCACTGTTGAGCGCATCAGCCCGAAGGGCGGCCCAGATTCGACCGTCGAGATCGACGTCAACCCGGCTGGCGTCCTTGCCGATTGCCGTCGCAACAAGGGTGCCGGTGCCTGGCGTAGTAGCGGCCGGAATGCGACAGATGCCGCCACCGGTCTCGCCGGCACCGACCACCCACCAGTCCCGGTTGGCACCGAAAGTCATGTCCACGCTCGACAGCAGGCCGCAGGGCAGACCGTGAAGACTTGTACTCGAACTCACGGTGGTGTAGCTCAAGCGTCCGAGTTGGCCATTGACCAGCGCCCACAGATCGCCTGGTGCGCGATGCAGGGCTGCCTGCACGGTCGGGCTGCCAAAGCTGGTCTGCCATTGCCACAGGTTACTGCCGATATCGAAGCGCTGCCAGCGCAAGCCGTTCAGGTGAGTGCCGAAGAATGGTGCCCCGGCCACCTGGCTATGGTTGGGGCGGATATCGACGGCACGGATTTGACTGGTCCCGAGCAGGTCGCTGTTGAAGTTCTGGGAATCGGCCCCGCGCAGGCGACCGCCAGCGTCGTGGGTAGCGAGCCAGACCCGGTCATTGACCGCATCGTAGCGCACGCTGCGCACCCAGCCACTGGTGCTACCCAGGTTAGCTGGCGTGTAGACCGTTCGCCCGGCCAGGTCAGAGCGGAACCGGTAGGCGCCGTGACTGGCGCTGCCGATGACAACACCTTGTCCACTGCCATCGATATCGGTGGCCGCCGAACTGACCGGCGCAGGAAAACGCCAGTCGCCCATCGGTACGGCAGGGCCATCACCCAAGCGCAGCCGGGAAATAGTTTGGGAATCGCCGATCAGCAGCGCGTGGCGGGCCGATGGGCTGATCAAGGCCCCCGAACCCAATGGGAAGGGGTCGCGGGTCATGCGCGTGGACCAGATCTGATCGGTGGCTGGATCCAGCAAAGCGACGCGTCGGGCCCGAGAGCCACCGAACAGGTAGACCAGCCCGCTGCGAGGGTCCTCGACGGCCTCAATTGACGAATCAATCCCGGGCAAGCTGTCATCCAGGGTAACAATCTGACCGCCACTGCCCTCCTCGTTCAGATCCACGCGCCAAACCTGATCCGACTCCCCGCCAAACTCGGGGTCGCGTGCCCCACCGACAAGATATATCCGACCGTTGAGACGGCTGACCACGCTACCCATCTGGCTGCGCGCTTCCGGCAGCGCCAGGCCCAACGGGGCTGACAGAGTTTCGGTTTCAGGATCGAACGCATAGATGCTGGTCCGGCCATTGGCACCGCTGCGCCCGCCGAACAAGAAGATACGCTGGTGAGCCGGGCTATAGAGCGCCGACATGCTGTGCAGCGGCTCGGGTAACTGCGTTGAAAGCAACCTGGCGAGGCCGGTGTCTGGATTCCAGGCCTGGATATGCACCACTCCGGGACCGGTGACACTGTTGGTCGTGTGGCCCCCAAACAGGTAGATCTCGCCGCGCTCAGGTGCCCAGGCCGCGGCCATGAAAGCCAGCGCATGGGGCAGATTACCGATTGCCGCTGTGACTTCGCCGGTTACACCGTCGACCCGGTCGATCACAGTGGTGGTGGTGCCGGTACCGCGCAGCCCGCCGAACATCACGAGCTGATCGCTGTCGGGTAAGTAGATGTTGGCCTGCAAATGACGGGCCCAGGGCATGGTGGCGAAATCATATTCGAACGGCACGGTTCGCGGCTGAGCCGGCACACCGTCAACAGTGGTAAACGACGTCGTACCCGCCGGCGTGCCGTTGAACCCGCCAACGTTATCTGCGTATTCGCCGAAGTTGACTCCAGCAAGACGCCAGTTGGCGACCAGTCCCGGAAGGGGCTCGTCGATGGCCTGGTGCATGTAGCGTCGGATTTCGTCCTGGGTACGCGGCACGTTCCAGATTCGAACCTGCGAGACCTGACCGTTCAGGGCATAGCTTGGGTCCCCTGGGTCCTGGCCGATGAACAGAGGGAGACTGTTGGTGGTCATGGCTGCTTCAGCCGTCGAGCCGGTGTAGTCAAGCTCCCCGTTGATGAAATACTGCCGGGGCGAACCCTGCACGTAAACCACGGCGATATGGGTCCAGACATTAGCCGGAATGAGCGTCACACCGTCCTGCATGCTGCCTGACTGACCGCCGCGCGCGTAAAAGCGAATGCGCTGTGAGCAGAAGCCCAGCCACCAGGCGCTCTGAAAGCCCTTGGCCACCACGGTTTCGCAGCGCGAGTCCTCGCGGCGCCGGACCCAGGCTTCGACGGTGAGCGCCCAGGTCGGGTTCAGCTCGGAATGATGACTCACCACGACATGGCCGTTGCCAGACAATGACAGGCTTTCCGAGATACGTGCTGGCTCCGGCCGCGGACTGGCACCAGCCTGGTTAGCCAGGACCAGCAGCAAGACCCCTGTCAGAAGACCCGCTACCTGGCTGGTCGGAAATGCCTTACTGAATCCATCCACGGGAACACCCTGCGAATCGCGGCGGTTATCTGAATAATCATTCGTGAGACGAACGCAATTTCTGCCAAATCCAGCGGGATAATTGGCGACCAGCGGGTGAGCTGCTCAGACCTCTTGGTTTTCACTGTGAGTACTTAAGATAGAATCGGTATGCTCCCGCGCCTCGGTGTGCAGAAACAGGCCGCGCTCGTGCCCAGGTTTTTGGGTTTGTTCGGCACTTCACCGTACTATTCGAATCGATCTTCGAAAATGATCGTGCGCGCGCGATCGACCACTCCGAGCACTGTTTCGACATCAACGGTGCCCATCTCGACCGCGAAGGCACCGGACGGAATGGCGCGGGTCAGCGGTGCAGCAGTAAGCGTGCGCTCTGGGTCGGCGCTCAGGGGGGCAGCGACAAAGGCAGGTGAGACCACGGGAACAAGCAGGTAGGTGCCTGGCGGCAGGGCGGTGGTCTGGTAAAGACCGGTTAGGCGGTCGATACGGTAGCGGCCGACCAGGGTCCCATCTGCGGTAAATACGTCGACCCGCCCGTTGTCGATCTGTTGGCCGGAAAGGCTGTCGATGACTCGTCCGCGAATCACCGGGCCGGCCTCGACACGCAATTCAAACGGTCCGGCGTCCATGCTTCCGTCCAGAACCAGGCTGTCACCCGTGGTCGGATCGCAGAGCTGCTCGGAACATGACCCGCCGGCGCCAAAAACACGATCAAAATAAGGATGCTGGTTGGGGTTGGTGCCGAAGCCAAGAACCGCGGACATCGCCGATCGCAGGTAATAGGTTCCAGCTGGAAAAGCACCGAAAGTAAAGTTGCCATTGTTGTCGGTGCGGGTCGCGGCCAGGCGATGATTGGCAGCATCAACCAGCTCGACCACGGCCTGTGCAATCCCCTCGCCACTGAGATCGTCAACGATACTGCCGGAAATGCTGCTGCCCTTGCTCATCGCGATGGTGATGTCGGTGGTCTCGCCCTGAACGATAGTGATCGGGCTGGCCAGACTCGTGTTGCAGGACAGGCCGGCGCACGCGACGTCGGGGAACATCGCGTCGCTATAGCCGTCGAGCGAGCTGAGATTGGTCTGGGCGGCCTTGTAGCTGAGCCCTGCCCCCAGCCAGGAATCATGCGTTCGCACAAAGTAGGTGCCCGGAGCCACTGCTGCGGACGTTGGAATGACCACCTCGTCATCGATGATCCGTACTGGTCCGCCGCCTACCACTTCTCCATCAGTATCAATGATGTTGACATTGCCCAGAAAGGTCGGATTGCTCGCGTTGATCAGCAGGTCCGGGGCGAGGCCGGTGGTGTCATCAATGATGGATCCGCTGATGGTTCCGCCCTCGCTCAGGACGATGTCGATGCCGCCGCGATTGCCTCCGGCAGCGACCGTGATCGGGGCGCCGCGGGCGCGCTGGCAACCGGCGAACGGACAGGGCAGGCCGTTGTGGAGCTGACGGATCAGGTTGCTGGCCCCGGTCAGCGTGCCGAATTGCAGGTAGTGACTGCCCCCGCTGAGCTGGCTGATCTGCCAGTCGGCCTGACCCTCCGGCAGCAGCATGCTGCCAAGCTGAATGCCAGCAGCATCGAAAAAAACCACCAGACGAATGACATCATCAGGCAGCAAGGTCCCGGAGAGCGTGGCGCCCGGCTGCAGCGCGAAATCGAAGCCGGTGCCGATCTCGCCAGCGATGATGTGCACCGGGTCGGTCGAGGCCGCGTTACAGGACCGGAATTGACAGGGTCGGTTGTTCCAGGCCGTGGTGACGAAATTCTTCCCCGGGGTCTCGGCTCTGAGGGTGAAATCGGTTCCCGGACGCAGAGCCAGTGGCAAGGCCCAGCTACCGTCGTTCTCTGACACGCCGTAGAAATGGGTGCTGTAGCTTAAAGAAAGCTGGCTGTACTCGCGAGGGATTGGGCCGATCCAGACATTGTCTACCGGTCCACCGCCGACCGCGCTCACCGCTCCACTGAGTCGGCCTCCCTGTGATAGAGCGAGATCCTGGTTCGCGAGGACTTCGCCCGCATCCAGCTCGATTCGCCCGGCGTTGCCGGAGCCACAGGTGAAGAAACAGTCAAAGGCAGGTTCTCCGCCCAGGCGGCGCGGCGCATGATCAGGTCCGGCCGCTTCGATATAGCCCACGCGGCTGGGGGCGCCGGACATTCCCACCGTTAGGCTGTAGCTGCCGTCAGCGTTGGTCAGTGTAGTGGTGACGTTAGTGGCAGTGGAGCCGAAGGCCACCGTGGCACCGGCCACCGGCGAGCCGGTGTCGAGATCGGTAATCGTACCGGTGATGACGGCTGGATCGGTGCCATTGGCCTTGATGGAAAGCAGCATGGCGATCACAAAGAAAGTAAGACTGTGGCGCATCAACAATTTTCCTCGGATTGGGCGAAGTGGAAACCTGTCTCCTAATGTTCGAGATCCGGCTTACGAGTGCGCCAGTGCAATGCACTTTAATTGCACCGCAGACGCACCCCCTCCTCGAATATCAACACCGTGTCTCCGCCACGCGAATCGGCCAACATCGTCATCTTTGATGCTCGTACAGGCAGTTACACGTCCGGACTTGCCCACGATCAAGCGGACCCAGTTTTTTTGGTCCCCGGGTCAATAAAGACCCTTGCAACGATTCCGTGTTCCCGTCATGAGACTCTTCGGCGGCGAAAATTGCATACAAGATATGGCTGGTGATACCGTCTTACCGACTTTTTATGGAGATGACCATGCGCGTTTTTCGAATGCTCTTCGCTCTGCTCGCCATTGCACTGGCGTCGATTGTCGCTGCCGAAACCACCATCACTTACCAGGGCCAGCTGCAAGAGAACGGCATCCTGTTCAGCGGGACGGTTGACGAAATCACCTTCGAGCTGTTCGACGCCGAGACCAGCGGCAGCTTGGTTGCCGGCCCGCTGAACCGAATGGACGTCGAGGTCATCGATGGCTTGTTCCAGGTCGAGCTCGATTTTG
>SLQY01000170.1 GCA_007131235.1 Wenzhouxiangella sp.
ACCAGTAACTTGAATCGGGCTTAGGTGTGGCCTGGCACCCTACAAGAAGGACTGCGACGATTGCGACTAACCTTGCTATTGGACAGCTCATAACAGTAAGTAGAAGGCGTATTGATGTGTTTTAACACGGCGATGGGCCCTCTATCCAGCATTTTTTTGGCAAGGCTTGTAGGGCGATTTCTCTCTTCTTCTGTTGTAGATCATAGACTTTTTTGTGTTTTGGCGCTGTTTGCGCTGAGCGCGGCGCGTGGATAGGCTGCTTGTGTTTTTCTTTGGGCTTGCTTTCCGGCTGCGTGATTTTTATACTGTATGGAAATATAGTTTTGTGGGGTTGGCTATGCAGGCGCAGAGTGGAAAGCGCCCTTTTCTGGAGCGCGTTCGCGAGGCTATTCGGGTGCGGCATTACAGCATTCGAACCGAACAGGCTTATGTGAATTGGGTTCGTCGGTTTATTTTGTTCCACGGCAAACGGCACCCGGATTCGATGGGGGAGTCGGAGGTGACGGCTTTTTTGACTGATCTGGCGGTGAAACGCAATGTTTCGTCCAGCACGCAGAATCAGGCTTTGAATGCGCTGGTTTTCATGTACCGGCATGTGTTGAATCAACCGCTTGAAGAGCTGGGTGATGTGGTTCGGCCGAAGCGACCTGCCAAGTTGCCTGTGGTGTTGACGGTTGATGAGGTCAGGCGGGTGCTGGCTTGTCTTCAAGGTGAAAAGTGGCTGATTGCCTGTCTGCAGTATGGCTCTGGCTTGCGCTTGCTGGAGAGTGTTCGACTCCGAGTGAAGGATCTTGATTTTGATCGACGCGCAATTTTTGTCAGAGATGGCAAAGGCGGCAAGGACCGGGTGGTGACCCTGGCAGATGAGCTGATTGAGCCTTTGCAGCGTCATTTGGGTGCGCGAAAGACCCTGCATGAACGCGATCTTTGTGCGGGTCACGGCGCTGTTTTCCTGCCAAATGCTCTGGACCGCAAGTATCCGAACGCTCCGTTGGCCTGGGGTTGGCAGTATGTGTTTGCTTCGGGGTCTATCAGCCGGGATCCCCGAAGCGGGAAATACCGTCGGCATCACATCAATGCTTCGATCGTGCAGCGAGCGGTGGCAAAAGCCATTCGCGAAGCGGGCATTACGAAGCCAGCAAGCTGTCACTCCTTGCGCCATTCTTTTGCAACTCATCTCCTGGAGCGCGGGGCGGATATTCGGACCGTGCAAGAGCAGCTCGGTCATAGTGATGTGCGAACTACCCAGATTTACACGCATGTCTTGCAGCGCGGAGGACGGGCAGTTTTGAGCCCGTTGGGCTCTGTTCTGTAATTCGGTCTGTTCAGGCACGCTACCGCCACAGGCTGTGCAAGGAATTTGCAAGCGCTTGATTTCAATCTGAATTGTCGGGGCGTTACGGGGGAGTTTCAGCGGTAGTTATGCCAATACAACACCAACGCCCAGGGTCAGTCTAGCCTGAGCGGGCGATGGATTTCCAGTGCTTTTGCTGCCCGAGCGCGGCGGTGAGGTTTGCGCCGCCGCGTTTCGGGCTGGGGAATCCGTGGTTTTCGCTGGTTTCAGGCAGCCGCCATCGCGGTCAGCACCTTGCTGGCCGCGGCGATGGTCTGGTCGATGTCTTCGCGGCTGTGGGCGCTGGATACGAAACCGGCTTCAAAGGCCGAGGGGGCCAGGTAGATGCCTTCGGCGAGCATGGCGGTGAAAAATGTCTTGAAGCGTTCCAGGTCGCAAGCGGCGGCCTGGTCGAAGTTGGTGACGGCATCCTGGTCGGTGAAGAAGAAGCCGAACATGCCGCCGACGGCAACGGTGGTCATGGGGATGCCGGCCTGGTCGGCAACCTGCTTCAGGCCGGCAGCGAGTTCGGCGGTGCTCAGGCTCAAGCGCTCGTAGAAGCCGGGTTCGGAGATCAGTTCCAGGTTGGCGATGCCGGCGGCCATGGCCACTGGATTGCCGGACAGGGTACCGGCCTGGTAGACCGGGCCGGCCGGGGCAACCAGCTGCATGTATTCGGCCTTGCCGCCGAAGGCACCGACCGGCATGCCGGCACCGATCACCTTGCCGAAGCAGGTCAGGTCCGGGGTCACGCCATAGAGCCCCTGGGCCCCCTGGACATGAACCCGAAAACCGGTCATGACCTCGTCAAACAACAGCACCGAGCCGTGATGGTCACACAGATCGCGCAGGCCCTTGAGGAAACCGGGTGCCGGCGGAATGCAATTCATGTTGCCGGCCACCGGCTCGACGGCCACGCAGGCGATTTCGTCCGGGTACTGCTCGAACAACTCGCGGACGCTGTCCAAATCGTTGAAGCGGGCATTGAGGGTAAGCTCGGCCAGGGCCTTGGGCACACCGGGCGAGGTCGGTACCCCAAGGGTCTGGGCACCGCTGCCGGCCTTGACCAGGAAGCTGTCGGCGTGGCCGTGGTAGCAGCCTTCAAACTTGATGATGCGGTCGCGACCGGTGGCTGCGCGAGCCACGCGCACGGCACTCATTGCCGCCTCGGTGCCGGAACTGACCATGCGGACCTGGTCCAGTGACGGGATCATTGCACACAGTTTCTCGGCCATGGTGACCTCGCTTGGTGATGGCGTGCCGAAGCTCAGTCCGCGGGCGGCAGCGCGCTGAACGGCATCGATGATGCGTGGGTGGGCATGGCCGCAGATCATCGGGCCCCAGGAGCCGATGTAGTCGATATAGCGCTTGCCGTCGACATCGAACATATGGGCGCCTTCGGCGCGCTCGAAAAACACCGGTTCGCCGCCAACAGCGGCAAAGGCGCGCACCGGCGAGTTGACGCCACCGGGCATGCGGACTCGGGCGCGGGCGAAAAGGTCGTGGCTGATGCTCATGGTCTTGGTTTCCTCAGCCGCCCTGGTTGGCGGCGCTCAGATTGCGATAGGTTTCGGCTTGCTGGCGGATATTGCTGCTGTCGAACAGGTCGGTGATGACGGCAACCAGGTCGGCGCCGGCGGCCAGGGCCCGGGCCGCGTTGGCAGTGGTCAGTCCTCCGATGGCAACGACCGGCAGACCGAATTGCCGGGCCTGGTTCAGAACATCCAGCGAACAGGTCACGGCCGCCGGCTTGGTGGGCGAGCTGAACACGGCTCCGAAGGCGAGGTAGTCGATATCCGCCGCGGCCAGATGTCGGGCCCGCTCCAGATCGTTGTAGCAGGACACGCCGATCAGGGCGCGCGGTCCGAGCAGGCTGCGGGCATGGGCAGGATCACCATCATCTCGCCCCAGGTGAACACCGTCGGCACCAATCGTCACCGCCAGCTCGATATCGTCGTTGATGATCAGCGGGGTGGCGCTGGCCCGGCAGCGCTCGAGCAGGGCCTGGGCCAGTTCGGGGCGCGCCTTCGGCTTGTCTCGATACTGCAAGAGGCTGATGCCGCCGTCGAGCAGCGCATCGACGGCAGACAGCAGTGCATCAGCGGACCAGGCCGACGGTGTGATGGCGTATAGCCCAGGCTTGACTGCGGAACGGGACAGGTTCATTTACAATTCGGCGCTTGATACAAATGCCCGGGTACCGGGCCAGAAAAGGAATGATAACGCGATGAGCGAAGAGTCGGCGTTCAAGAGCTGGATGTGTGTCGTGTGTGGCTGGATCTACCACGAGGAAGAAGGGGCGCCGGATGACGGCATTCCACCGGGTACGCGCTGGGAAGATGTGCCCGAATCCTGGGTCTGCCCGGATTGCGGTGCAGGCAAGGAAGATTTCGAGATGGTTGAGTTTTAGAGCCCGGAAACATCCTGATTCCCGGTGGACGGAAATCCCGCTTGGTGCCTGCCCGTTGTAGCTCCAGCCAAACGAGCAGCTGGTGTCTTCCTGGGCATCGGATTCGGCAAGACAGATAATGCGGATTTCAACCGGCGCTGATCAGCCCGGTTGACCAGGCGCCATCGACGCGCAGTCGATACCAGCGCGCCTTGGGGCCGGTGGGGTCGGGGGTGAAGCGTTCGGTTTCAGCCTGGCTGTTGGCGACCGTGGACGGTGCCGACAGGCAGGTGATGCCTTGATGCTGGCCGACAAAAGCCTGGTGAACGTGGCCGAAGCCGATGGCCTTGATGGTATGCGCATCAAGGCGCTGCCAGAGCAGGTCTGGCTCGATCATGCCGTACTTGTCGATCCAGGGCGCGTGGACCGGGATGGGCTGGTGATGGATGAAGGCCAGGGCGGGGGCCTGTCCGCTCAAGCTGGCCAGCGGGGCCAGACGGTCCTGGTCCAGGTGGCCGCGCGGATCATCCGGTCGCGCGGAATCCAGCAGCACGATTTCCCACCCGCCCCATTTCAGCAGCGGGCCGGCGTCGTAGTCCGTGCCCAGGTGTTCGGCCATGACATCGCGCTCATCGTGGTTGCCGGGCAGCCAGGCGCGATTGGGAGCCAGGTCGCGCAGCAGATCGGCAATACGACGGTAAGACTCAGGCGAGGCATCTTCGGACACATCCCCGCTCAGAATCAACCCGTCCGGGGACAACGCGCGGCAAGCCGGCAGCAAACGCTTCAGGTTGGCATCCGGGTTTTCGCCGCGATAGCGGGCTTCAGGGTCAGCCGAGAGATGGCAATCGGATAGCTGCAGCAGGGTAAACATGGTGTTTGGTCAATCAGTCATTCGACTGGGGCAGATTGCCAAAGCTGAGCTGGTCGCCGGGCTGCAGGTCCAGCCGCCGAGCGTGGCCGGCGTTGACTTCCAGCACGTAACGGGCCGGGCCGGTGCTGGGGTAGCTGGGGCACTGGCGCGAGCGGCAGGGACGGGCGTTGTGAACGATGCTGACCACCTGCCACTGGCTGTCGATATAGATGATATCCAGGGCGATACGGGTATTGCGCATCCAGAATGATCGCGGTTCGTCGCGGCTGAAGATGAACAGCATGCCGCGGTTGTCGGCCAGTTCATCGCGAAACATCAGCCCGCGGGTTCGGGTTTCGTCGGTGTCGGCGATCTCGACGTAGTAGCGTTCGCCCTTCACCTCCACCCAGGGTTCGGTCGCTTCGCAGCCGGCGAGCAGGGCCAGCAGCAGGCAGAGGATCAGGAAGTGGGCGTAGCGGACCATGGGTGAATGATAAAGGCTTTACGGTTTACGGGGAAAGCAAGTTCCCGGTTTACCGTAAAACCGGAAACCGGAAACCGGGAACCAGAACCCGTTCTTTATCCTTCCAACATCGCCTTCAACGCCGCGATATTGGCCTGTGCGTCTTCCTTTGTGGTCTCGATGTGGCCGTCGCGGGCCGGCCAGTTGATGGTGGCATCGGGCAGTTCGTCGAGGAAGCGGCTGGGCGTGCAGGCGTGGGTGTCGCGCTGGCGCTTGCGACTGCGGCAGTAGCTGATGGTGAGGGTGCGCTGGGCCCGGGTGATACCGACATACATCAGGCGGCGTTCTTCCTCGACCTGGCCATCGTCGATGGAACGCTGGTGAGGCAGCAAGCCCTCCTCGCAGCCGGCCAGCCACACGCGTGGAAACTCCAGGCCCTTGGCTGCGTGCAGGGTCATCAGGCGGACCAGGTCGGCGCTATCCTTGCGGTCGTCGTCGGGGCCGGCGACCAGGGCGACACGAGCCAATAGTTCGTCAGGCGACTTGACGTCGCCTTCCAGGCGCTCGATCCAGCCGCTCAAGTCGTTCAGGTTGCGCGCGCGACGCTCGGTACGGCGAGGCTCGTCGTCCTGTTCGCCCAGCCATTCGACATAACCAATGTGATCAAGCAGTTCGCGGTAGGTCGGGCCAATGCCGTCGCGGCTGGCGCGGTCGGAAAAATCAACCAGCAGGTTGGTAAAACCGCGCAGGGAGCGGGCGCCGGCCTGGGGCAGCTCGTTCTGGAACATCGGGTCCATGCCGGCTTCGAACAGGCTTTTGCCGGTGGCCTCGGCATAGCGGGCCAGGCGGGCCATCGCCGTCGAACCCAGGCCGCGGCGCGGGGTGTTGGCCACGCGCATGAAGGCCGGGTTGTCGTCCGGATTGATCAGCACGCGCAGGTAGGACAGACCATCGCGGATCTCGCGCGCGTCGAACCAGCTCGGGCCGCCGGAGACCAGGTAGGGGATGCCGTGTTCACGCAGCTGCAGCTCGATTGACCGGGCCTGCTGGTTGGAACGGTACAGCACCGCGCAGTCGCCCCAGCGGGCGCGGCCGCCGTGGTAAGCGCCGAGAATGTCGCGGGCGATGGCCTCGGCCTCGTCTGAATCGTCGTTGTGTTCGGTCACCGCGATGCGGTCGCCGGGACCGAGATCGCTCCACAGGGCTTTTTCGTACTGGTGCGGATTGCAGGCAATGACCGCGTTGGCCGCACCCAGGATCATGCCAGTCGAGCGGTAGTTCTGTTCCAGCTTGATGACGGCGAGGTTGGGGTAGTCGATCTTCAGGCCGTTGATGTTTTCCGGACGCGCGCCGCGCCAGCCGTAAATCGACTGGTCGTCGTCACCCACGGCGGTCATAGCCCCGACATCGCCGATCAGCTCGCGCAGCAGGCGGTACTGGGCGGCGCTGGTGTCCTGGTATTCGTCGACCAGCAGGTAGGCCAGTCGACGACGCCAGCGGGTGCGAATGACCGGGTCGGTGAGCATGCGCGCCGGCAGCGCAATCAGGTCGTCGAAGTCAACCGCGTTGAGGGCGGCCAGGCGATCGCTGTAGTCGCGATAAATTTCAGCGGCGCGGGCCTGGTTTTCGTCGCTGGCCTGGGCCAGGGCCTGGGCCGGGTCGAGGCCGGCATCCTTGAATCGGCCGATGCCGGCCTGGATGGCGTAGATCAGGTCGTTCTTGGCACCGGTCGGCAGCAGCTCGCGAACCAGGTCCGACGAGGTGTGCTGATCGATGATGCTCACGCCCTTGCGACGCTGACAGCTGTCCGGGTCTTCGCGCAGGATCTGCCAGCCCAGCGAGTGGAAGGTACAAATGGTCAGGCCGTCCGCACCACGCTTTTTCAGGCGCGCGCTGACGCGCTGGCGCATTTCCTTGGCCGCCTTGTTGGTAAAGGTAATGGCGGCGATCTGTTTGGCCGGGTAATGGCCGCGATCGATCAGCCAGGCAATTTTTTCAGTAATGACACGGGTCTTGCCGGACCCGGCACCTGCCAGCACCAGCAGGGGTGAGTCGATGTGGGTAACAGCGGCGCGCTGCTGTTCGTTGAGGCCGGACATGGGGGCCGCATTCTACTTGAATTCGGTACCGACGGTCCGGTCCAAACCTCGACATGCGAGACGATATACTCCCAAACATGACAAAAAACATCCTCCTGCTTGGCCTGGTTTCACTGTCGCTCGCTGGCGGTCTTGCCGTGCCCGCGGCGGCCGGCGATCGGATTGCGCTGTACCAGTCGAACGAAACCCAGCTGCAACACCAGCGCATGGTCGGCAACGTCCGTGCCCAGGCCCGGCGCGAGGGCGTGGTGGTCAACGTGCCGCAGCTCTACGTGTTCCTGTCCGACCAGTCTGCGGCCTTCCACATGGACGGCTACCGGACCGGCTTCGAGCGCGAGCTCAACCTGATCGTCGATCGATCGCGCCGGGCCCGCTCCATGGTCCGGCTGGACCGGCTGCTGGAGCGGGTCAGGACGGCCGACGGCTCGACATTCAACCCCGACGACCTGCCGCCGGCCGATGTCTACATCGCGCTGTATCGGCGTGCCGACTGCGCGACCTGTGACCAGGTTGCCGAGGCGCTGGCAGCCTGGCACGAGGGCCGACCGGGCCTGGCCGTGGTCTGGCTGGACGTGAGCCTGGATCGACCGCCGCGCTGAAGCCGGCGCGGAGCGCTTACCTTGGCCAAGCTGTATTTCTATTACTCGACCATGAACGCCGGCAAGACCACGGTCTTGCTGCAGTCGGCCTACAACTACACCGAACGCGGCATGCGTGCCTTGCTGCTCTCGCCCGGTCTGGACACGCGCGCCGGCCGCGGTGTCATTGCCTCGCGGGTCGGCCTGGCGGCGCCGGCGCTGGCCGTCGGCCCGGAAGACAACCTGTATCAGCGCATCGAGGCCGAGCTTGACCAGGGCCAGGTGCATTGCGTGCTGACTGACGAAAGCCAGTTTTTTTCCCGCCAGCAGATCTTCGAGTTGACCGAGGTGGTCGACCGGCTGAAGATCCCGGTGCTGGCATTTGGTCTGCGCACCGACTTTCGCGGCGAGCTGTTCGAAGGCAGCCAGTACCTGCTGGCCTGGGCCGACGAGCTGAAGGAGCTCAAGACCATCTGCCACACCGGTTCGAAAGCGACCATGGTGGTGCGGGTGGACAAGCATGGTTTTGCCGTTACCGAGGGCGCCCAGGTCGAGATTGGCGGCAACGATCGCTACGTGCCGGTCAGCCGGTCGGAGTTCAAGCTGGTATTCTTCGGCTCCAAGCGAGTGCGGCTGTTCGAAACCGAAAGCCGGGCCGAACAGCCCTCGCTGCTGGCCGACCCCCTTAACCAAACCGAGGAGCCATCGTGAGACGCATCATTTCCCTGCTCGTCATCGCCCGCCTGATCCAGCGCCTGATCAACGGTTCCCGCCAGCCAGGGGGGTTTCACCAGGGTGGCGGAAACCGGCGGCAAGCGCCCAGCCAGGGCAACCGCGCCAGCAGTCTCGACGAACCGCCGCAGGGCGGCCCGCCGTCGACCAGCGATGAGCCACCGCAGGGGGGCGCGCCGAGCGCGGATACCTCACCAGACGGCGGCAACGACCAACGTCATTGATTCCGCTTCAGTCGGCGACTAGCACCCGGTTTCGGCCCTGCTTCTTGGCCTGGTAAAGCGCCCGGTCGGCAGCCTCGACCAGGTCGCCAACACCCAGCTCGTTGACAGGTGTGACAACGGCAACCCCCGCTGAAATGGTGACGCCCAGGTAGCTGGCCTCGACACGCTGGCGCATCTGGTCGGCCACCGTCCTGGCCTGGTCGCGACTGGCCGAGGGCATGACCACCATGAATTCTTCACCACCATAGCGCGCGACCACGTCTTCGTTGCGCCTCAGTGAGGTCGCGAGCAGATCGGCAACGCCTTTCAGAACGCGGTCTCCGGCCTGGTGCCCGTGCTCGTCGTTGTAGGCCTTGAAATCGTCCACATCGATCAGGATCACCGCCATGGCGCTGGCCCGGTCACGGCAGCGCTGCCAGGCCTCGTCCAGATATTCATCGAGACGGCGGCGGTTGGCCACGCCGGTCAGGCCATCCACATTGGCCATGTTGCGCAGCTTGCGGTTGGCCGCCGCCAGTTCCTGGGTGCGTTCCTGCACCATCCTGGCCAGGCGCTGGCGCTCGGTCTCGACCCTGGCCACGCGCCAGCGCACCAGCAGGCCGATCAGCATTGCCAGGGTTGCCAGCGCCAGGACGATCCAGGCAAGCCACGCCCAGCCGGTCCGGTACCAGGGCGGCAGGATCACGAATTCGAACGGCTCGCTGTAGCTGATGCGGCCATGCCCGTCCCGCGCCATCACCTCGAACCGCTTCGGTCCCGGGGTAAACACCGAATAGGTGATCCGGGTGGTTTCACCCCAGGAGCCGAAGTCGTCCTCGTAGCCCAGCAACCGGGCCCGGTAGCGACGCTGCTCGGGGCGTTGAAAGCTGGGCAAGGCGTATTCGAAAACAATGTTGCGAATATCGTGTGGCAGGGTGATCGGGCGACCATCCAGCGGCAAGCGGCTGGACTGGCCCTGGGCGTCGATCAACTCGGCTGTCCTGAGCACTACGCTGGCCGGGTTTTCCCGTGCTGAAGGTCGGGTTGGATCAAACATCAGGATCGCGGCATGGTCGCCGATCATGACGGATTGGCCCGGCTGCTGGGTCAGCGATGACAGCGACGCCGGGCGCAATGCGGCCAGGTCCGCTGGCTCCCAGGATCCCTGGGGTGGGCGACGCCACAGCTCCCGATCAACCCAGGCCCACCAACTGCCGTCGACAGTCGCGCGCAAGCGCCAGGCGCGACCACGCTGGGTCAGGGTATCCAGGCCATACAGTCGAGTCGGTTCGAACCGACCGGCTTGCCAGCGGAAGAACCCCTCGGCGGTGCTGGCAATCACGTTATCCGGGCCCAGCCGGGCCAGGTAAAGCTCGCGCCGCTGGCCATAGCTGATGCCGGCATCGGCCTCCAGCACTTGCCATTCGCCAAGCGCATCAAGGCTTTCGCTGAGGCTGGCCCGCACGATGCCGGTATCGGCGATGGCCAGCAACAGCTCGCCGGGTGCCAGCTCGATCATGCTCAAGATGCGGCCGGTGAAATTCTCTTGCATGAAACGCTGCTGCCAGCGACCTTGCTGATCAATGGCAAACAAGGCCAGGCCGAGTTCGGTGCCCACCAGGACCAGGTGGTCGTGCCACCGGCTACGCTTCAGCAAGCGCGGGTAGATCGATGCGCTGATTCTTTCCGGGCCGCCGCTGCCGCGCACTTCGTGCAGATAGAAAGAGTCGGCAAGCAGGGCACGGTCGTCGTCCAGGGTCAGCCAGTCCCAGGTTTCAAAGCTGGTCCAGTCCAGGCGTTCGAAACCACGCTGACCGGGCCGGGCCTGGAATACGCCGGAGTTGGTCAGTACCAGCCAGTGATCCTGCCATGGCGTGATTGTCTCGACCCGACCGGTCAGACCGGACTCCGGGCCCAGCCGGGTCCACTGCGATGGCCAGAATACATGGTGGGTGGCCAGGTCGGTCTGGGCCAGCAAGCCGCCTTCGCTGGCCAGGGCCAGATCGGAAATGAAACCATCGGCCAGGCGGAAGCTTTGGACCGTGTCGTTTGCCGGATCGACCAGGTACAAGCGACCATCGGCACCACCCAGGGCCAATGTGCCGTCGGCCAGGACCAGCCAGGCATCGAAGGATTCCGAACCGGGCAGCCCGCTCGGTGCCTGCCAGGATGCCACCTGACCCTGCCCGAAGCGACGCCACTGTCCATCGCGGGCAACGGTCAGCAGGTCACCGTCCGGCAGGGGCAGCAAGGCCATCACGTGCTCGGTGAGCTGCTCGCCACCGGCGGTCGGCAACCATTGGCCATCGACCAGTCCATGGATGCCCTGGCCGCGAAACTGAACCAGCACCTCGTCGTTGTGCCAGACCATCGCGCCGAAGCGGCCGTCATGGTGCCAGGTGTTGATCTCGCCACTGACCAGGTCATAGCGAAACAGGTGAAACAGGGCGCGAAAATAGACCGCATCGGGGGTCAGCAGCAAATCCCAGACATCGGCAAAGTTGCCGGCATCGACCAGGCCGTCGAGCTCAGGGGTCAGATCAACCAGCACCGGCCGCCCGGTGGGGTCCATCTCGACAAAGCCGAACATGCCGTAGCCGCCCACGTAAAGCCGGGCATCGCCATCGTGGAGCAGACTGCGGACCAGGTGGCCGTTAGGGGTCGGCGTGCTTTGCCAGCGCCGCCCGTCGTAACTGTAGATGCCGTCCTGTCCGCCAACGAACAGCAATCCATCGGGGGCCTGCGCCACGGCATAGAAGCGATACTCGAACTGGGCGTCGGCCGGGGTGACATGCTGCGGCGGCAGGCCGGCTGGAAGGCCGGACGGAGACTGGCCGATAGCCGGCTGACACAGCATGAGCAGGTACAGGCAAGTCAGCATCCCCCTGGCTGTGCCCCACATGGTCAGCTGTCCCGGAGAAACCGTGGATCCCCAGGCTGGCCGCCAGCACGACATCGCGGACAATCAGCGCGGGGCTGGCAGACCGCTATCGGGGCTGGTAAGCACGGGGTCATCTATACGCCTCGGGGCCATCGGCCTGTTGCTGGTTTTGGCCAAGCTTAGCGCCACCGTCGGCCGGCGTCCATGACGGCAGCGTGATCAGGCTGCCGGCAATCGTGCCCGATCGTGCTTGCGATGGAAATCCAGGGCCGGCCCCAGGGGCACGATATAGTGCGGGTTGATGGTGTCGTGGCTGCCGTAGTAGTGCAGCTTGATGGCGCGAAACTCCACCGTTTCACTAACGCCGGGCATCTGGTAGAGCTCGCGGATGTAGTTCGACAGGTTGTGGTAGTCCTCGATGCGGCGGAGGTTGCACTTGAAGTGACCAACGTAGACCGGGTCAAAGCGGATCAGGGTGGTAAACAGTCGCCAGTCGGCCTCGGTCAGACGGTCGCCGCACAGGTAGCGGTTTTCGCCCAGGCGTGCTTCCAGCTTGTCCAGGGTTTCGAACAGCGGAATGACCGCCTCCTCGTAAGCTTCCTGGGTGGTGGCGAACCCGGCCTTGTAGACCCCGTTGTTGACCTTGTCGTAGACCTCTTCGTTGATCTCGTCGATCTGTGCTCTCAAGTCCAGCGGGTAAAAGTCACCCGGCCTGGCGCCAACCTGGTCGAAAGCGCTGTTGAACATGCGGATGATATCGGCCGACTCGTTGCTGACGATGGTGTCCTGCTGGCGATCCCAGACCACCGGAACGGTCACCCGTCCGGAATAGTCAGCCATGGCCGCGGTGTAGACCTGGTGCATGAACTCGTAATTGTGGATGAGGTCGGGCTGCACCTTGTAGCCACGCCGGAAAGTCCAGCCATGGTTGCGCATGATCGGGTTGACCACCGACAGGCTGATCATGTTTTCCAGGCCCTTGAGCTTGCGAAAGATCAGGGTCCGGTGCGCCCAGGGACAGGCGTAGGCGACGTAGAGGTGGTAGCGGCCCGGCTCGGCCTTGAAACCGCCCTTGCCGTCCGGCCCGGCCGATCCATCGGCAGTGATCCAGTTGCGGAAAGCCGCCTGCGATCGCTCGAAGCGACCGCCGGTGGAATCGGTGTCGTACCACTCGTCTTTCCATTGGCCGTCGACCAGCAGTCCCATGCGGCTTACTCCTTGAATGATGATTTCAGCGATGAGCGAATAGTTTCTATTGTAACTATACCGCCCGGTCTGTCGACAGCGTGACTGGCAATGACCATCCTTCAACGGCGTTGCCAGGCACCTACTGGCGCGGCTGAATCAGCGACTCGATCAGCCCCTTGGCCCGGGTGCGGTAGCCGCCGCCGAACAGGTTGGCGTGGTTGAGAAGATGGTAGAGCTGGTACCAGGGGCGACGCAACTCATGCCCTGGCGGCAGCGGCCAGGTCGCCTCGTAGGCCTGGTAGAAGACATCGCTGAAGCCGCCAAACAAGCGACTCATGGCCAGGTCGCATTCGCGATCGGCGTAGTGGACCGCCGGATCGTACACGACCGGTTCGCCTTCATCGTCCATGGCCGCGTTGCCCGACCAGAGATCGCCGTGGATCAACGCCGGTTCCGGCCGATGGCGGCCAAAGCGCGCCTGCCAGGTCTCGAACAGCGGTCGCTGCCAGCTCGCCCAGCGATCGTCGGGATTGTTCTTTTCCAGCAAATCAAGCTGATGCCCGAGACGCTGCCACAGGAAAAAGGCTGACCAGTCATCTTCGGCCGGGTTGGGCTGCGGGGTCAATCCGATGAAGTTATCGCGGGTCCAACCATAGTGTTCGCCGGTGTTGCGGTGGAGCTGGGCCAGGGCGCGACCCAGTCGGACGTCGGCGTCGGCGCTGCGTCGATTCAAGGGCAGGTATTCCAGCGCCAGCCAGGCCAGTTCCGGGTCGCTTTCGCGTCCAAGGACCCGGGGCACCCGCACCGCAGCGGTGCGTTCAAGAGCCGCCAGGCCATCGGCTTCGGCCGACAGGATGCTGCCCTGTCGGCCCGGCATCAGCTTGACAAACAGGATCTGGCCGGCGGTTTCGATGACCCAGCTGGAGGCAATGTCGCCGCCGGCAATGGGCCGGCATTGCAGACCGCGCTCATCCAGTCCCAGGCGTCTGGCAATGTGGCTGGCTTTTTCCAGGTCCAGTTGGGCCGACATGGCACTACCTCCTTGGCCTTGCTTGCCGTACTTACTTGCCAATGCAAAAACTCGAAAAGATCCGGCCAAGCAGCTCGTCGGCACTGATCCTGCCGGTGATTTCGCCAAGCTGACTGGCTGCCTGACGCAGAGCCTCGGCCAGCAACTCGCCCGATTGACGCGCCGCCAGGTCTTCGATGCCGGCGCCCAGCTCGGCGAGCGCGGCCTGCAAGGCATCGACGTGGCGCTGGCGAGCCGAAAATTCGCCGTTGCCGGACTCGGCCAGGCCTAGCCGCTCAAGCACCGCCCTTTCGAGCAGATCCAGACCGTCACCTTGCAGCACTGACACATACAGGCTATCACCCTCGATACGAGCGGACTGCCCGGCCAGGTCGATCTTGTTGAAGATGGACAGGCGCGGTATATCGTCGGGCAGCCCGGGTGGCGGCTGGCTGGCCTGGTCGCGCACATCGGCTACCCAGAACAGCAGGTCGGCCTGGCGCATTTCGCGCTCGGCGCGGCGTACGCCTTCCCGCTCCACTGAATCCGCGGTCTCGCGCAGCCCTGCCGTATCGGCCAGCGTCACCGGCAGGCCGGCAATGCTGACGGTTTCGCGCAGCACGTCGCGGGTGGTACCGGGGATATCGGTGACGATGGCCGAGTCGCGCCGGGTGAGCGCGTTGAGCAGGCTGGATTTGCCGGCATTGGGTTTGCCAACGATGGCCACGCGTACGCCATCGGTCAACACCCGCCCAGCTTCGGCGCGGGCGGCCAGGTCGGCCATCCGCGCCAGCAATTGCCGGGCGCGATCCAGCACCTCGCCATCGGCCAGGAAATCAACATCTTCATCCGGAAAGTCCAGCGCCGACTCGACCCAGACTCGAAGCGCGGTCAGATCCTCAGCGAGGCTGGAAACCTCGGCCGAGAACCGACCCTCCAGGCTGCGCGTGGCGGCGCGGGCAGCCTGTTCAGTGCTCGCGGCAATCAGGTCGGCAATCGCTTCGGCCTGGGCCAGGTCGAGCCGGTCATTCAAGAATGCCCGCTCGGAGAACTCGCCCGGGCGGGCACGGCGGGCCCCGAGCGCAACCAGGCGACGCAGAATCAACTCCTGGACCACCGGTGAGCCGTGGGTCTGAATCTCCACCACATCCTCGCCGGTAAAGGAATGCGGGCCGGCAAAACACAAGACCAGCCCCGTATCGATTACCCGACCGTCACCATCGTTGAAGCCCCGGAGCGCAAAGCTGCCGGGCCTGGGCAGGTTCCGGGCCAACTGACCGACTAGAAGGAAGCTGTCAGCGCCGGAAACCCGGATTACGCCAACACCACCTCGACCCGGAGGTGTTGCCACGGCACAGATGGTATCGGCATTGCTCATCGTGCGATCATGCCATGTCTCGCCGGCGACTGTTGGCCAAGCGAAATCAACCGGCGCATCACGCTGTCAGCATGGAGTGTAAGAGGAATGATCGACAAGCTTTTCAGAAACAGTCGCTTGCTGGTGCTGGTCACCGTGCTTGTGAGCACCATCGCCGCCATCCTGCTGTACGCGGCCAACGTCTACATCGTGTTCAAGATCATCATCGACTTCGTGTTGCAGGTGCCGGCCACCCCTGACGAGGGCAAGATCCTGGCGGTCAAACTCCTGAAAGTGCTGGATATGCTACTGATTGCGGTAACCTTCCAGATCATCGCCGTCGGCCTGTTCAGACTCTTCATCAAGCCTGATACCTGCAAGGAAAGTACGCTGCTGGCCGTGCTGGAAATCCGCGATTTTCATGATCTGAAAATCACCCTGATTCAGGTCGCTATCGTCATCCTGGTGGTGATGTTTCTCGAACAGGCGGTTGAAGTGGGGGCGTCGCTGGAGACCTTGTATTACGGCCTGGCCATCTCGGTGATCATTGCCAGCGCAGTGTTTGCCTTCAAGGGGATGGAACACGCCGGGCACAGCAGTACCCGGCGTGAGGATTGATTACTTTCTGACCTTCTGGTCTTCCTGGTCCAGGCGACGGAGGATGTACCACTGCTGGGCCAGCGACACACCGGCGTTGGTAGCCCAGTACAGCACCAGCCCGGCCGGGAACAGCGCGAACAGGAAAGCGAAGATCACCGGCAGCCACATCATGATCTTGCGCTGCATCGGGTCCATGCCTGCGGTCGGCATCAAGCGCTGGGTGATGATCATGAAAATGCCGTTGAGAACCGGCAGGATGAACAGCGGATCGGGGCGGCTCAAGTCAGGCACCCACAAAAAGGCGGTCTGACGCAGTTCCACCGACTCAAGCAACACCCAGTACAAGGAGATGAAGATCGGGATCTGAACCAGGATGGGCAGGCAGCCGCCGAGCGGGTTCACCTTCTCCTTTTTGTAGATGTCCATCATCGCCTGGCCGAACTTCTGGCGATCGTCTCCGTAGCGCTCCTTCAGCGCCTGGATGCGTGGCTGCAGCTTTCTGAGCTTGCCCATGGAGCGGAACTGCGCTTCGGTGAGCTTGTAGAACACCAGCTTGATCAGCAGGGTCAGAACCACAATCGACCAGCCCCAGTGGCCAATGACCGAGTGAATCTTGTCCAGCACCCAGAACAGCGGTTGCGAGAGGATGCGGAACCAGCGGTAGTCGACCGTCAGCACCAGGCCGTCGGCGATTTCGTTGAGCCGGTTCTGCAGCTTCGGCCCGGCATACAGGCGCGCGGTAAAGCGGTAGCTCTCACCCGGCGCCACCGTCACCTGCGGCGAAGCGGCTGCTACCACGAAGCGTGGCAGGCGGTCGGTATCGACGAATCGGGTCGAGAAGCGATGGGCCTGCTCTTCGGGTGGAATCCAGGCCGCCAGGAAATAGTGCTGGATCATTGCCGCCCAGCCACCGGTAATGGTGGCCTGGAAATCGCGCGAACGAATATCGGAAAAACTGCGCTTCTGCAGTTTCTCTTCGGGTGAAAAGATCGCCGCGCCGGTGTAGCTGAAGCGCTCGGGGTTGGTAAAGGCCCAGCCGGAATCACTGTGATCCGGCTCGGTGCGCTGTAGCTGCACGTAGCGCGAACCGCGCCAGGGTTCCTGGCCCTGGTTGCGCACCTCCATCTCCAGGTCGATGACGTAGTCGCCACGATGGAAAATCCAGGTTGCCACCACCTCCAGACCACTCTCGACATCGCGCCAGATGAGCGGAACCTCGAGCCGGTCGGCGCCCGGTGCCAGCTCGAAGCGATCCTGGGCGGCTTCCCAGCGGCTGCGGTGGTTGGGGGCGGGATGGTCGGCAGAAAGCAGGCCGGCCTGGGCGACGAACAATTCCGGAATTTGCTCGACCAGCAGGACAAAAGGCTCGTCGGGCCGGTTGACCTCGACCGGGAAGTTCTTCAGGCGCAGATCAACGATCGCGCCGCCGTTGGCATCGATTTCCACGGCCAGTACATCCGTGCTGACCTCGATGCGCCGGCTGGCGCGGATTTCGGCCGGGGCTGCTGGCACATCACCGCTGCGGGTCGGGCGTTCGGCCAGCTCGGGAATGTCGGGCAAGTCAGGCACATCGTCTGGCGACGGGACGTCACCATGTGGCTCGTCAAACGTTGTCGGCGCAGGCTGGCTCGGCTGCGGGGGCGCGCTGTAGTCCCGATTCCATTCCAGAAACAGGAAAAGCCCGATGATGCCGAGCAGGAAGATAAAGAAAAATCGAGTGTTCATGTCAGGTCAAACGCTGCCATAGCTGGTTCAGGGCGTCTCGCAACTCGGCGCGGCTGGCGCTGGCTGCCGCGGGCCGGGCCATCACCACGTAATCACGCTTCATCAAGTCGGCCGAAACCAGGCGAAAGGTTTCCCGGATCTGACGCCTGATGCGGTTGCGGACCACGGCCCGCAATGACACCCGGCGCGATACGGCCATGCCCAACCGCGCCGCTGCAGACGGCGCGTAGTGAATCCGGAACAATGCATTGCCGCAGGCCTGGCGCTGATCGAAAACACGCCGGAACTCGGCGCCGGTGCGCAGACGAGCCGACTTCGGCAGGCCACGCGTCCCGGGCACGGCATGGATCAGCGGCTGTTGGTTGCAGCCAGGCGCTTGCGCCCTTTGGCGCGACGAGCATTGATGATGGCGCGACCGGAGGCGGTGGCCATGCGCGCGCGGAATCCGTGCCGACGAGCGCGCTTGAGTCTGCTGGGTTGGAATGTACGCTTCATGACGCTAAACCTTAGAGTAAATTAGAAAAAATGTTGAACGGGGTTGGCAGTGGAGCCGATCAATGGCGGCTGCAAGCCGTCGACTGACAAAACCCCAACAAAAGACGACAAGAATAGCGTGAAAAAGGCTTGCAAGTCAATCCATACAGTGAGCTTGCCTGCAGTGATCGATTGCAAGGCTTTCGGCTTGCGGCTAGAATCGGAAAATGTCCGGACATATCCCGCACCAGGCGTCCATGGATCGCACACTCACTGCCCTGACCCTGTTTGAAAAGATCTGGCACGCACATCGGATTGACGGTCGCCCGGGTGGCGGTCACATGGTGGCCATCGACCGGGTCTTCCTGCACGAGCGCACCGGCGGCCTGGCCCTGCAAGGCCTTGAGCAGGCAGGCCGCAAGGTGCGCGACCCGGCGCGCGTATTCTGCACCATCGATCATATCGTTGACACCTTCCCTGGCCGCGGTGACCAGACCCGCATGCCCGGCGGTGAAGCATTCATCACTAGCACCCGGGAGGCGGCACACGCGGCCGGCATTCGCCTGTTCGACATCGGCGAACCTGACCAGGGCATTGTCCACGTCGTTTCTCCGGAGCAGGGTATCGCCCTGCCCGGCCTGACCCTGGTCTGCCCTGACAGCCACACCGGGACGGTTGGCGGACTGGGTGCGCTGGGCTGGGGGATCGGTTCCAGCGAAGCCGAGCACGCCCTGGCCACCGGCACCCTGGTTGTCGATGAGCCCATGACCATGCGGGTGTGCTTCGATGGCCACCTGGCACCGGGGGTGACGGCCAAGGACATGATCCTGGCCCTGATCGGCGCGCACTCGGCCAGCGGCGGCGTGGGTTACGTCGTCGAGTTTTCAGGCCAGGCGGTGCGCGAGCTCGACATCGAGGCGCGCATGACCCTGTGCAACATGGCGGTTGAGTTCGGCGCTTTTTCCGGCCTGGTCGCGCCGGACGAAAAGACCCTGGATTATGTCAAGGGGCGAGCCTACGCACCCGGCGGCCAGGACTGGGACGCAGCCGTTGCCCACTGGCAGAGCCTGGTCACCGACCCCGATGCCCGGTTCGACCGCGAGATCCGCATCGATGCCGGCCAGATCAGTCCGCGCATCACCTGGGGCACCAGCCCGCAGCATGCCATTGGCATCGATGAGTGCGTTCCCGACCCGGCCAAGGAGAATAACGTCCGTACCCGCCAGGCCATGGAGCGCGCCCTGGCCTACATGGAATTGCGTCCCGGCCAGGCCCTGGCCGGGCAGCGGATCGACGGCGCTTTCATCGGCTCTTGCACCAATGCGCGCCTGAGTGACCTGCGCCGGGCGGCCGAGCTGTTGCGCGGCCGACAGGTGGCCAAGGGCGTGCGCGCCATCTGCGTGCCTGGCTCCAGCCAGGTCAAGGCGGCCGCCGAGGCCGAGGGCCTGGACAAGCTGTTTATCGAAGCCGGTTTCGAATGGCGCGAATCAGGCTGCTCGATGTGCTTTTTCGCCGGTGGTGAGAGTTTTGGTGCCGGTGACCGGGTGGTCACTTCTACCAATCGCAATTTCGAAAATCGCCAGGGGCCCGGGACGCGCTCCCACCTCGCCAGCCCTGCCACCGTGGCCGCCTCGGCCGTGGCTGGCTGCATTACCGACCCACGCAGCCTGAGCTCAGACCAACGGACATGAACGAACCCTTCCGCTGTCACCAGGGAATCGCCGCGCCCCTGTACCGGATCAACGTCGATACCGATGCGGTCATTCCCAGCCGCGAGATGAAACGCGTGTCGCGCGAGGGCCTGGGCGACGGGCTGTTTGCCAACTGGCGCTACGCCGACCCGGCCACGCGCCAACCCAACCCGGATTTCGTCCTCAACCGCAAGCCCTGGCAACAGGCCACGATCTTGCTGGCCGGGGTCAATTTCGGCTGTGGCTCATCGCGTGAACACGCAGTCTGGGCGCTGAAGGATTTCGGCTTTCGCGCCATCATCGCGCCGAGCTTCGGCTCGATCTTCCACGGCAACTGCGTGCGCAACGGCGTCGTTCCGGTGACCCTGGCCGACGATACCGTCGCCGCCCTGGCCCAGGCGGAACAGAACGACCCCGGCCGCTTGATCACCGTCGACCTGGAAAACCTGTGCGTGATCGACTCCGACGGCAATCAGCACCCCTTCAGCATTGGCGAAGACGCCCGCACGATGCTGCTCGAAGGCCTGGACCCCATCGCCATGACCCTGACCAAGGATGCGCTGATCGAGGAGTTTCTGGAGCGGGATCGCCGGGAGCGGCCTTGGGTTTATCTCTGATCGAACGCCAAGTTCTAGCGCCAAGTCCGTAGCCTGGGGCAACGTCCCCGGGGACCATGTTTGGAGGGCCACCAACCATTCGGGAAAGCAATCGCGCAGGCCGCGGACAACCGTCCAGAACCTTCTCGCCGAGATGGATTCGGCATGGACCCCGGCCGCGTTGAGCCGGGCTACAAAAGCGCCAACCGCACCTCCCCCAACCTGTGCTCGGTCGGGCTACGGCTTTTCCTCTTCCTTCTTCCCTCCCTCCTCTCCCCTCTTTCCCTCTTCCCCTCTTTCCCTCTTCCCCTCTTCCACATCATCCGCATATCCCACCTCCCGCAACACCTCCCGCGTATGTTCTCCCGCCCGCGGCAGATCGCGGCGAGCGCCGAAGCGCCGTCCGGCCATGGCCAGGGGCAGGGCCGGCAGGCGGGCCTGCTGACCAGCCCGGGCACCGTCGGTCAGGGTCAGATCGAGCAGGCCCTGACTGGCGTTCAGGTGAGGATCATCGAACAGCTCCTCGGGCCGGGTGATGGGCGCAAACGGCAGGCCGCTTTGTTCCAGCTTGGCCATCAGCTCGGCCTTGCTGTAGCGGCGAAAGGTTTGCTGGATGATGGGAATGATGCGCTCGCGCTGGGCTACCCGGTCGGCGTTGGCGGCGAGGCTGGCATCGGCGGCAAAGTCGGCCAGCTCGAAGGCCTCGCAAAAGATGCGCCACTGGGTATCGCTGACCACGCCGACAAAGACCTGCTCGCCGTCACCGGTTTCGAATACCTCGTAGACCGCCCAGGCAGAAATTCGCGCCGGCATGGGTGCGGCCGGCTGCCCGGTGACGGCATACTGGGCCATGTGCTGTCCGACCAGAAACACCGTGTTTTCAAACAGCGAGCTGACCACGCGCTGGCCGCGCCCGGTGTGATGACGCTGCTGCAGCGCGGCCAGCACGCCCAGCGCACCGAACAGGCCACCCTGGACGTCAATCACGCTGGCACCGGCGCGCAAGGGACGGCCCGGCGGCCCGGTCATGTAGGCCAGCCCGCCCATCATCTGGGCAACCTCGTCCAGGGCGGTTCGATGGGCATAAGGGCCGTCAAGAAACCCCTTTTCCGAGCAGTAGATCAGCCCCGGATTGCGCTCGCTCAATGCCTCGTAACCGAAACCGAGGCGGTCCATGGCACCGGGGCGGAAGTTCTCGATCAGCACGTCGGACTGGTCAATGATCTTCAGCGCCGCTTCGCGCCCGGTCTCGGCCTTCAGGTCCAGGCACACCGAGCGCTTGTTGCGGTTGTACATCGGGAAATAGCCAGCCCCGGAGCCGGTCAGACGGCGGGTCTTGTCGCCGCCGGGCGGTTCGATCTTGACCACTTCTGCACCCAGGTCAGCCAGGATCAGGCCGCAGGTGGGCCCCATGACCATGTGGGTGAATTCGGCAACACGGATGCCGGCAAGCGGCGGACTGGATTGATCAGGCATGAGGCTGGCTCGCAGGCAGATGAGGCACGGTTTTTACAAGATCACGCGCAATAGGATAAAATGTCCGGACAAATTCTTCCACCCCTGGTTTTTCATCGAGTGAAGTCATGACCCAGTTCGTGCTGATCAGTGAAGTCGGCCCGCGCGACGGCTTGCAGAGCCTGAAATCCATCATGCCCACGGCGGCCAAGAAGGCCTGGATCGAAGCCGAGGCTGCTGCCGGGGTGCGCGAAATCGAGGTGGGATCCTTCGTCCCACCGACACTGTTGCCGCAGATGGCCGACGCGGCAGAGATCGTCGCCCATGCCTGCACGATTCCAGGCCTGACCGTGGCTGCGCTGGTGCCCAACCTGTTCGGGGCCCGCAACGCCATTGCCGCCGGCGCCCACAAGATTTCCCTGCCACTGTCGGTCAGCGAAACCCACAGCCTGAAGAATCTGCGGCGCAGCCATGACCAGGTGCTGGATGAGGTACGCGCCATTGCCGCGCTGGTGGCCGAACAGCCGGAAGGCAAACGCCCACACTTCGAAGGCGGCCTGGCCACGGCTTTCGGCTGCACCCTGGAAGGCGCGGTGGCCGAGGACCAGGTCGTGCGCATGGCCGCGGCCTTGATCGAAGCCGGCTGTGCCGAAGTCGGGCTGTCGGATACCACCGGCTACGCCAACCCTGCCCAGGTCAAGCGTCTGATTCGCCGGGTCCGCGCAGAAGTCGGTGCCCAGCGCCTGACCGGTGTGCACTTGCACAACACTCGCGGCCTGGGCTTGGCCAACGCGCTGGCCGCGCTGGAGGAAGGCATCACCACCCTGGATGCCTCGCTCGGCGGCATCGGCGGCTGTCCGTTCGCGCCCGGCGCCAGCGGCAACATCGTCACCGAGGACCTGGCCTTCATGCTCGACAGCATGGGCCTGGACACCGGCATTGACCTGGAACGCCTGCTGGCCGTGCGTGAGATTGTCAAGGCCGCCCTGCCCGACGAGCAACTATACGGCTTCACTCCTGATGCCGGCTTGCCGCTGGGCTACCGGGGCGGCTGGGGCCTGGGTCCGACCAGCTCCAGCCACTCACCGTCGACGCCCTGAACATGACCCGAGCGCTGGGCATGAACGCTGATCATGGCCGTACCGGTGGCCAGGGCCGGACGCGACAAGCGCACCGGAGCCTGGTCGATCTCGACCAGGTTGGCACCGGCCAACTGGACGATGCCGACCGGCAGACGCGTCTCCTCGGCCAGGCCCAGGCCGCGGTTGAGCACCCCGATCCGGGTATCGATGGCCAGGCCATCGCTGGCAGTGAGTCGGCGCCAGAAATCCAGCGCCCCGGCGCGGTCGGCGGTCAGCGCCACGGCTATGAACAGCTCGTCGAGCCGGTACTGTGGCTTCGGCAGGGAAAACGGCGGCAGCTCGCGCCGAACCTCGGTGAAGTAGTACAGCTCGCCAGCCGGGCCGATCGCCTGCAGCGCAATGATATGGTCGCTGACTTCCAGCGGCGCCGGACCGGCCAGCAGTTCGAAGCCCGGGTTGGCGGCCAGTTCGGCCGCCAGGGCATGGACATCGATGCTGCCGACTTCGAGGCTGAACCAGCCGCGGTGACGGTAGCGATCCACGGTCTCGGCACCGGGTATTTCGATCAGTTGCAGCCACGATCTGCCGCTGGGCCCGGCCAGGTAGACCCGGTGGCGGACATTGTCGGCCAGCACCGGGGGCAGGATTCCCCAGTCGGGAGTCACCGCTGCCGGTTCCAGGCCTATCGCGGCATAGGCGGGCAATACGGCGTCGATGGCCGCGGTAATCACACAGGCCCCGGCGATGGGACCGATTGGAGGCAGCGGTGGGCTGGATGCTTGTCCGGACATATAATCCAGATTAATCGAATTGCCGAGGCCTGTCGATGAATTCCAGCGCGGGGGTGACCCTGACCATGACCGGTGCCGTGGCGCGCCTGACCATTCACCAGCCGGCCCGGCGCAACGCCATGACCGAGGCCATGTGGGAACAGCTCGACAGCCACCTGTCTGGTCTGCGCGACAGCCCGGCCCGAGCCCTGATCCTGGGCGGCGGCGGCGCGCACTTCTGTGCCGGCGCCGATATCACCGAACTGCGCCAACAGCTGGCCAGGCCCGAGCAGCTGCGCGCCAACAGTGAGCGAATTCAAGTCGTGCAACAGGCACTGGCTGCTTTGCCGATACCCAGCCTGGCTGCCATCCGCGGTGCCTGCGTCGGCGGCGGGGTGGGTCTGGCCTTGTGCTGCGATCTGCGCCTGGCGACGGGTGATGCCCGTTTTGCGCTGACGCCAACACGCCTGGGTCTGCACTACAGCCTGGCCGACAGCCGCCGCCTGGCCGGCGTGATTGGCCTGGCCCGGGCCCGGCAGATGTTGCTCACCGCCAACCTGGTTGATGCGACCGAGGCCAAGCGCTGGGGCCTGGTGACCGAACTGCACCCGGATGGCGAGGCGCTGGAAGCGGCGGCCATGGATTACGCCCAGGCCTGGGCCCAGTCCTCGCCGGCCGCGCTCAGACAGACCAAGCGCGTGCTGGCCCACCTCGACGGCAGCCAGCCGCGCCAGGAAGCCGAGTTGAAAACCGAATTCCTCGCCGCCTTCGACCATGCCGATTTCCGTGAAGGCGCCAGCGCCTTCCTGGAAAAACGCCCCCCGCAATTCGGGGACGACGATGAGTGAGCCCCAACTGGGAGCGCATCGAGACGTTGGGTCGGGCTACGGGCGGGATAGCGAAATTTTGTGTACGCAGAATTGGTCAGATAAAGAAGGAGAATTTTTGTGGATGCTTACATGATCATCGAGGCCGAGCTGCACGATCCGGTGCAGTTTGCCGAGTACACCCGCGCCCTGCCGCCGGTGGTAACCAAGTTCGGCGGTCGGTACCGGGTGGCCGGCGGAACCCACGTGCCGCTGGAAGGCGACTGGGGCGACAAGCGCATCGTCGTCTCGGTCTGGCCCAGCATCGAGGCAGCCGAGGAATTCTGGTATTCCGATGAATACCAGGCCCTGATTCCGCTGCGCGAGGGCACCGGCGAGTTTCGCATCATGCTGCTCGAAGCCCTGCCGCGGCATTTGCGCAGCGAGCCCGAGCACTGCCCCTGTCCCGAGGACGAAGATCAGGCACCGGTCGCGGACCCGCAGCCGTGAGGCGCTACCGGGCGCTGGCCTTGCAGACTGCCTGCCGGGCCATCAACGGCCTGGAGCCGACCGCCGCGCGTGAACGGATCATGCAGGCGATTCAGCGGATTGGGCGCCAGATCGGGGCCAGCAAGGGGTTTATCGGCCCTGACCTGAAGCTGGTCGTGCTGCCCGAGTACGCCCTGACCAGTTTTCCCATGGGCGAGTCCTTTGAACGCTGGATCGCCTGCGCCTGCTTAGGCCCGGACGGGGAGGAATATGCCGCGCTGGCGGAAGTGGCAGCAAAGCACGATGTCTTTCTCGCCGTCAACGCCTATGAGACCGACCCCGCCTTTCCCGGCCTGTATTTCCAGGCCTGCGTGGTCTTCAGCGACGCCGGCGCTCAGGTGCTGCGCTACCGGCGCCTGGTGTCGATGTTTGCGCCCACGCCGCACGACATCTGGCGGCGCTACCTGGACCACTATGGCGAAGATGGCGTGTTTCCGGTGGCCGACACGGCCATCGGCCGGCTGGCCTGCATTGCCTCTGAAGAAATTCTCTACCCGGAAATCGCCCGCGCGCTGGCCCTGCGTGGAGCCGAGGTATTGTTGCACTCGACCAGCGAAGTCGGCAGCCCCGAGTTGACCCCGAAGGACATCTGCAAGCGCGCCAGGGCCATCGAGAACATGGCCGTGGTGGTCTCGGCCAATTCGGCCGGCATCCACGACTACCCGATACCGGGCCAGTCCACCGACGGCATGTCGAAAATCGTGGACTGGCACGGCAAGGTGCTGATCGAGGCCGGCTTTGGTGAATCCATGGTCGCCAACGCCGAGATCGATCTTGCCGCGCTGCGCGCCTGGCGCAACCGTCCCGGCATGGGCAACCTGCTGGCCCGGCAGCGCCTGGACTTGTTTGCCAACACCTATGCCGGCCATATCCACCCGGCCAACAGCATGCTCGACGGCGACAAGGTCGTCGTGCCGGAGCGGTCGGTATTTGCCCGCACCCAGGCCGACACCCTGGCCCGGCTGCGCGCAGCCGGCATCATCCAGGCAGAAGACCATGACTGAGCCCATGCGGGTGCGCAACCCCCGCACCGGCGAATACGACTACGAATGCCAGCCGACGACGCCGAATCAACTGTCGACGATGGCCAAGCGCGTGCGTCAGGCCCAGCCGGCCTGGGCAGCGCAAGCCCCTGCCCAGCGGGCCGCGGCCTTACAAGCGCTGGCGGCCGCCATGCAGGCCAGGCGCGATGACTTTGTGGAAGCGCTGTTCCAGGACACCGGTCGGCTGATCGAATCGCGCCTGGAGTTCGATGCCGCCGTGGCCACCATCGAGCGCTGGGCCAGTGAGGCACCGGCGTTGCTGGCCGAGCCGGCGCCGCGGGCGGCCAATATCCCGTTCATCGAAGCGCGCCAGTTCGCCACGCCCTATCCCCTGGTCGGGGTCATCAGCCCCTGGAATTTTCCGCTGCTGCTGGCCCTGATCGACGCCGTCCCTGCCCTGCTCGCCGGCTCGGCGGTACTGATCAAGCCCAGCGAAGTCACGCCGCGCTTCATTGCCGTGGCCGAAACCGCGCTGACCGATGCGCCGGCGCTCGCCCCGGTGCTGGGCTGGTGCGTGGGTGCCGGTGATGTGGGTGCGGCCCTGGTCAACGAGGTTGACCTGGTCTGCTTTACCGGCAGTGTCGGCACCGGTCGGCGGGTCGGCGAGGCCGCGGCAGCCCGCTTTATCCCGGCCTTTCTGGAGCTGGGCGGCAAGGACGCGGCGCTGGTGCTGGAAGACGCCGATATCGACCGCACCGCCCGCGCCCTGGCCTGGGGCAGCATGGTCAACGCGGGGCAAAGCTGCATGTCGATCGAGCGCGTCTACGCCGTCGACGCCGTGCATGACCGACTGGTCGATGCACTGAGCCGCGAGATTGGCCAGCTTCAGATCAATGCCGACAACCCCGAACAGGGCCATGTCGGGCCGGTGATCTCTGCCGCCCAGGCCGACATCCTCCAGGCCCACCTCGACGATGCCCTGATCAAGGGTGCCCGTGCCCTGACCGGTGGCCGGCTGGTCCAGCACGGTGGCACCTGGTGCCTGCCAACCCTGTTGGTGGATGTCTCGGACCAGATGCAGGTCATGCGCGAGGAAACCTTTGGCGCGATATTGCCAGTGATGCGGGTCGCCGACGAGGCCGAGGCCATTGCCCGCGCCAACGGCTCGATCTATGGCCTGTCAGCGGCCGTATTCAGCGCCGATCCGGCCCGCGCCGAGCGCGTCGCCCGCCGGCTCGAGGCCGGGGCCATCAGCATCAACGACGCCGCCCTGACCAGCCTGGTCCACAGCGGCGAGAAGCAGAGCTTCAAGCAGTCCGGGCTGGGTGGCTCCCGCATGGGACCGGCTTCGATCAGGCGCTTTCTGCGCCAGCAGTGCCTGTTGGTCAATCCCGGCGTGGATGATCCCTGGTGGTTCGGGAGCGAGGCATGAATCGGTACTTCCTGGCAACCGCCCTGGTAGCGGCCGTCCTGATCGCAAGTCCGCCCGCTGGGGCCGAGCGCAGCGCCGAGGAGATCATTGCCTATGCCACCATTGCTGCCGGCGGAAAACACTGGCGCCTGGCGGAAACCAACATCATGCGCGGCCACGCCACGCTATGCCGGGACGGCCGCCCGGCCGCCTGCGTGCAGGCCGATCACTACCAGATGTGGCGCCAGTACCCGCGCGATATCAGCGACCCCCACGCCGGCACCGGGAAGTTTCGCCTCGATGCCTTTAGCGGCGACCAGGTCCTGTTCCAGGCCAGCTTCGACGGCGAGCATTCCTGGACCCACCAGGGTCGGGTGCCTGACAACCAGGCGCGCGAGGACCAGCAGAGCAACTTCGGTTTCAGCGCCATCCGCTTCGCCGGCCGCGACGGCTTCCCGGTCGAGCGCCTGGTCGATGACCTGATCGACGGTCATGCCTGCTACGCGGTACGAGTCGGCGACCCGGCCGGTGGCAGCACCCTGTTCTGGATCGACCAGGTAACCGGCATGATCCGCGCCGCCGCCTGGCCGACCCCGCGCGGCTTCCATCAGCGCGTGTATTCCGACCATTACCGGGTCGATCCGCCGGGATTCCAGCAGCCAGGCCGCGTCCGGCTGTACTATGACGGGGTAATGACGGCCGATGTCTACTGGACCGAGGCGTCCATAGACGAGCCGATCGATGCGACCTGGTTCCGGCTCGACCAACCCTGATCCGGCGCAGGCCGCCAACGTATTCAAGTCAGGCACACCGTTTAGGAGTAGAAGACATGTTCAAGAAACTGCTGATGATTGGCGGCCTTGCCGCCGCCCTTATGCTGACCGGCTGTCCCGCCCCGGAACCACCGCCGGTGGAGCCGCCGGAATCGCCACCGGTAGAGCCGCCTGAACCAGCGCCTGCCGATCTTGAAGCGGTTGCTGAGGACCTGCCCACCGCCAGCCCGCCGGATGATCCACACCAGCATCGCCTGCAGACCGTGCTCGACGCCCAACCCGACGCCGTGCAGGCTCGCTACCGCTATCGCAACCCGGCCGAGACGCTGAACTTCTTCGGCATCGAGCCGGGCATGACCGTGGTCGAAATGCTGCCCGGCGGGGGCTGGTACTCGCGCATCCTGGCCGGCTACCTGGGTCCCGACGGCACCCTGGTCGGCGCCAACTACCCGCAGGCCGTGTGGCCGCTGTTCGGTTTCATGAGCGAGGAGCGGATCGCCCAGATGGCCACCTGGGCCGAAGACTGGCCAGACCAGGCCCGGGCCTGGGAAATCGAGGATAGTGCCAGCCTGGATGCCTTCGTCCTCGACGAGCTGCCCGAGGAAATGGCCGGGACGGCCGATGCCGTGTTGCTGATCCGCGCCCTGCATAACCTGGTCCGTTTCGATGCCGAGCACGGCGTGCTGGACCCGGCCCTGGCCGATCTCTACACGGTGCTCAAGCCCGGCGGCATTGTCGGTGTGGTGCAACACGAAGCCCGCCCCGACATGCCCGACGACTGGGCCAATGGCGCCAACGGCTACATCAAGCGCGACCTGGTCGTGGCGCGCTTTGAAGGCGCCGGCTTCGAGCTGGTTGACGAGTCTGATATCAACGCCAACCCGCTCGATCAACCCGGCATCGAAGACAGCGTCTGGCGCCTGCCGCCCAGCCTGCGCGGCAGCGAAGAGGATCACGAACAACGCGTGGCCATGCAGGCAATCGGTGAATCACACCGAATGACACTGAAGTTCAGAAAGCCGGAGTGAAGGCTTGCGTCGGCCGGCGTTGCCGGCCGACGCGGAAAAAGTGAGCGGGGAGACGAAAGAGGAAAGGACGCTGGCCACCGAAGCCTAGCCCCTTGATCCTTGATCCTTGATCCTTGATCCTTGAGCCTTGAATCTCGGCCCTCGCTGTTCAGTCTTCCTGCCCCGCCGGCGTCCCCAGAATCTGGTTGACCTCGATGAAAAACCCATCGGGGTCATAGACCGCGCTGAACATCACCGGGATGATGCCCTTGCCGTCGGGGGTGGGGTAGGTTCTGAGTTCGGGTTCGGTGTGCACCGTCACGCCTGGCGTGTTGCGGACTTTGTCAAAGCGCTCTTCCAGGTCGGTGGCATTGACCACGATGATGATGTCGCCGGACACCGGGCGGCGGTTTTCAGGTGGCGGGGCTTCCGGATCGGTGTAGCGATGGTAAAGGCCGATGACGCCGATAAAGGTGTCGTTCGCCCGCAGCAGGGCCAGGCGCGCGGTCGGATCGCGCTCGTTGCCATCATCATCAGTGCCAGCACCCAGCTCCTGGTCGTAGATCACGGTCAGGCCCAAGGCGTCGCGGTAAAAAGCCAGCGACTTGTCGATATCGCGCACCATCAGGGTGGTGCGGCGTACATCCACCGGGCCGCGTTCTTCTTCCGGCACCGGTGCGGCCTCAAGCGGCGCGCAAACCAGCAAAGGCAGGGCCAAAAATATAGACAGCAGGATTCTCATGGGTCATCTCCTTGGCAAGCGGAGTTCTGA
>SLQY01000338.1 GCA_007131235.1 Wenzhouxiangella sp.
AAGGTAAGTGTGACCAAGGAATGAGAAACTGCCCGAAAGCATACCCCAGACCTCGCGGCCACCTCGACCAGGATCCGATCGCCCGCGTTCGCGCGCCGTGTCAGCAAGACCCGACCGGAGCGGACGGGCACCATTGCAATAAGTGAATGTTTTAAATGGTTAAAACCCGGCATCTTTCCACGTTGGATCAGCTTTCCGCTCGTTGGGTTGCGCCAGTTGTCCCGCTGTTGGCGGCCTCTTGGCTTTTGTTGGTCGATTGTCCTTGACCTGCCAGACTGGCCTGCTATAATTGCTGGCTCCATTGCGGGGTGGAGCAGTCTGGCAGCTCGTCGGGCTCATAACCCGAAGGTCGCAGGTTCGAATCCTGCCCCCGCTACCAGGTTTTTGGTGTAACAGAGAAAAGCCCCTGGTTTAAGGGGCTTTTTTCGTTGTCGGGTCCGGGTAATGCCGGTCGCTTGCCCGGCTACATTGATGGAGAGTGCGAAACGATGTCTGCCAACGACAAACTTGAAGCCCTGCTGGCCCCCGTGGTCGAAGATCTCGGCTACGAGTATGTCGGCATCGAGTACAGCAGCAACCCCAAGAATCGCTTGCTGAGGCTCTACATCGATCAGCCGGAGTCCGGAATCGGGGTGGACGACTGCGAAACCGTCAGTCGTGAAGTGTCGGCCGTGCTCGATGTCGAGGAGCCGATTTCCGGGCAATACACGCTGGAGGTGTCCTCGCCGGGCATCGAGCGCCCGCTGTTTACCGCCGCGCACTTCAGCCGTTTCATTGGCGAGGTCGCCAAAGTGCAGTTGCAGGTGCCGCTGGACGGAAGGCGCAAATTCAAGGGCCTTATCGTTGCGGTCGCCGACGACGAGGTCACCCTGGCCGGTGACGGTCAGCAGTGGCAGCTGCCGCTGGCTGACATGTTGAAGGCGCACCTGGCGCCGGATCTTGATGCTTTGTTAGCCGAATCCGGAAATGGATCGGCCCAATCAACCGTGGAATAGACGCGATGAGCAAGGGCAAGGAAATACTTCAGGTCGTCGAGGTGGTCTCGAACGAGAAAGGCCTGGAAAAGGAAATCATCTTCGAGGCGATCGAGGCGGCATTGGCGTCAGCGGCGCGTCGTCGGCACATGGAAGATATCGAAGTGCGCGTCGCCATCGATCGCAAGACCGGCGAATACGAGGCTTTCCGACGCTGGGAAGTGCTGCCGGACGAGGACACCGAAGAGGTCGAGTTCGAAACCGATTCGCGCCAGATTCGCCTGACCGATGCCCGCGAGCACGATGCCGAGCTGGAAGTGGGTGATTACATCGAAGAAGCGATGGAGCCGCCCGAGTTCGGACGCATTGCAGCCCAGGCGGCCAAGCAGGTCATTGTCCAGCGTGTCCGCCAGGCCGAGCGCGAGCAGGTGGTCGAAGCCTACAAAGACCGCGTTGGCGAGCTGGTCCAGGGCAAGATCGAGCGCATGGAGCGCGGCGGCATCGTCATCGATCTGGGTGAAAATGCCAAGGCCTTCGTTCCGTCCCGTCACACCATTCCGGGTGAAACCGCGCGCATCAACGATCGCATTCGCGGCTACCTGTATGAAGTTCGGCCCGACCAGCGCGGACCGCAGCTGTTTGTCAGCCGCACCCTGGGTGAATTCCTGATCGAGCTGTTCAAGATCGAAGTGCCCGAGATCAGCCAGGGCCTGATCGAGATCAAGGGCGCGGCGCGCGATCCCGGTCGCCGCGCCAAGATCGCCGTCCATACCCTGGACGATCGGACCGATCCGATTGGTGCCTGTGTCGGCATGCGCGGATCGCGCGTGCAGGCAGTCTCCAATGAGTTGGCCGGCGAGCGCGTCGACATCATCCTGTGGGATGAAAACCCGGCCCAGTTCGTCATCAACGCGATGGCCCCCGCCGAGGTCAGTTCCATCGTGGTTGATGAAGACTCCAACAGCATGGACATCGCGGTCGAGGAAGAAAACCTGTCCCAGGCCATTGGCCGGGGTGGACAGAACGTGCGCCTGGCCGCCGAGTTGACCGGCTGGCAGCTCAACGTCATGACGATCGAGGAAGCCGAGCAGAAAAGCGAGGCCGAGGCCCGCTCCGTGCTCGACATGTTCAAAGAAAAACTCGATGTCGATGAGGAACTGGCCAGCATCCTGGTGCAGGAAGGCTTTACCAACGTCGAAGAAGTGGCCTACGTGCCCGAGGCTGAACTGCTGGCCATTGATGAATTCGACGAGAACATGGTGGCCGAACTGCGCCAGCGCGCGCGCGACGCACTGCTGACCCAGATGATCGCCTCGGAAGAAAAACTCGAGGAAGAACGTCCGGAGCAGGATTTGCTGGACCTGGAAGGCATGACCGATTCGATTGCGTTCCGCCTGGCCGAGCAAGGTATTCGCAGCCGCGATGACCTGGCCGAGTGTGCGGTTGACGAGCTCGAGGATGTCAAGGGCCTGGATCCGGAACTGGCCGCCGAGCTGATCATGAAAGCGCGCGCGCACTGGTTCGCGGAAGAGTAATACAATCAGAAGCATATCGAGGAATTCGTAATGTCGCAGGTCACCGTTACACAACTGGCTGAAGTATTGGGCGTCACCGCCGAGCGCCTGATTACCCAGCTCAATGACGCCGGGATCGAGGTATCCGATCCGTCGGCCGAGGTGACCAATGAGGACAAGAAAAAGCTCTTGTCCTTCTTGCGCACATCGCACGGCAAGGGCGCCGTGGAAGACACCAGCGGACCGCGCAAGGTCACCCTGAAGCGCAAGACGGTCAGCGAGATCAAGGTCCCCGCCGGCGGAGCCGGTCGCGGACCGCGTTCGCGCGGGGCCGCTCCCTCGCGCACGGTCAACGTCGAGGTGCGCAAGAAGCGCACCTACGTCAAGCGTCGCGCGATCAACGAGCAGGAAACGAGCGATCCCGAGCGCGAAGCGGCGGCGCGTGCGCTGGAAGAAGCGCGCCAGGCCCGCGAAGAAGCCGAACGGGCCGAGCGCGAAGAAGCCGAGCGCAAGCGCATCGAGGCCGAAGAGCGCGCCCGCGTCGAGCAGGAAGAGCAGCAAAAGCGCGAGGCCGAAGAAGAAGCCCGTCGCGCCGAGCTGGAAAAGGAACGTGCCCTGGCCGAAGCCCAGGCCCGGGTCGAGGCCAAGGTGGCTCGCCAGGCCGCCGAGCGCGAAGCCGAGCGCAAGCGTCGTTCAGCGGCCAAGGAGCCCAAGCGTGGCGATGGTCGCACCCGCTACGGGCGCGAAGAATTGCATGTCACGGCCAAGGGCAAGCGACGCAAGCCCAAGCGCAAGGGCAAGCTCAGCAACGTGCCAACCGAGCACGGCTTCCAGAAGCCGACCGCGCCGGTCAAGCGCGCCATCGACATTCCCGAAACCATCACCGTTGGCGACCTGGCCAAGCTGATGGCCGTCAAGGCCGGGGAGTTGATCAAGGCGTTGATGAACATGGGTTCCATGGTCACCATCAACCAGCCGCTGGACCAGGAAACTGCCATGCTGGTGGCCGAGGAAATGGGCCACGAGGCTCGCGTAGCCCAGGCCCGCGACATCGAATCGGAACTGGTCGAGCAGGAAGAGCAGGCCGAGGCCTCGGAAAGCACCCGTCCGCCCGTGGTCACTGTCATGGGTCACGTCGACCACGGCAAGACCTCGTTGCTGGACTACATCCGCCGGGCCAAGGTGGCTGCCGGTGAAGAAGGCGGCATCACCCAGCATATCGGCGCGTACCATGTCGAAACCGACAACGGTGTGGTCACCTTCCTGGATACGCCGGGCCATGCCGCCTTTACCGCCATGCGCGCCCGCGGTGCCCAGGCCACCGACATTGTCATCCTGGTCGTGGCCGCCGATGATGGCGTCATGCCGCAGACCAAGGAAGCCATCCAGCATGCCCGCGCTGCCGGCGTGCCGTTGATCGTGGCGGTCAACAAGATGGACAAGCCCGAGGCGGACCCGGACCGGGTCAAGTCCGAGCTGGCCGCCGAGGAAGTCGTGCCGGAAGAGTGGGGTGGCGAAGAAATTTTCGTTCCCGTGTCGGCGATCACCGGTGACGGCATCGACGCCTTGCTGGATGCCATCCTGGTCCAGGCCGAAGTGCTGGAACTCAAGGCAGCACCGGATCGACGCTGCCGCGGTGTCGTGGTCGAATCGGCCCTCGACAAGGGCCGTGGCCCGGTGGCCACGATTCTGGTCCAGGACGGCACCCTGCGTCGCGGTGACATGATCCTGGCCGGCCAGGAATATGGCCGCGTGCGCGCCATGTTCGATGAAGGCGGCAATCCGATCGAAGAGGCCGGGCCGTCAATTCCGGCCGAGGTGCTGGGCCTGTCCGGCGTCCCCAATGCTGGTGACGACGTGCTGGCCGTGGCCGATGAGCGCAAGGCGCGTGATGCGGCCGAGCAGCGCAAGCAATCGTCCCGCGAAGGTCGCCTGGCCGAGAAGCAGGCCGCCAAGCTGCAGAACCTGTTTGAGCAAATGGGCGAGGGCGGCAGCGGCGAAACCCAGAGCGTGAACCTGGTCATCAAGGCTGATGTTCAAGGCTCGGTCGAGGCCCTGCGCGATGCGCTGACCCGCCTTTCCACCGAGGAAATCAAGGTCAACGTCGTGGCCTCGGGCGTCGGCGGCATCACCGAATCCGACGCCAGCCTGGCCCAGGCGTCCAGTGCGGTCATCATTGGCTTCAACGTTCGCGCCGATGCATCGGCTCGCAAGATCATCCAGGAAGGCGACCTGGACCTGAACTACTACAGCGTGATCTACGACGCCATCGACGATGTCAAAAAGGCCATCAGCGGCCTGCTCGGCACCGAAACCAAGGAGCAGATCCTGGGCCTGGCCGAAGTCAAGGACGTGTTCCGCTCGTCCAAGCTGGGCGCCATTGCCGGCTGCCTGGTGATCGAAGGGGTGGTCAAGCGGGCCAACCCCATCCGCGTACTGCGCGATAACGTCGTCATCTTCGAAGGCGAGCTGGAATCCCTGCGTCGCTTCAAGGACGATGTCGCCGAAGTCCAGGCCGGTACCGAGTGCGGCATTGGCGTCAAGCAGTACAACGACGTCAAGCCGGGCGATCAGATCGAATGCTTCGAGCGCGTCGAAGTACAGCGCACCCTGGACTGATATGAGTGTGTCCCGAGCCGAACGAGTCGCCGGGCTACTGCGCCGGGAACTGGCCGATATCCTGCAGGGCGAGTTCGAGTACGAACTGCCGCGGGGCTTGATCAGCGTCACCGATGTCGAGGTGGCGCGCGATCTCAGCCATGCCAAGGTCTATGTCGCAGTGCTGGAGATTGAACAGGCACCGGAAATCATTCGGTTCCTCAACGAGCATACCGGGCAGGTGCGCCACCAGCTCGGCGGTCGTATCCGCCTGCGTCTGACGCCGAGCCTGAAGTTCATCCACGACACCTCTTCCGAATCCGGGCAACGCATCGAGCAGCTGCTGGCCGCCGCCCGCAAGCCGCGCGGTTCGGATAGCTGACCCCCGGCCAGGCCGCGATGGACTGGCTGACCTGGGATTTGCTGGTTTACCCGGGCTGGGCGCTGGCCATCCTGCTGCTACTGATCGGCCTGGTCGGCACCGTGCTGCCGGCCATTCCCGGCGTTCCCATCATCTTTGCCGGGCTTGTCCTGATGGCCTGGCTGGACGGTTTTTTGAGTGTCGGCATAGGCACCTTGATCGGTCTTGGTGCCCTGGCCGTCCTGTCGGTAATCATCGATTTCCTGGCCACCGCCGAAGGCGCGCGTCGTTTTGGCGCCGGTCGTCATGCCATTCTGGGCGCCACGCTCGGCCTGCTGGTTGGCCTGTTCTTTGGCCTTCCGGGCTTGCTGCTCGGCCCCTTCGTCGGCGCCGTTCTCGGCCACCTGGCGAGCCAGGCCAATATCGACAGCTCCATGCGCGCCGGCGTCGGTGCCACCCTGGGCGTCGTCGTAGGCACCTTGTCCAAGGTCATCATCGCCGTGATCATGCTGATCTGGTTCACCATCGCTTGGTGGGTTTGAGGGACAAGGGACAAGGAACAAGGGACAAGGAGCAAGGGGCAAGGGGACGTAGCCCGGCCCAGCACAGGTTGGAGGAAGAGGGCGGTTTGCCGCAGGCAAGAAGGCCTTTTCCGGAACCACCAACAAAAACCTGTCACACCAATCCCGGCGCTCCCAACCCTATTCCGCAAACCGCAAACCGCAAACCGCAAACCGCAAACCGCAAACCGCAAACCGAATCCCCTACAATACCGAAATGAAACAGGGTGCCCGTCTTCAGCTAAAGCTGGGTCAGAAACTCAAGCTGGCGCCGCAGTTGCGCCAGGCCATTGCCCTGTTGCAGCTCAACCGGCTCGAGCTCAAGGATCACATTCGCGAGATCCTCGAATCCAATCCCCTGCTGGAGCGCGAGGACGACCGCGAGCCGGGCAACGAATCCGAACGCGAGTCCAGCGCCGACGACGGTCCCGATGTCGAAATCGGCGAGGATTACGGTTTCGACGACCTCCCTGACGGTTACTCGATCGCCTCGGAAGCGCCGCGCTACGACGAGTTCATCGGCGACCGTGCCGAGGAATCTCTGCAGCAGCACCTGCTCTGGCAGGCCAACCTGTCCGGTTTCAACGACACCGACAGCGCCATTGCCCGCGCCATCATTTACGCGCTCGACGAAGACGGCTACCTGAAAGACGACCTCGATACCCTGCGCATGTCGCTGGCGCCGGAATTCCTGGTCTCGCGTGAGGAAGTGGCCGCCGTACTCGAGCGCGTCCAGCATTTCGAGCCGGTGGGCGTGGCCTGCCGTGACTTGCGCGAATGCTTGCTGGTCCAGCTCGAAGCGCGCTCGGCAAGCACGCCTGGCCTGGGCCTGGCCAGCTACATCGTTCGCCATCATCTCGATACCCTGGCCAAGCAGGACCCGCGCCTGTTGATTCGGGCCACCGGCTTTGCCGAGGCCGACGTGGCCGAGGCAGTGGCCCTGATCCGCACCCTGAATCCACACCCTTGCAGCCGCTTCGGCAGTGACGAGGAAAACTATGTTGTCCCGGATGTCTACATCCATCCGCAGGGCGACGGATGGCGGGTCAGCCTCAATCCCGACAGCGATCCCGGGCTGCGCCTGAATCGCACCTACATGGACCTGGTTCGCAAAAGCCGCGGCAAGGACAAGGCCTACCTGAAGGATCGGCTGCAGGAAGCGCGCTGGCTGATCAGCGGCCTGGAAATGCGCAACCAGACCCTGCTCGCCGTCACCGAGGCCATCGTCAAGCGCCAGCACGGGTTCCTGAAAGAAGGCGAGGTGGCCATGAAGCCACTGCTCCAGCGCGAAGTGTCCGAGGAGGTTGGCGTGCACGAATCGACGGTGTCACGAGCGACCACGCACAAGTATGCGCACACGCCGCGCGGGACCTTCGAACTCAAGCATTTTTTCTCGGTCGGAGTCAGTGGACCCGATGGCCATGACGTTGCGGCCACCGCGGTCAAGGCGCATTTACGGCGAATGATCCAGGAAGAGCCGTCCGGCAAACCCTTGTCCGACCAGGCGCTGGTCCATGCGCTGGCCGCTCGCGGTATCAGGCTGGCCCGGCGCACGGTGGCCAAGTACCGCGAACAGCTCGGCATCCCTGGCTCCGCCGCGCGTCGTCGCCAGTCGCGCATGCAGACCTGATATGCAGCGCGCGCTGGTATAAGATGAGAATCGTGTGAGCCGACCAGCGCCACTGGCGAGGTCGACCTCACCGCCTGAACCCATGTGAATTCCAAGGAGTGCATCATGCAGCTCGAAGTGACAGGACAGAACGTTGAAATCACCCAGGCCCTGCGCGCCTACATCGCTGAAAAGTGCGAGCGTCTGGAACGGCATTTTGACAACATCATTTCCACCCATTGGGTCCTGCGTCTGGAAAAGCTCGAGCACACCGCCGAAGCCACCGTTCACGTGGGTGGCCGCACCAACCCCATCCATGCCGACGCCATGTCCGAGGACATGTACGCGGCTATCGACGCGCTGATCGACAAGCTTGATCGCCAGGTTCGCCGTCACAAGGACAAGGTAACCGACCATCATCGTGCCCAAACCCGCGCGGCCCAGCTTGGCTGAGTCGCCTCCGCATCAAGTCCATTTGAAACATGCAACTCGCTGACGTTCTCGACCTCGATCGCATCGTGGTCGATGTGTCCGCTTCCAGCAAGAAGTCGCTGCTGGAAAAGGCCTCGCAACTGCTGGCATCGGCGCCTTCGGGCGCCGATGCTCGCGAAATATTTGAAAGCCTGTGCCAGCGCGAGCGGCTCGGCTCCACCGGGCTGGGCCACGGCGTGGCCATTCCGCACGGCCGGGTCAATGGCCAGGACGGGGTGACCGCAGCCCTGATTCGGCTGCGCAACCCGATTGATTTCGATGCGCCCGACCAGGAAAAGGTCGACGTGTTCTTCGCCCTTGCCGTGCCGGACCAGTGTTCGGACGTCTACCTGCGCCTGCTGGCCGACGTGGCCGAGCGCCTGGGCGATGCCGAGCAACGCCAGCGCCTGCGCGCGGCCGAGCGAGGTGAAGACCTGCTCAACCTGTTTACCGTCGAAGCGGGGCCGGCCGCCGGCTCATGACCAGCGCGGTAACCCCGGCCGAGCTGTACCAGAGCTTTTCCGAGCGTCTGGGGCTGCGCTGGGTGTGTGGCAAGGCCGCGGCCCATCAGCGCGAGATCGCTGCCACCAGCTTTCGCGCCCGTCCGTCGCTGGTCGGTTTTCTGAACCTGATCCACCCCAACCGCATCCAGATCATTGGCGAAGAGGAAGTCCAGTGGCTGGACGGCCTGGAATCCAAGGCGCGCTGGGAAACCGTGGCCCGCATCGTCGACCTGCAGCCGGCCGCGCTGATCGTGGCCAGTGGCCTGGATGTGGCCGACGATATCGAACAGGTCGCGCGCGAATCCAGCGTGCCATTGCTGACCTCGTCGCAGCCGGCCTGGGAACTGGCCAGCTTCCTCGAGTACCAGGTCTCGCGCCGGCTTGCCCGCCAGGTCACCCTGCACGGGGTGTTCATGGAGATCTTCACCATCGGGGTGCTGATTACCGGCGAATCGGGCACGGGCAAGAGCGAGCTGGCGCTTGAGCTGCTGACCCGCGGCCACCGCCTGATTGCCGATGATGCCCCCGAGTTCACCCAGCTGACCCCCGATACCATCGAGGGCAGCTGCCCGCCGATCCTGCGCGATTGCCTGGAGGTGCGTGGCCTGGGCATACTCAATGTCCGCCGCATGTTCGGCGATGCGGCGGTCAAGTCGTCCAAGTTCCTGCGCCTGATCATTCACCTCTACCTGCCCGGAGATGACGATATCGAGGGCGACCGCCTGAGCGGCAACACCGGCAAGCGACCGGTGCTGGACCTGGATATACCGACCATCAATCTGCCGGTGATGGCGGGGCGCAACCTGGCCGTCATGGCCGAGGCCGCGGTGCGTGACTTCATGCTGCGGATGAAGGGTTTTGACGCCGCGGCCGAGTTCGTCGAGCGCCATGGGCGCATCATGGGGCGGTCATGACTGACAGCGAAAAGACATCGCCCCTGGTCATCATCAGCGGCCTGTCGGGCAGCGGCAAGAGCGTGGCCCTCAACGCGCTCGAGGACCTGGGCTACTACTGCGTCGACAACCTGCCCGGTGGCCTGATGTCCGACCTGCTCGACGAGATCAGGGAGCAGCCGGAGCGCTATCCCAAGGTGGCCGTCGGCATTGATGCCCGCACCGGCCCGGACGGGCTTGAGCGCCTGGTGATCCTGCTCGATACCCTGCCGCGCGGCAAGACCGCGCGGCTGCTGTTCATGGAGGCGTCGACCGCGGTGCTGATTCGCCGTTTCAGCGAAACCCGCCGGCGACATCCGCTGTTCAGCCAGGGCGGCCTGGAAGCGGCGGTGAAATCCGAACGGCAGCTGATGCTGCCCATTCGTGAGCGAGCCGACTGGATCATTGACACCACCGACACCAACATTCACCAGCTCAGGCGCCAGGTCTGGCGCAATATCGCCGGTGTTATCGGCGAAAACGTGCAGGGCATCGTGTTCGAGTCCTTCGCCTTCAAGCGCGGTGTGCCGCGCGATGCCGACATGATGTTCGATGCGCGCTGCCTGCCCAACCCGCATTGGGAACCGGCACTGCGCGC
>SLQY01000003.1 GCA_007131235.1 Wenzhouxiangella sp.
ATCAATGTCGCGCGCATTGCCCGTCCCGATGAGTTGATCGCCGAGCTGCGGATACCCGAGACCCGGGCCCGGGACATCCTGCTGGGGCAACGTGTACGTGTCGATACCCGCGCCGGGGTGATCGAAGGCAGCGTGATGCGTATTGACCCGGCGGTACGAGACGGCTCGGTGGTGGTGGATGTGGCATTGAACGGCGACCTGCCGCCCGGCGCGCGTCCCGATTTATCGGTGGACGGTCTGATCGAGCTTGAACGGGTGGTCGACGCGCTTCACCTGGCCCGTCCCACTCACGGCCAGCCTGACTCGAACACGCGACTGTTCCGCATTGATCCGGATGGCCATGCCCATCAGGTGTCGGTCAGCCTCGGTCGGGCGTCGGTCAACCGGATCGAGATTCGCGAGGGCCTGGCAGCCGGTGATGAGATCATCTTGTCGGATACCGCCCGTTTCGACCGCCATGAAAGAATTCGACTGACTGACTAAAGGAAAAACCCGATGAACGATTCGCCCCTGATCGACATGCGCGATATTCGCAAGGTGTTTTATACCGATGAACTGGAAACCCATGCGCTTGCCGGGGTGGATCTCCAGGTGGCACCCGGCGACTATGTGTCCATTTCCGGCCCGTCCGGCTGCGGCAAGTCCACCTTGCTGTCGCTGGTTGGCCTGCTGGACGTGCCCAGCGCCGGCAGCTACTCGCTGAACGGCACCCCGGTTGCCAAACTGAAAGCTTCTGATCGCGCCCGCGTTCGCAACCGCGAGATTGGCTTCATCTTCCAGGCCTTCAACCTGATTGGCGATCTGCGCGTGGCTGAAAATGTGGAACTTCCACTGAGCTATCGCAGCGGCATTGGCCGGGGGGAACGCCGCGAGCGCGCGGTGGCGGCCTTGGAGCGCGTGGGCATGGCGCACCGTCTCAATCACTACCCTGCGCAACTCTCGGGTGGTCAGCAGCAGCGCGTCGCCGTGGCCCGGGCGCTGGTCGGCGAACCGGCCATCCTGCTGGCGGATGAGCCCACCGGCAATCTTGACTCGAAGAACGGTGAGCAGGTCATGCTGCTGCTCAATGAGCTGCATCAGTCCGGGGCCACCATCGTGATGGTGACGCACGACGACCGCTATGCCGCCTTCGCGCGCAGGCAGGTGTTCATGTTCGATGGACAGGTTGTCGACGAAGACACCCTGGATAAGCTACGCGCTGAAGAAGACCGTCGTGTGCGCGAACTGGCCAGCCAGCAGTTATCCGTCCAGGCTCGTCGAGCCGTCTCATGAGCGATCTGCATGACACGCTGCGCACGGCCCTGGCCGGCCTGGTTCGAACGCCCGCTTTCAGCCTGACCGTGATCTTGACCCTGGGGCTCGGGATTGGCGCCAGCACCGGCATTTTCTCGGTCTACCATCACTTGCTGCTGGAGCCGCTGACGGTTCAGGAGCCGCAGCGCCTGGTCAACCTGGCCACGCCCGGACCGCGCCAGGGCTCAACCTCGTGCGGCATCATCGGGCCCTGCGAAATGGTGTTCAGCTATCCGATGTTCCGCGAGCTTGAACGCGAGCAACCGGTCTTCGCTGGCCTGGCCGCTCATGTCGAGATCGGGGCCAATGTCGCGCTGGACGACCGAACGGCGGCCATGGACGGCTTGCTGGTGTCGGGCGAGTATTTTTCTACCCTGGGCTTGTCGCCGGCACTCGGCCGCCTGATTGCGCCGGGTGATGATGAGAGTTCGGGTGGGTCCCGGGTGGCCGTGCTGTCCCACGTCTACTGGCAGCGCGCGCTGGACGGCAACCCGAACATCGTTGGCCAGACCATCCGCGTCAACGGTCACGATTTAAGCGTTATTGGTATTGCGCCGGCCGGTTTTGCCGGCACCACCCGCGGCCGCCAGGCCGACTTGTTTGTGCCCCTGGCCCTGCGCTGGCTGCTGCAACCGGGCACGCCGCACGACCAGTATGATCGCGCCCATCATTTTCTCTACCTGTTTGCGCGTCTGGCGCCCGGCCTGGATCGGGAACAGGCCAGCGCCGGCATCAACCCGATCTTTCGCGGCATTCTGAATGACATCGAAGCGCCCTTGCAGACGCGGCTTTCCGAGGCCGAGCTTGTGCTGTTCAGGCAGCGCGAAATCCTCCTTCAACCCGGCGCGCTTGGCCAGAGCGATGTTCACCAGGTCAGCCGCGCACCGGTGACGATCATGCTGGCTGCCACGTTGATGTTGCTGCTTATCGCCTGTGCCAATGTAGCCAACCTGATGCTGGCCCGGATGGTGGGCCGGTCCGGCGAGATGGCGGTTCGCGCGGCCCTGGGCGCACCGCGCGGTCGCCTGGTTGCCAACCTGCTGACCGAATCGCTGCTGCTGAGTATTCTCGGTGGCCTGGTCGGTGTGGCGCTGTCGTTCGGCTTTATCGCGGTGATTGCCTACCTGCTGGAAACCAGTCTGATCAGCGGCATCGAGCCGGGCATTCATGCCGGCGTTCTCGCGTTCACCGCCCTGCTCAGCCTTCTCTGCGCGTTGGC
>SLQY01000323.1 GCA_007131235.1 Wenzhouxiangella sp.
AACAAAACGGGACAGCCACGATCCAAGCTGGATTGACCGATACGGTCGCGCGGCTCCGAAAACAGCGGGATTCGCAAATGCAACGGGACCCGTCGCGGGATCAAGACATCGCTGGAAGTCCTGACTTGGGGGGCTTGATTCAGATTTGTAAACGACAGGCACGCCCTGCAGCCGGGGACCCGGCTGGGCGGTAGAATTGGTGCAGACTATTCCTGTTGCTGGGCAAGCAGTTGCCGGGCGCGCTCATCGCACACGCCTTCATCCAGTGCTGCTTGAGTTCTTTTGCTTTGAGCATCAGCGCCTCGGCTGCATCAGAACCGACGGCGGCGAGCCAGGGACAAGCCATTAGCTTCAACCTAAGAGTTCGAGCTTGCCAGAGCCCTGGCATTCCCTATGAGCCACTTCATTCGTAGTGGCTCCAGAGCCGGAGAACTTTTACCACCTTCTCATTTTCAAGCACTTGGTACACCAGACGATGCTGAATATTGATTCGGCGAGAATAGGCTCCTGAAAGATCACCGATGAGTTTCTCAAACGGAGGGGGCTTGCAGTGCGGATCTTCTGCGATCAGTGCCAGCAACTCCTGAGCTTTTGGCTTCAGACCGCTGGAGGCCAATTTCTTTGCATCCTTTTGGGCTTGCCTGGTGTAAACCAACTTCCATGTCACCAACCCAGCTCCTCGTCACACTGATCGACGGGAGTATCCATCCCCTCGCGAATAGACTCTCGCATACCGGGTACCGAGAGCAGGTAAAGTGTTTCCTGAATGGCAGCCCAATCTTCTTCAGCCACCAGTACGGCTTTATTCCGCTTGCCAGTAATGAGAATCGGCTGGTGGGACTCCGCAGTTTCATCGATCAACCGATACAGGTTGCTGCGCGCCTCAGTAGCAGTAATCCCGGTCATGACGCACCTCTTGCGTGTTCAAATTTCCACCAATTGTACGCTTTCAGGTACGTACGTCAAGACGAACGTAAAATAGCAGGATCTGTTGGGATGAAGGCAGTCAGCGAGAGCCTAGCCACTCAGGCGTCGTCCGAAACTCAAGAAGGGAGCGGCCTAGGCTTCTGGGGTTCACCTGATCCCATGATCGCTTTTGCGGCCTGGACTATTCGCTGTTCCGACTTTTGAGCCATGGGGTCGGTGACTGCGTTGGATCCGAGCGCGTGACCTTTGCCGGGCAAGACCACCAACTCGAAGGAGTCCGGTTGAATCTGACCCAGGCGCTGGTAGGATTCCAGCTGGCGATCGACGGGTACCACCGCGTCGGCACCTTCATGGGTCTGTCGGCTACTCGGTTTACTGGGCCGACAAGCCTATTAGTTCGATGATACGAGAGGTTACTGACTGGATCTGTCCGCTTTCGATTCCCCCGCTCGAGTCATTGGCCAGGGCGACCACCACCCAGGGTCGGACTTCGCCGCTTTTCTGCAGCATCCAGGCGTGGGTGAGCACATGGTTGCCGGTCGCCCCGGAAGTCAGGCTGCCGCCTTTGTACCAGACCCTTTGCCATTCGTTGCGGATTCCTGGCTGCGCGGACTGGTAGCCCATGGCCTGGTTGACGACTTCGAAACCGGCACTGTTGCGCGGAAGGCCATGCAAGCCGGCAAGAGTTCGGCAGATGTCGGTAGCACTTGCCCGCCAGGTGCCGGTGGACAACAGGCTTTCGTGGAAAAATGGAAAGTTGATCGGATGGGATGGACCTTGAGGAATGATTTCGTTGAGCAGAAACTGTTCGCGGAAAGCCAGTGTGCCATTAACGTAGGATTGTGCTGTGGGCAGATTGAAACGGGAAAAGACGTGGAATTGCTCGGAAATATTCAGGAACGGCAGCAGCGGTTCGGGCTGGCTAAGTCCGAAGTTCGTCAGCTGATCGGCGATGGCACCGCGTCCAACCAGTTCGTGAAGATGGTCGGTACTGGTGTTGTCGCTGACCGCCAGCATCAGGACGGCCATGTCGCGCACGCTGAATGGAGTGCCGAGTGGCTCGTCGTTGATGATGCCGCCGGCGGCCAGTTCGGCTGCGACCAGCGCAATGCTGTCTTCAGGCGAGCTCAGGCCTTCGTTGAGGCGTTCGGCCAGCGCTGCCAGGACCCAGGTCTTGAAGATCGAACCCAGTGCACGTGGCGTATGGGCTGAGCGTTCGAGGACAGGCTGGCACTGACCCTGGCTGTCGATACGCCCGACAAACAGGCTGTTGCTGGCTGCCAGGCCGATGAAGTGATCGGCCGCCTCGGTCAGGGTCAGGTTCCGGTCAGCCGGAAATTGAACCGAGCCGGAGAAGTTGCTGACGCTGAAAAACCTGACCAGTTGACTGCCGCTGTATTGTGCCCTCAGATTGACAAAGCCGAACGGCGCGTCCGGCGCATCACCCTCGATTACAACAGTTGCCTGAACAGGACTAATGCCGAGAATGTCAACGATGCGAGCGTTGGGCCATGCCGGGCGGAGAACGTCATTGAAAAAGCTGACCAGTCCGGGTTGATCGAAACCCGTGGTGAAGCGTG
>SLQY01000090.1 GCA_007131235.1 Wenzhouxiangella sp.
GAAAACCGCCAGCGATGTTGATGTTGTAGCGACCGTCATTGCTCGAGGCATGCGAGTCGCCATAGCTGGCCGACAGTTCCAGGCCTTCCAGATCGTTGCGCAGGATGATGTTGACGACCCCGGCCACTGCGTCGGCACCGTAGATGGCCGAAGCGCCACTGGGCAGGATTTCGACCCGGTCAACCGCAGCCAGGGGAATGGTGTTGACATCGACGAAACTGACCTGCCGGTTGGCGAAGGAAGCCACGGCAACGCGACGGCCGTTGACCAGGGTCAGGGTCGAGGCCGTGCCCAGGCCGCGCAGCGACACGCCGGCCGAACCCACCGGCGAACTGCCGGACAAGGCGCCAGCCGTTCGGGTTGAAAACGTACCCTCGCCACCCCCGGTGGCCGTCAGGGTCTCGAACAGGTCGATCAGGTTATCGGCGCCCGAGGTTTCGATATCTTCGCGGGTAATGATGATCAGGGGCTGCGAGCCTTCCAGATCGATCCCACTGATCCGGGTGCCGGTCACAGTAATGGTATCGACGGCGCGGTCGCTCTCTTCTTCGAGCGGTTGCTGGGCCAAGGCAGCGCTTACGGCCATAGTCAGCGGCAGAATGCCGCATTTCAATACGGTTTTCATTGAAAATCTCCCCGCACGGGCCATACGTGCCCGTGCCAAAAAAGCCTAGATTCATTTCAGGATTGGGGTGCCCGATAACAGGCCGGGCCGGCCGGGGGAGATGCCTATTCGTCAAACCATTCGCTCAGGTAGAAACACCTGATGCGATACTCGGTTGGCGGATAAGGCTGCAATGCTTGCATGGATTTTGCCGGAACGTTGCCGACCAAAACAGCTTGATTAGCGCCAAAGGCTACATTAACGTTACGGGCCCTGTCAATCCAAGCCGACCTGAACGACATGTCTTTGCCCTTGCGCCTCGCTTGCAGCGCGATCCGGATACCGATAGTGATAGTGATCGTGATCGTCCATTCCGCGCCCGCCCAATCGCGGGTGATGCTGGCCGGCGGCCACTTGCCGGTTTGCACCTCGATGTCGGCGACCCAGTGCGCTCGGCCGGTCACCTGGCCCGACCACGCGCTTGGCGGCCATCGCTTTCGCATCGATACCGACTCACTGCGGCGCTGGGTCGAGACCGTTGCTGACGCCGATGATGAGCCCATGGCCCGGCAGTGGCTCGAGCTGCTGGTCCACTTGCGCGACGATGACGGACCGTGGCGCGAACGCGGCGAACTGACCCGCCTGATCCGTGATGCCAGGCTGCAGTTCCCCGACGACGACAAGAGCGACATTCTGGGCGAAGCGCTGTACCAGGGCGCCGATGATCAGCAGTGGATGCGCTTGCTGGATCATTTCCAGGCGCCGGCCGCTGATCGGCGCGAGGTGGTCCGGCTTGCCGATAGCCGCAGCGACGATGCCATCGCCGTGTTTGAACGGTTCGTGGCCATGGCAGCGGCCGTCAGCGATCGCCACAAACCTGTCATCGCCGTCTCCACCGCGTCTTCCCGCGACCCCTACGACGCGCTGGATTTCTATCTGCAGGTTTTCGAACAAGCCGGTGCCGAGGTCGTCTGGCTGCCGTTGGACGCCGCCGTTCGCCGCGCACGCGAGGCCGATCAGTGCGACAACCTCGCTGCTTTCCAGGCCACCGAGCTGGGCAGCCATCAGCGCCAAAGGGTCTGGCCCGAAGCTTTCCAGCGTCAGCTGGAATTTTGCCAGGACCGTGATGCCGGCGTTGCGCTGATCGACCGGATCGATGGGCTGTTTCTCAACGGTGGCGACCAGTGGCTGACCCTGCACGCATTTCGCCATCCTGACGGCAGCCCGACGCCAGAGCTTGAGCGCATCCTGGCCCGCCTGGAGGGTGATGCGCTGGTGCTTGGTGGCACCAGCGCCGGTGCCGCGGTCCAGTCTGGCCCGGCCATGATCAGCAACGGCGGAAACCGCTCGGCCCTGTTGTCTGGCGCAACCGCGGCCGCGCCACCGCCACGCGGCTGCCAGCGTTCGGGCCGCTGTCCCGGCGACCTGGATGGCGAGAGCCTGACTTATCACCCTGCCGGAGGTCTGGGCAGCGTGCCGTTCGCCATCGTCGACACCCATTTTTCCGAACGCCAGCGCCAACTCAGGCTCAGCCGACTGCTGGCCGACAGCGGCCAGCGCTTTGGCATCGGCGTGGACGAAACCACGGCGCTTGTGATCAGTCCCCTGGCGGCAAACCGTTTTCAACTGGAGGTGGTCGGCAAGGCTGCTGCCTGGCTGTTCGATACAAGCAGCGACCACCAGGCGCGCGTGCACAGGCTGTCATCCGGTGCCACCCTGGCATTTGATTTCGACGCGGGTCCACCGGCTTCTCCCGAACCGGCGAGTACTGACTTGTCGTGCCGGACCTTTGACTGGTCGACATCGTTCAACGAGCTGATGAATGAGGCGAGTGGCGATGAAGTATGGCGATGGTGCCTGACACCTGCCCCGGGGCGGGAGTTCGAGCTGACCTGGCGGGCTGTTCCGAGTGCGGTCACCGGCATCGCGATCTTCGACGTTGTACTTGAGTCGCTCGACTGAATATCAATCGATTTTTCAAGCGACTGCCGCGAGGCTGTCTAATCCTCGCGACCGCTGCGCCAGATCGAGAACAACAACCAGATGCCTCCAAAAGCGGCACCGACGAAGCCCATCAGGCCGAACAGCGGCAGGCCGGTTTCCGAGGTGTCAACATTCATTGCGATGGCCGAGCCAATGATCAGCGCCGCGGTGACGATGCCCAGGGTCAATCGACTGACCGCCTGGTCCAGCCTTGAGCTGACTTCCTTGAGCGAATTGACTTCGACGTGCACCTCGATGCGACCGCGTCGGGCAGCCCGCAGCAAGCGGCTGAGATCATCCGGCAGATTGCCCAGTACGCGCAGCGTCTGAACCAGGTTCTTCTGTACCCGCTTGGCTACCCCTAGCGGAGAGTAATGCCGTCTGAGTATGCCCTCGACCACGGGAGCCGCTTCCGAAGCCATGTCGAAATCCGGGTCCAGCGAACGCCCCATTCCTTCCAGGGTCACGAATGCCTTGAGCATCAAGACAAGATCCGCCGGCAGCACCAGGTGGTGCTGACGCAGTACCCCGGTCATGTCACCAATCATCGCCGTCATGTCCAGCTGTTCCAGGGCAACGCCGTGGTACTGGTCGATGAACTGGACGACATCCTCTTCAAGCTGGTCCTGGCTGGCGTTGCTCTCGGCACTCCAGTCCAGCAGGATGCGCGATACCTGCTCAGCGTCGCGCTCCACCAGCCCGTAGAGCAGTTCGGCCACTTCCTGACGACGATCCTCGGACAATCGACCCACCATGCCGAAATCAAGCAGGCCGATGCGGTTGTCGGAAAGATACTTGACGTTGCCCGGGTGGGGGTCGGCGTGAAAGAAGCCGTGCTCGAGGATCATGCTCAGAATGGCCCTGGCACCGCGCTGGGCAATCAGGTGGCTATCCAGCCCGGCCTCTCGAAGCGCCTCGTAGTCGCGGCCGGAAATGCCGTCGATGAATTGCTGGACATTGAGCCGCTCGCCGGTCCATTCCCAGTAGATCTCCGGAACCACGATGCCGGAATCCTCGGCCAGGTCATGGGCTATGCGTTCGGCGTTGCGGCATTCGGCGGCAAAATCCAGCTCACGCCGCAGTGACCGGGAAAACTGGCGGACCAGCGCTTTCGGGCGGTATTGTTTCAGTTCAGGTGCTTCCGCCTCGACGATGTCGGCCAGGCGCTTGAGGAGGCGCAGGTCGGCCTCTATCACCGGGCGGATACCGGGCCGGCGGACCTTCAGTATCACCTCCGTGCCATCATCCAGGCGCGCCCGGTGAACCTGGCCAAGCGATGCCGAAGCCAACGGCGTGTGATCCACACCCTTGAAGACCTCATCCGGTGACTGTCCCAGGTCCTCGCGCAACTGGGCTTCTATGTCTGCCCAATCCACTTCGGCCGCCCTGTCCTGCAGCTTGGAAAACTCGTCCAGCCAGTCCGGGGGAAACAGGTCAACTCGCGTGGCCAGGACCTGGCCCAGCTTGACGAAGGTAGGCCCCAGTTCTTCCATGACCCGGCGCGCCCGCTCCGGCGGCTTCAACCGGGCCAATTCCTCGGCTTTTTTCCAGTGCAGGGCCTTACCGGCCTTTTCCAGCGCGCCGGACATGCCGATACGCTGCACCACATCACCGAAGCCGTAGCGGATAAGCACCGCGGCAATGTCCTGCACGCGTCCCAGGTCGCGCGCCGCACTGAGTGCCTGCCATAGCATCGCCATACTCTCCAATGACCTAAGGGCCTGACTCTAACCCGAACCTTTCACCAGTGGAAGGCAGCAGGGCGCGCCAGGTCGGATAGAATCCAGTCATGTTGAAGCATCTGCTGCCCTGTCTTGCCATTGTTGTTCTGGCTTCGGCCTGCGCGACCCGTCCGCCGCAGGATCAGGAAAACATTTGCCAGATTTTTGCCGAGCACCCGCGCTGGTACGACCATGCGCGCGCCTCCGAACAGCGCTGGGGCACACCGATCGCCATTCAAATGGCCTTTGTCCAGCAGGAATCGGCGTTCCAGGCCCGGGCACGACCGCAACGTCGACGCATCCTGGGCATCATCCCCGGTCGGCGGCCATCCTCTGCGCGCGGCTACGCCCAGGCCCAGGATCCCGCCTGGTCAGACTATCAGCAGGCCACGGGCAAGCGCAGCGCCAGGCGCAGTAACATCGCCGATGCTCTGGATTTCGTTGGCTGGTACAACGATATCAGTCATCGCCGCCTGGGCCTGGCCAAAAACGATGCCTATAACCTCTACCTGGCCTATCACGAAGGTCACACCGGCTACCAGCGCGGTGCCTGGCGCAACAACCGCCAGCTTCAGTCCATTGCCAGCCGGGTCGATGCCCGGGCGCTGACCTACCAGCGTCAACTCAGTGGCTGCGAGCAGCGGTTTCGGTGCCGACGGTGGTATCAGATTCGACCGTTTTGTCGGTGATGCGTGCGTGGAGCCAGGCACCCAGGGCGCCGAACAAGGACAGGAACAGCATGCCGAGGCCGGAGCGGGCGGCGCTGATTGCGGTAACGGGGAGCATCGCAGACATGATCAGCAGTGCCGCGATGATGGCGGTGAATCCTGCTGCCGGATAGAGCATGGCACGATGCGATTTGAATACACCTGACAGCAATCCGGCAACCGCAAACGCAACCAGGAAGCCGGCTGCCACGATGATCGCGTAAATCGGTGCGAAGTGAATCAGGTCCTGCACCATGGTCAAAAGCCGCAGGGACATGGGCACGGGCTCTCCCAGCGCGGCGATACGGGACAGGTTGTACTGGGTCTGGAACAGGCTGCCCAGACCGGCAGCAACCACGACCCCGGCAACAAAGCCGCCCAACCATCGAAGCGTCTGCATGATGAATATTCCTGGATGATTTGCCTGCTTGCGCTCAGCTTACCTGCTTTGGGTTATGGTGATGCTATCAAAAAAGATCTCCGGAGCACCCAATGATCGCTTTGTGCCGACTACTGATACCTCTGCTGGCCCTGGGCCTTTGGCATCCGGGCAATGCTTTTCAGGTTGAGACGGTCGCACAGGGGCTGGAGCACCCCTGGTCCATCGCCTTTCTCCCGGACGGGCGCATGCTCGTCACCGAGCGCGCCGGGCGCCTGCGGGTAATCGACGATGGCCAGCTGTTGCCTGAACCGGTTGCGGACGTGCCGTCAGCCTACGTTGCCGCCCAGGGCGGCCTGATGGAAGTGGCGCTGGATCCGGATTTTGCCCAGAACGGCTGGATCTACCTGACCCTGGCCCACGGTGATCGCCGCGGCAGCGCCACCCGGCTGGTCCGCGGGCGCCTGCAGGAGATGCGCTGGGTCGACAACGAGGTGCTGTTCACCGCCGAGCCGGCTCGCAATCGCCCGGTTCACTACGGAGCCCGACTGGCGTTCATGAGCGATGGCACCCTGCTGCTGACGCTGGGCGATGCCTTCGACTTTCGTGAGCAGGCCCAAAAACTGGACAGTCACACAGGCAGTATCGTGCGCCTCAACCATGACGGCAGTGTGCCGGTCGACAACCCCTTTGTCGGCCGGGCCGATGCGCTGCCTGAGATCTTCAGCTACGGCCACCGCAACCCCCAGGGCATCGTGTTCGACCCCGACTCCGGGCTGGTCTGGTCGCATGAACACGGCCCCCGCGGCGGAGATGAACTCAACCTGATCCGTGGCGGTGAGAATTACGGCTGGCCCGTTGCCACTTTCGGGGTCGATTATTCCGGGGCCCGAATCACGCCCTACAGCTCACGTCCAGGCATGGTTGATCCAAAGATCGACTGGACGCCCTCGATCGCGCCGGCTGGCATGGCCCAGTATCGAGGCAATCTGTTTGAGGGCTGGCACGGCGACTTGCTGGTCGCCAGCCTGGTGGAACGATCGATTCGACGTATCCAGCTCGACGGTGAGCGCGTGATCTCGGATGAAAAACTGGACCTTGAAATCGGCCGTCGCTTAAGGGATGTTCGAGTCGGACCAGATGAGGCGATTTACATCCTTACCGACCATGCCGACGGCCAGGTCCTGCGCGTCACGCCGTAGCCCCTTGCTGACGGTTGAGTCTCTGCCCGGCTCTGCACCGTCGCGCCCGCGAAGAGGAAACCCGAGGCACCCGAACCTGGTTCAATCGGCCTGCTCTTCGCGCGGGGCGCCAATGTGTTTAAGGCGCACTTCCTGGTCTGTAACCCGCGGCATGCGCTCGCGCAAGGTGTTGGTATCAACCAGCTTGCCTGCGCCTTCATTCAGATGATCGAAAACCGCCTTGTAGCTGTCGGTCAACTGGTTGATGAGTTCGGCAGTCTGGACGAAGTGCTCGTTGACTTCCTCACGGAAGCGGGCATTTTCCTCCTTGAGCTGGTCAACCGATCCCACCTTGCTTCCCCTGCTCTTCAGCCAGATCCAGGCGCCGACCGCGCCGATCAGCAGTCCAACCAGTACTGCAATCAATTCAGACCACATACCTCGACAAGCCTCGTGTAAAAGTCTGGTTGAATCATAACAGGGCTACTCGATGGGCATGTGACATCGCTCATTTTTCGCGCCAGCGCAGCTCGAACAGATCCAGACGCCGATCCTTGAGGTTGCGGACCGACCCATGCGAGCGGATTTCGCGCAAGTTATCCAGGTCCAGATCGGCAATCAGCATGGTCTCGGTATTCGGGGTAGCCTCGTGCGCGATGGCGTCATGGGGAAAGGCAAAATCGGACGGTGTGAATACGGCGGCCTGGGAATACTGCATATCCATGTTTTCCACCCGTGGCAAGTTGCCAACCGAACCGGTGATGACCACGTAGCACTCGTTCTCGATGGCCCGGGCCTGGGCACAGCGACGCACCCGCAGGTAGGCATTCTTGGTATCGGTCCAGTACGGCACGAACAGGATGTGCATGCCCTCCTCGGCCATCAGCCGTGGCAGTTCCGGAAACTCCACGTCGTAACAGATCAGAATGCCGACCTTGCCGAAATCGGTGTCGAAAACCTTGACCTTGTCGCCGCCCGTCAGGCCCCAGTAGCTGACCTCATCGGGCGTGACGTGGACCTTGTACTGGCGATCCCAGGTGCCATCGCGACGCAGCAGGTAGCAGACATTGCGCAGCTGGTCACCGTCATATTCGGGCATGGATCCGGCGATGATGTTGATGTTGTAGCTGACCGCGAGTCTCAGCATTTCATCGCGAATGGCATCGGTGTATGTGGCCAACTGGCGAACGGCCTCGGCCGGTCCCTGGTCGTTCCAGGGCGCCATCAGTGGCCCGTTGAAAAACTCCGGAAACAGCACCACATCAGCCTGATAGCCAGAAACGGCGTCAACGAAGTATTCGATCTGGGAAAAAAGGTCCTCGAGCGAGCTGGTCGGGCGCATTTGCCATTGCACGGCGCCAATTCGCACATCGGAGGGCCGGCCACCGGTCACGCCGCTGGTGGGTTCTTCAAAATAGATGTTGATCCACTCCAGCAGAGTGGCGTAGCCCGAGGACTGCTTGTCATTGGGCAAGTAGTCGCGCACGATGCGCCGAACCTGGAAGTCGTTGGCCAGTTGAAAGGTCAGGATCGGATCTCTCAATTCCCGCGACTGGACCTTGGCCACGTATTGCTGCGGCGTCAATTCCCCCGCGACCTTGTAATAGCCCGGGATTCGTCCACCAACGACGATCCCGCGAAGATTGAGCCGCTCGCACAGCTCTTTGCGGGCATCGTACAGACGACGACCCAGGCGCAGGTCCCGGTAGTCGGGGTGGACAAAAATATCAACGCCGTAGAGGACATCTCCCTTGGGATCGTGGGTGGTCAGGTAGCCGTTGCCAACAATGTCCCAGTAACGATGGTCCTGGCCCCAACGACTGTACTTGACAATCAGCGATATGGCCGCAGCCACCACCTTGCCGTTATCCTCGATGCAGATCTGTCCGTCCGGAAAGCGCAGGATCTGCGACTCGAACTGGGCTTCGGTCCAGGCGCCTTCCAGCCCTCCGGGATAGACCCGGTCCATGATTTCAGCAACATCCTGATAGTCGGCTACCGTAGTCTGGCGCAGTACCAGTCGATGTGATTCAGCAGATTCGTGCGAGTCGGTCATGAAACCCATTGGATGTGGAAGCGTGGGCGAAGCATAGCGCAGAGCCAGTAGCTGCGGGGACAATCAGCGGTTTTCAGCACACGTCGCAATGGTCTGCCAAGGCCACCGGGTAGTGAGCAGTCAACCCGCTCAAGGGGCGTATAATCGCGCCATGCCGATTCAGCCACCGGGCCCGGAAAGCCGCGTCTACGCTCCGCAGGAGCTGAACCAGGAAGTTCGCCTGCATCTCGAAGCAGGATTCCCGCGCCTGTGGATACAGGCCGAGCTCTCCAACCTGGCCAGACCTGCATCAGGCCACCTCTATTTCACCCTCAAGGACAGTCGCGCCCAGATCCGCTGCGCCTTGTTCCGAAGTCATGCCATGGGCCTTGGCTTTCGGCCGGAAAATGGCCTGGAAGTACTGGTCCGGGGCAGGTTGAGCCTGTACGAGGCGCGCGGGGACTACCAGTTGATCGCCGATGGCATGCTCGAAGCCGGCGCAGGCGTGCTCGCCCGCGCCTTCGAGGCGTTGAAGAAAAAGCTTGAAAGTGAGGGCCTTTTCGATCCGGCTCGCAAACGCGCTCTACCCGCCTGGCCGCTGCGCGTCGGTCTGATCACATCACCCAGTGGTGCTGCCCTGCAGGATATGCTGCGGGTACTGAGCCAGCGCTGGCCAGCGGCCCAGGTCAGGGTCTACGCCAGCGCCGTCCAGGGCGAGCAAGCCCCGTCAGAATTACGCCGGGCGCTCAAGGCGGCAGACAGGCAGCAGTGGGCCGATGTACTCATTATCGGCCGCGGCGGCGGTTCCCTGGAAGACTTGTGGGCATTCAACGACGAAGCCCTGGCCCGCGCCATCGCCGCGGCGAAAACGCCGATCGTCAGTGCGGTTGGACATGAAACCGACTTCACCATCGCCGATTTCGTCGCCGACCTGCGCGCTGCCACGCCAACGGCAGCGGCAGCGGCCATCAGTCCGGATGGGCCCGAGCTGCGCAAGCAACTTAAGCGGCTCGAGCTCAGGCTGCAGCGCTCGGCCCGGCAGCACTGCGACCGCATGGCGCAGCGCGTCGATCATCTCGCTCACCGTCTCAGGCAGTGCCACCCCGGCCGCCGCCTGGAGCAATTGCAGGCCCAGGTAACCCAACTGGAAGCGCGCAACCAACAGGCCATCGGGCGACTGCTGAACAAGCAGCATGAGCGCTGCTCCAGCCTGACCGCACGGCTGCAGGCTCGGCATCCCGTACCCGAACTCAAGCGCTTGAGCGCGGACCTGGCAGCACGGCAGGCGCGCCTGCGGCGAGCCATGCAGGTGGTGCTGGAAAAACGCCAGCAACAGCTCAACGGGCTGGTTCGCAGTCTTGACAACGTCAGCCCGCTACGCGTGCTCGAGCGCGGTTATGGCGTGGTTCGCGACCCGGACGGCACCCCCTTGACCCACCGAAAAGACTTTAAAAAAGATCATAAGATCAATATCTTGATGAATAGTTTTGAGGTTGATTGCGAGATCGTTTCAGCACCCCGAAAAGCGCGTATCGGCTAAGCATGGCAGACACTCTGGCACAGCCGGCCCGGCATGAGAGCGTGATCAGGAACTCTCGTTTCATCGCGCTGGCCGAGCGCCAGGAAAGCGAGCACGGCATGCGCACATTCATCGACCGCATTCGCGAGACTGGTGCCAACCACCATTGCTGGGCCTGGAAAAGTGGCCAGCTTTATCGTTTCGATGACGACGGCGAACCCGGCGGCACGGCCGGCCGACCCATACTCCAGGCCATCGAGGGCCAGGACATGGATCAGGTCGGCGTGGTCGTGATTCGCTATTTCGGCGGTATCAAACTCGGCACTGGGGGCCTGGCCCGGGCCTATGGCGGCACCGCGGCCGAGTGCCTGCGCCTGGCCGAGCGCGAAGCGCTGGTCGATATGTCAAGTGCACAGGTTACGCTGGACTTCGAGCACGCCGATCGCGCTCACCAGCTCTTTGCCAGGCACCAGGCGCAGAAGCTAGCCGAATGTTACGACGAGAACGGTGTCTGCTTCGATATCGAACTGCCAAGCCAGAAACTGAAGGCACTGAAGCGCGACCTTGACGAATTGAGCCGGGGACGAGTTGAACTGACGCTCACCAATCAGTGAGCGTGAGCAGGCGGCTGCGACGAACTGCCCTGGCTCAGAGCAACTTGATTTCCCGCAACCGCTGCTGCAGATAGTCGTTTGCCGTGATTGGTTCGGGATACCGGTCTGGCCGGTCTTCGCCGCGGCATTGCGGCAGAGTCTGGATCAGGAACTCGGGATTGGGGTGCAGGAAAAAAGGAATCGAGTATCGTGCCTGCCGGGCGGCCTGTCCGGCCGGATTGACGACGCGGTGAGTGGTTGACGGGTACACATGGTTGGTCAGGCGCTGCAGCATGTCGCCGACGTTGACCACGATCGTGCCCGGCAGGGTGCTGACCGGAACCCACTGCCCGTCCCTTGAGAGAATTTCCAGGCCCTGCTCCCTGGATCCGATCAACAAGGTAATCAGGTTGATATCTTCGTGGCGAGCGGCTCGCACCGCTCCGGGATCCGCGTCCCGGATCGGCGGGTAGTGAATGGGTCGCAGAATGGAGTTTCCGCGGTTGATCTTGTCGGCAAACCAGTCTGCATTCAGACCAATGTCCAGCGCCAGCGCCGAGAGTAGGCGCGCGCCCAGTGCATCGAGGGCCTGGTAAAGTGCCAGCGCCGCAGGCTTGAAGGCCGGAATCTCGGCTGGCCAGACGTTGGGCAGAAGAATATCCGGGAACGGATTGTCCGATCTCAGTTCGCGCCCGACATGCCAGAACTCCTTGAGATCCGGTACATCATGATCCCGCGCCTGCTCGACCCCAAAGCCCGTGTACCCGCGCGCGCCACCGATTCCTGGCCGATGATACTGCTGCTTGATCTCGGTCGGCAGGGCGAAAAACTGGCGAAAGACCGTGTAGGCCTGTTCAATCAGCTCATCACTGATGCCATGATCACGAATACCGACGAATCCGGTGTCGCGCCAGGCTCGGCCGAGCGCAGTCGGAAACCGTCCTGATCCGCCATCGAAGTCTTCAAGGGACAGAACCGGTACCTCAACCACAGCGCTTGTTCTCCTGTTTCACGATGTCAATCTCAGCCCTTCATGGCCCTGGTGACCGCGCCGGCCAGCTCATCGGCCAGCCTGGTGATCAGCTCGTTTTCAGCTCCCTCCACGGTCACGCGAACGACCGGTTCGGTACCCGAGGGACGCAGGATAACGCGACCAAAGCCATTCAAAGCGACTTCCGCCTCGTGCACGGCCTTGTCCAGCACGGGGTTGTCGCTGATAAGATCGCGAGCGTTACCGACCACGGGCACGTTGATCATCACCTGAGGGTACTTCTTCATGCCAGCGGCGAGTGCTGCCAGGGATTGGCGGGTCCGAGCGACTACTTCCAGGACTTGCAGGGCCGAGACGATGCCGCAACCGGTGGTGGCGCGATCCAGACAGAGAATATGCCCGGAGGCCTCACCACCCAGCACCCAGCCGCGATCGCGCAGACGTTCATGGACATAGCGGTCCCCGACCTGGCTGCGCTCGAACGGCACGCCCATGCCCCGAAAGGCCTCTTCGAGCCCGAAGTTGCTCATGACCGTGCCAACAACACCGCCGCTCAGTCCGCCGTTGGCCTGACGCGCATTGGCCAGCACGAACAGGATCTGATCACCGTCGATCAGCTGACCAGTGTGGTCAACCAGCACAACCCGATCACCATCACCGTCGAATGCCACGCCCAGGTCAGCTTTTTTTGCGACCACCGTTCTGGCCAGATCCTGCGGATAGGTGGAACCGCAGTCGGCGTTTATGTTGAGCCCATCGGGCGAGTGGTGTATGGGGACGACCTCGGCACCGAGCTCTCGAAACACCGGCGGAGCAATGCGATAAGTCGCGCCATTGGCGCAATCTACGACGATCTTCAGGCCTTCGAAGCGGGTGCCATAAGGCACGGTGGCCTTGCAATACTCGATATAGCGGCCGATGGCATCGTCGATTCTCACGGCCTTGCCGAGACGGTGGGGCGATACCTGGGCAAGGGGAAGTTCAAGCCGTTGCTCGATGGCGGCCTGCAAGTCATCGTCCAGCTTCTCACCCTGCCCGGAGAAAAACTTGATCCCGTTATCCTCGTAAGGGTTATGCGAGGCAGAGATGACCACGCCGGCCACCGCCCCGAGGCTGCGGGTCAGGTGGGCAACGGCCGGGGTCGGCATCGGGCCGAGCAGGCGCACGTCCACCCCGGCCGCCGAAAAACCGGCCTCCAGCGCCGATTCAAAGAGATAGCCGGAAATGCGCGTATCCTTGCCAATGACAACCGAAGGATGGTCGTCACTGCGTTCGGCCAGAACCGAACCTGCCGCCCAGCCAAGTTTGAGGATAAAATCAACCGTGATCGGCGGCTCGCCTACCCGGCCTCGAATACCGTCTGTACCAAAGTATTTCATGCCGGTATTTTAACCCCAAGCGCCGGGAAAACCCGGACCGACACGCTTCAGCGGGATGCGGCTGGCGGAGTCGCATCGGTAACCGCCGACAACACCTTCAGCACATCGACCGTAGGCCCTACGTCATGGACCCGCAGGATTGCAGCGCCGCGCTGGGCGCTGAGCATGGCAGCGGCGAGCGATGCGGCCAGCCGCTGATCGGCCTGCTTGCGGCCGGTGATAGCGCCCAGCATGGACTTGCGAGAAATGCCAACCAGCAACGGCCATCCTGCTGCCAGCAAGTCCTCCTGCCGGGCCAGGAGTTCGAGGTTGTGTCCTAGTGTCTTGCCAAACCCGAACCCTGGATCGATCACGATGTGCTCTCGACGAATGCCCGCCGCCAGCGCGGCGGCGCTGCGCTGTGCAAGGAAAGAAGCAACATCGGCGACCACATCCTGGTAACTCGGCTTTTCCTGCATGGTTCGCGGCTGACCCTGCATGTGCATGATGCATACCGGGACATTCAACTCTGCCGCAGCTTCAACGGCTCCGGCAGCCCGCAGGCCGTTGACATCATTGATCATGGCAGCGCCAGCGGCCACTGCCGCCTTCATTACCTCAGGCTTGCTGGTATCGATGGACATTGGCACCGCAAGACGACTGGCAATCTGCTCCACCACCCGAACAACGCGTTCAATCTCCTGCTCGGCAGACACCGGCTCTGCACCGGGCCGGGTGGATTCGCCACCAATATCCAGGATATCCGCACCCTGGGAGGCCAGGTCCAGCGCATGCGCGACCGCGTCCTCTGCGTGCCAGTAGCGCCCGCCATCGGAGAAGGAATCAGGCGTGACGTTGACAATGCCCATGACCAGCGGACGGCGCTGGCGATGGGCCTGCTGGATGCGCTCGAAAAGCTGGGCGGTCATGACTGCGTGCCGGTCATAACAAAAACGCGCCGGGTTACCGGCGCGCCTTTGCTGGCAAGATGCTTGCGATCAGCCCGGAGCCGGTTGACCGGTCGGCTCGGTGCCAGGATCATCATCGTCCGAGTCGGGTGCCGGCGGCTCCCCGCTCTCGTTCCAGTCTTCCGGCGGATCGGGTTCCTGACCCTGCATGATCTGGTCGATCTGCCGGGCGTCGATGGTTTCATAGCGCATCAATGCTTCGGTCATCAACTCCAGCTTGTCGCGATTCTCTTCGAGGATAAGCTTGGCTTCGTTGTAAGCATCGTCGATGATCCGACGCACTTCCTTGTCAAGCTGGCGATGGGTCTCATCCGACACATGCTTGTGCTGGGTGACCTGGCGGCCAAGAAAGACTTCGTCCTCGTTCTCGTCGTAGGAGATCGGCCCCATGGCATCCGACAAACCCCACTTGGTGACCATGTTGCGCGCGATCTGCGAGGCTCTCTCGATATCGTTCGATGCGCCGGTGGTGACTTTTTCCTTGCCGTAGATCAGCTCCTCGGCAACGCGTCCACCGAACAGGCTGGCAAGCTGGGACGTGATCTGCTGACGGGTCATGGAGTACTTGTCCTGCTCGGGCAGGAACATGGTCACGCCGAGCGCGCGCCCGCGCGGGATGATGGTCACCTTGTAGACCGGGTCGTGATCCGGGACCAGGCGGCCAACAATCGCGTGCCCTGCCTCGTGGTAGGCCGTCAGTCGCTTCTCGTGCTCGGACATGGCCATGGATTTGCGCTCAGCGCCCATCATGATCTTGTCCTTGGCCAGTTCGAAATGCGACTGGCGAACGGTCTTTGAATCCTGGCGAGCGGCAAACAAGGCTGCCTCGTTGACCAGGTTCGCCAGGTCGGCACCGGAAAAGCCCGGCGTCCCACGTGCAATGACCCGCGCATCGACGTTATCGTCAATCGGCACCTTGCGCATATGAACCTTCAAAATTTGCTCGCGGCCCTTCAGGTCAGGCAGCGGCACAACGACCTGGCGGTCAAAACGGCCGGGACGCAGGAGCGCGGGATCAAGCACATCCGGCCGGTTCGTTGCGGCAATCAAGATGATGCCCTCGTTGCCCTCGAAGCCATCCATTTCGACCAGGAGCTGGTTGAGGGTCTGCTCACGTTCATCATGACCACCGCCGAGACCAGCGCCACGATGGCGACCGACAGCGTCTATCTCGTCGATGAAGATGATGCAGGGCGCGTGCTTTTTCGCGGTTTCGAACATGTCACGAACGCGAGACGCGCCGACACCGACAAACATTTCGACAAAATCGGATCCAGAGATCGAAAAGAAAGGCACCCGTGCCTCGCCGGCAATCGCCTTGGCCAGCAGGGTTTTACCTGTGCCGGGCGAACCGACCATCAGGATGCCCTTGGGGATATGACCACCCAGGCGCTGGAACTTGGCAGGGTTGCGCAGGAAGTCGACCAGCTCGGTCACTTCTTCCTTGGCCTCTTCACAGCCGGCTACGTCCTCAAAGGTGACCTTGACCTGGTCTTCGCCCTGGAGCTTTGCCCGCGACTTGCCAAAACTCATGGCTCCGCCGCGACCGCCCATTCCACCCTGCATCTGGCGCATGAAGTAAACCCAGAGACCAACAAGGACCAGGACCGGCAACAGGCTGATCAGAATATCGACCATGACCGAACGCCGCTGGGGCTCCCGCGCCTCGATCACGACACGATTGTCGAGCAGGTCCTTGATCAAGCCGTCGTCGCGCGGTGCCTGCACGGTAAATCTTTGCCCGTCGCGGGATTGCCCGGTAATCGTCTTGCCGGCCGTACTTTCCTGGATTGCGACTTTTTCCACGTTGCCACCACGGACCTCCTCGAGGAACGTGGAATAATTCATCGACCGCGGCTCTTGCTGCGGCTGCGAGTAGTAATTGAACACGCTCATCAGGACCATCGCGATGATGATCCACATGATCAGGTTCTTGGCAAAATCGCTCAAAATGCGTCTCCGTCAGATACTGTGGACGACCGATATCGGCCATTCTAGCCCATACACCGCTCACTGCCCCGATTTCAAGGCAATGCCAACCAGGTAAACTTCCCGACTCTCCGGGCGCGATGCGGCTGGTTTGCGAATCCTAACTGTCTTGAATACTCGCCTGAACTCGGTGAGCAGCTCGTCAAAGCCGGCACCCTGAAACACTTTGACCACGAGCTTTCCGGAAATATCCAGCCAGCTGCTGGCGAAATCCAGGGCCAGCTCGGCCAGGTGGATGGACCGCGCCTGGTCCGACGGGCCAATACCAGAAAGGTTGGGGGCCATGTCCGACAGTACAAGGTCTATCTTGTGTCCTTCGAGCAGGCCCTCGAGCTGTTCGAGTATGTCGTTTTCCCGAAAGTCGCCGGCAATGAAGTCAACACCGGGGATCGGCGTCATCGGCAGCAGGTCCAGAGCGATCACCCGACCATCGTCGGCCAGACGTTGCCGGGCGATCTGCGACCAGCTGCCCGGGGCCGAACCCAGGTCGACGACCCGACGAGCACCCTTGAACAAGCGATCGCGCTCGTCCAACTCAAGCAGCTTGTAGGCTGCACGGGCGCGATAACCCTCTTCCCGGGCCCTGCGCACGTACGGGTCACTTTCCTGACGCGCTTTCCAGGTCTTCGACGACATCTCGGCGGTAATCACGGTGTATGAGCCTTGAAGTCTAATTCATGATCCTGCTTCGCGAGGCGGCTCCGCCTTGTCTATACTGAGCGCCATTCACGCCAAACCCACAATCGACGCCGACCTTCTCGGCGCCTGGAGACCCAATGACCGCACCGGCCCGGAAAACCCCGGACACGCTGATTATCCTGTTCTGGGTCGCGTTGAGTCTGGTTGCACTGAGTTTTCTGGTCCCGGCCGGCAGTTTCTCGATCGAGACCGATCCGGACGGTCATACCCTGCCGGTCGAACTTTCCAGCTTTTCGCTGGCCGGCGATGGTGCCCCCGGCACCCCCCTGTTCAATGCCGAACCGGAGCGTGTCGGCTTTCTCAATGCTCCTTTCGAAGGCCTGGTATCCGGCAGTCGGCATTCGGCCGCGATCGGCATCATGGGATTCTTGCTGGTCGTGGGCGGCGCCTTCGGCATCATCATGCAGACCGGCTGTATCGACCGCGGCGTGCGAGCACTGATCCAGCGCACGGAAAAAGACCCCATCGTTGTCCTGCCGCTGCTGTTCTTCCTGTTCTCGCTTGGCGGTGCCATCTTCGGAATGAGCGAAGAGACCATCGCCTTCGTCTTGCTGCTCGCGCCCATCATCGTGCGCCTCGGTTACGACGCCATTACCGCCGTCCTGGTGACTTTCGTTGCCTCGAGGGTCGGCTTCGCGGCCAGCTGGATGAACCCGTTCAACGTGGCCATCGCCCAGGGCATTGCCGATCTACCCATTCTCTCAGGGGCACCGCTGCGGATCATCATGTGGACGGTCTTCACCCTGGTCGGCATGGCCATCACATTGTGGTGGGCGCGACGGGTGCACGCCCGACCCGAGCTGTCGCCCTGTCATCAAAGCGATGAACATTTCCGCTTGCAGCAGAGTGATCAGGCCGCGGCGCCCGGCTTCACGCCGCGTGATGCATTCGCCATGCTCATTATCGTCGCCGGTGTTGCCTGGGTTATCTGGGGCGTCATCGCCCATCAATACTTCATTCCCGAGATTGCCACCCAGTTTTTCACGATGGGCCTGGTGATCGGACTGCTTTACCTGCTGCCGGGGCGCCATCGCATGGACGCCAACCAGCTGGCACGTGCGTTTCGCGATGGCGCGGCCGGGTTGATTCCGGCAGTACTGGTGGTCGGTATGGCCAAGGGCCTCGTGCTGTTGCTGGGCGGCACCAATCCGGCCGAGCCATCGGTCATGAACACCATCCTGTTCTTTCTTGCTTCTGGCCTGGGCCAGGTGCCCGAGCTGGTTTCAGCCTGGCTGATGTTTTTCGTTCAGAGCCTGATCAACTTCCTGGTGCCTTCCGGATCAGGACAAGCCGCGCTGACCATGCCGCTGATGGCACCGCTCGGCGACCTGGTCGGTGTTCAGCGCCAGGTGACAGTGCTCTGCTTTCAGCTCGGCGACAGCCTCACCAACCTGATCATCCCGACCTCGGCCACGTTGATGGGGGTGCTCGGCGCCGCCCGCATCGACTGGGCGGTGTGGGCACGCTGGGTGCTGCCCGTGCTCGGCCTTTACGTGGTCCTGGCCCTGATCTTCATCGGGGTTGCGGTGATGATTGGCTACAGTTGAATCGAGCCTTTGCCCGGTACATCCGAGAGTCAGCCTTGTTGATAAGTGCTTCAGCCGACCGGCCATCGGTCGGAAACAGCGCGACGCCAACCGCGGCATCCAGCTGAATTTCGGGCTCCACACCCTCGATGGGCCGACGAATGGCATTCCTCAGATGGCTGGCATGGTCCTTTACCGTGGGCTCGTCCTGAGTGTCGGGCAGCAGCAGAACAAACTCATCACCGCCAATGCGGGCAAGCGTAGAGCGCGAATCCAGGGCCTGGCGCATGCGCCGCGACACGATCACCAGGACTCGGTCGCCGTGCGCGTGCCCGGCCCGATCGTTGACCGCCTTGAAACCATCCAGATCGATATACACCAATGCAAACGAATCGCCACGACGGCTTGCTTCGCTCATCGCCCGGGTCAACTGGCGTTGGAACGCGCGCCGATTCGGCAAGCCAGTCAGCTGGTCGGTCATGGCCATGCGAGCGATGGCCCAGCGTTCCCTGAGTACCAGCATCAACAAGATCGCTACCAACAGCGCGACCAGGTGGCCGCCTGCACGGTACCAGTTCAGGTAGCCCTGCCCGGAGCCCGTCACATCCTGACCGGCCACCGCCAGCTCCCATTGCCCGCCGGGAACGGGGACCACAAGGCTGACATGCTCAGCCTCGAAAACCGAAGCGTCACCACCCACCAGAGCGGTCCCTCGTCGTTCCGACTGCAGCCAGCGCAGACCAAAGCGCAGCTCATCCGGCATGTCTTCGACGACATGTCCGAACAAGGAGTCCGGATCGATGACCACGCTCAACAAGCCCCAGTAGCGGTCATCCAGCAGGAAGACAGGCGTGCGATTGATCAGCCCTCGCCCACCCTGGACCAGGTCCAGCGGGCCGGCAAGAACGCTGTTGCGTTCACCGATCGCGCGCTCGACCTCGGCCCATTGCTCGGCGCTGGCTTCGTAGTTGAAACCGACCACGGCTTCGTTGCCCTGCAATGGATAGACGTAGCTCAGCACATTGTCGGGCGCCAGGGCCACGTTGCGCAGATGCCTGCCGTGCCGATAAATGGCTTCCAGGGCTGCGTTGACACGAACCGCATCGAGAAAGTCTTCGTGGGCAACGACATAGCCAACCAGGCCAGTGGCAGCGTAAAGGCTGGCGCTCAGCTCAGCCTCGATACGAGCGCGCACGGTAGCGGCCTGCTGAATCAGAACGTTTCTGTCAGCCTGCCGGATTCGATCCTGCTCGATGCGATGGATGTGTTCAACCAGCACGGCCATGCAGACCGCGGCAATAACGGCGATGGCCACCGACAGCCAGTAAGGTCCCGGCGGCAGGGTTGCCGAGTCAGCGTTGGCCTTGCCGGGAAAGTGGACGTTCACGTCGCCAACCGGCAAGGAATCAAAGCGCGACCGGATTCATGGCCTGGTCGACGGCCACCATGACCAGGTGACCTTCAATGGCCAGCTCCTGGGTGCCAACCATGGCATCTTCGAGAAGAATACGAACCTGGATCGTCATCGAAGTCCTGCCTACCCGCGTCACCTCGCCAATCAGCTCGATGATTGCCCCCTGGGGAATGGGCACCTTGAAATCGACCCGGTCCATGGACACGGTGACCACTTGTTGACGCGCGTACCTGGTCGCGGTGAGGAAGGCCACCTCGTCCATCCACTGCAAGGCCGTGCCGCCGTAGAGCGTACCAATGGGATTGGTATCCTGCGGGAAGACCAGCTTGGTAATCCGGGTTCTTGAGTGTTCTATTCTGTTGCGCGCGGCTGTCATCGTTCGAAGTATAGGAAATTCAGGCGTCAGCGTGCGCAACCATTTCCGCCCGCACTGTCAACAAAAAAAGCCCCGCCTGAAGCGGGGCCCGATGGTGCATGATACCGCCGGTCAGGCTGCCTGGGCAAGACTGGCCGATTCATGGGTGTCGAGCACACAGGCGACAGCGTGCATGACCGAAGCAATCCGCACCGCGTGCTGAATCACTTCGCTGGACACGCCACCGTGCTTGAGAATGCGTTCGTGACTGTCAATGCACAGGCCGCAGCCGTTGATCGCGGAAACGGCCAGGGACATCAGTTCGAAATCCACCTTGTCAATTCCGGGATTGCCAATCACGGTCATGCGTAGCTTGGCCGGGAGCTTGGCATATTCGTCGTTCGAGGCCAGGTGCACGAAACGATAGTAGATATTGTTCATGCCCATGATTGCTGCAGCCGATCGGCTGGCATTGAGCCAGGTTTCATCCAGATGAGCCTGGGCATCGGCAGCAATGGCCGCTATCAGGTCCCTGTTGCGCGCGGCAATAGCGGTTGCCAGTGCAGTTCCCCACACTTGCTGCTCAGTCATGCCGGCAGACTGCTCGGTGTCGAGCACGTTGCCCAGGTTGATGCGCAAATCCTTGGCGTAGTCGGGAATCTGTTTTTTCAGGGTATCGATCGTCATTTCACATGCTCCTAGAATGGGTTCGCCTTTGCTGGTGGCAGTGAAGAACCCGGCCAGTTGCCGGGTTCTTCCAGGTACACGAGCGATCAGGCGGCCTTGAGATGCTCGTCACCCGGCTGCCAGTTGCACGGACACAGCTCGTCTGACTGCAGCGCATCAAGGATTCTCAGCGTTTCCTTCGCGTTACGGCCGACATTCATGTCGGTCACCGCGACGTGGCGAATGATGCCCTGCGGATCGACCAGGAAAGTGGCTCGCATGGCCACACCTTCTTCCGGGTGCAGGATCCCCAGCGCACCGGACAGTTCGCGCTTGATGTCTGCAAGCATCGGAATCTGCAGGTCGCGCAAATCGTCGTGGCTCTTGCGCCATGCCATGTGGACAAACTCGGAATCGGTGCTGGCCGCCAGAACCTCGCAGTCACGGTCAGCAAACTCGTCTTTCAGGTCGCTGTAGGCCTTGATTTCGGTCGGGCAGACAAACGTGAAGTCCTTCGGATAGAAGAAGACCAGCTGCCACTTGCCGGCAAAGCTTTCATTGCTCAAATCGGTAAAGGCTGAGTCGATATCGGTACCAACGGTGGCCTTCAGGTTGTAGTTCGGAAACTTGTCTCCAATCGTCAACATTACTGCTCTCCTTTTGCATGAAGCATAAAAAAACGCACGATATCGTGCGACTGAGTATAAAGTAACAACCAAGTAGCAATAAATCAAATTGATTGTTATTATCGAATCTATTCTCTTTGTCTATGGGTGGGCCGCTTCTGGCTCCTGGAAGCATGCCAACAGGCCGAGCATAACTGGCGAGCTGTCGAGACGATGAGAACTGCGATGAGAGCGCACCATTGACGAACCTTTGGTAATCTTCCAAAAGCGATAGAGAGATTGGATAACTGAATTGAACATCCGAGCGATTCAATACCTGGTGACCCTGGCTGACGTCCGCCACTTCAGCAAGGCAGCCGAGTTGTGCTACGTCAGTCAGCCGACCCTGAGCACCCAGATTCGGAAGCTGGAAGAAGAGCTCGAAGTTCAGCTCGTCGAGCGCTCGCCCCGTCAGGTCATGCTGACCCCGATCGGCGAAGAAATCGTGGAACGTGGTCGCTCGATACTGAGCGAGGTCGACGCCATGCGCTCGATCGCGCGCCGCTCGCGCGACCCGCACTCGGGCACGCTGAGGCTCGGCATCTTTCCAACCCTCGCACCCTACCTGCTGCCGCACGTGATTCCGGTCATCAGACGGCGCTTCCCACGGCTTACCCTGCGCCTGTTCGAGGAAAAGACCGAGGACATTCTCGACATGCTTGATCGTGGCACGCTCGACGCGGGCCTGCTGGCCATGCCGATTCCCGACGACCGGCTGGTTTGCCACGAGCTGTTTGAAGAGGCCTTCGTTGTGGCCATGCCGGAGCAGCATCGCCTCGCGACCAAGCAGTTCATCGAGCTGGAAGACCTGGAACAGGAAGAGCTGCTATTGCTCGAAGACGGTCACTGCCTGCGCGACCAGGCGCTGGAAGTCTGTCACATGGCTGGAGCACATGAAAAACTGGATTTCCATGCCACCAGCATGGAAACCCTGCGCCAGATGGTCGCGGCCAATACCGGAATCACCCTGATGCCCACCCTGGCAGTCAAGCCGCCGGTAGCCCCAACCGAGAATCTTGTGGTCAGACCGTTCCGGGAGCCAGGGCCGCGCCGTACCATTGCAATGGTGTGGCGTAAATCATCGGCCCTGAAAGGGTTCAACGAAGAGATCGCCAGTATTTTCAGCGCCATCGATAGCGAGCTGCTCAAGCCTCCTCAATGAGCAGAGACTCCAGCCGACGGGTCATGACCTCGTATTTTCGTTCCGGGATGCGAAACTGCCACGGGCTCAATCGCCCATCGACCGCGGCCGCATCGGTCAAGATTTCAGCAATCTCGGCCTCGTCTTCGTCCGCCAATTCTGCCGCAGCCGAAACCTCGGCACTGACGGTAAAGTGAACCCAGCGCCCATCCTCGTCCTCGAACAGGCTGGCCACGAAATTAAGCCCATCGCGGGTCACGTAAAGGGCCCGAACAGCCTCGTCGGGCAGCGCTTCGTGGCGCCGGACCCCGTCCAGGTTGAGATTGGCCAACCCGTTGGCAACCGGGCGCAGCTGCCACATGGCCGCGGCCTCGCGCCCGTCCGGCACATTCATCAAGACCCAGTCATCGCCGTCTGAATCGGCCGCTCGCAGGCGCACGGTGTCGCCATCCGGGTGGCGCAGCGTCACTTCGCGCAACTCCGATGCCGGTATGTCCATGACTGCGCGTTCCAGCCAGCGCACTGCGCTGCCAGGCAAGTCCAGTCGGCGATCAGAAAGCCAGGTCTGGGCCTCGCCTTCCAGCCGAACAAAGCGACCGCTCTCGGTGTTGTCCAGGTTGCCAACCAGGACGCCAGGCAGATCGGTGCCGGGAAACCGCAGCAACATTCCCGTCGCATTCGGCTCGCCGGGATCCGCTACACCCAGCCGGGGATACCACTGCGGGTTGCTGGTACGCGGCTCCAGCCGTCGACCCGAGGCCAGATCCCGCAAAAACCCTTGCACCAGGCCAAAATCAGCCTCGTAGTTGTCCTTTTCCCGCACCCGCCAGCGCTCGCGCTCGCGCCGCAGGGAAACCAGGGAAGACCCATCGGTCGCGATGACATCGATGGCGTCGACATCATTGATGATATCGCGCAAGCCGGGCACCAGTGCTTCACTTTCGGGTGCCGGAGGAGTGGTGAGTGGACGTCCGAGGACTAGCGCCAGGGTCAGGGCAACCAGGGTCAGAATGCCAAGCACGAGAATGCCGCGAGCGTTCATGCCACGTTCTCCCGGGTCTTGCGCATGCGCTGCCGACGCCGCCAGACCAGCCACAGCGCAAACGCGGTCACCAGCATCGGCATCAGGGCGATATTGATCATCTTCACGCGCGTACCCAACGCCTCGATGTCGCGATCCAGATCCCGACGTACTTGTCTCAATTGCCGTCGGATGTCAATCCGCTGCTCCATGAACCGATCAATCTCGGCCTCCTGTTCAGCGCTGAGCACGGTCAGATCGGCATCTCCCCGGGCTTGTTGCAATTCATTCAGACGCCTTTCTGTCTCGGCCAGCTCAGCCTCCAGCCGCTGCTCGGTGGCGCGCAGACGTTGTTCGGCCTCACGCCGCAGGGCATCGACCAGTTCGAATGGCCGGCTCGACACGCCGCGGCTGCGGACACTGATCAGGTCGGCATTGCCAAGCAGGTTATCGATGGCGTTGATGACGAAATCTCCATTGCTGGCGAATGGATCCAGCAGCACAGTGCCGAAGAATCGCTGGCGCTGAACCCAGAACCGGTCTGACAACAAGTCCGTGTCCGCCACCACGATCACGTTGATATCGCCACTGTCGGCCCCGCCCTGCCCCGGGAAAGCCGTCTCTGCCGGACCGGACAGACGAGCCGCCAGGATGTAGCTGTCGCCGGTCACGGCCATTTCGGCCGACAGTTCAGAGGGATCACCCAGGAAACGCAGGCGCTCGGCGTCGAGCATTCCGGACTGGGTACTGGCTTGCAGCAGCGGCTCCAGCGCCAATCGGCTGTCCTCGCCAAGACTGAGCGCGCCGGCGCTGGCCAGGTTGACAGTATCAAGCTCTCCGGTAGTGACGTCGTCGGGATTCATGCGCGCCTGGGTCACGCCAATGATGGCGGGATGACGAACCGTGGTTCGGCCCTGCTGCATGCTGACCTGCAACGCCTGGCCCAGGTCGGCAACGAAGCGGTCCGGCTCGAACACCAGACCCCAGGTCGAAAACAGTGGCTCCAGGGTGGAGAAGCGTTCGGCCGTCAGAGCTCCCATCGGATCACTGGGGTCGGGCCCCGGATCGGCTTCGGCCAGGGGATCGACAAAAGCCAGCAGGCGACCGCCGCCGAGGACGAACTGATCGATGGCGCTCAGCAGCGCCTGGTCAAGCTCGCGCGGGTGGACAACAACCAGGGCATCGATACCTTCCGGCAGCTCGGTCGCGCTGGGGCTGATTCGCTCGATATCGAACATCTGATCGATTTGTTCATAGATTGCCCAGGGCTCGAGGCGCTGCCCGGTCTGCATGTCGAAGCCACCGTCCATGGGCAATCCGGTCAGGAGTCCGACCCGTGGCTGCTCTGGCCGCGACAAGGCATAGACCATGCGCGCCAGTTCGTACTCCAGAAAGGCCTCTCGGGCTGGTGAAATGAACGGCAGCACCTCGACGCCGTCCAGTCGATTGGTGCCGACGATGCCGAGATAGAGGCTGTCGCCCGTTCGGCCCACAGGCACCGATTCAAGGCCGAAGCGCGCTGCCTGGTCTTCTTCCTCTGAAAATGGCCGTGGGTCAACCCGGCGCACTTCCAGGGCGCCGTTGGAACGGCGCGCCATCTCATCAAGCAACTCGTGCACGCGGCGGGCGAAGTTGCGCACCTGGGGCAGCTCTCTGCTGGCATCCTCGCTGAAATAAAACTCAAACCTGATCGGTTCTTCTATGCCGCGCAACAGGTTCACCGTGCCCGCACTCAGGGTGTAGAGCCGGTTTTCGGTCAGATCGACCCGGGCGCCGGTCAGCAGCGTGCCTGACAGCATGGTCAGGGACAAAAAGAGGACAGCGAGCAGGACCAGAGCGCCACCTGAGTACCAGTTCTTCATCGTCATCAATCTGCCTTCTTCAATTCAAGAACGATACGGTTGGCAGTCAGCCAGAAGCCAATGACAAGGCCGAAATACACCAGGTCCCGAAGATCGATCACGCCGCGCGAAATCGACCCGAAATGGACCAGGAAACTCAGATTGGCAATGCCATCCACCATGGCCTGGGGCAACCAGCCACGGAACACGTCAAGCACCAGCGGCAAGCCTGACAGCAAGAACAGGAAACAGACCACGACCGCCAGGATGAAGGCCACCACCTGGTTGCGGGTCGCAGCCGACAGACAGGCACTGATGGCCAAAAATCCGCCAGCCATCAGCCAGCTGCCCAGATAGGCGGCCAGGATCACCCCGTTGTCCGGATTGCCAAGCACGTTGACGGTGATCCAGATCGGAAAGGTGAGCAGCAAGCTCATGCCGATAAACAGCCAGGCGGCCAGGAACTTGCCGAGGACGGCCTCGGTCGGTGTGATCGGCAAGGTCAGCAGCAGCTCAACGGTTCCGTACTTGCGCTCTTCGGCCCACAGGCGCATGCCGATCGCCGGCACCAGGAACAGGTACAGCCAGGGGTGGAAACGAAAGAATGGCTCCAGGTCGGCAATTTCGCGCTCGTAGAATCCCCCCAGGTAGAACGTGAATGCCGCCGACATGATCAGGTAGATCACGATGAAAACGTAGGCCACCGGCGTGGCGAAATAGCTGGCCAACTCGCGGCGCAGAATCACACCCAGGTTGTTCATCAGGCAGCCTCCCCGGCATCGGTAACGGTGCGGAATACTTCGTCAAGGCGACCAGCCTCTAGCTGAAGCTGATCCACTTTCCAGCCCTCGTCATGGATCGTTCGAGTCACGGCATCGAACAGGTTGCCCTGGCTCGAGGGGAACACCGTCAAATGCCCGCGTCGCACCTCAACTTCGCGTGACTCGGCCAGCGCGCCCAGGCGGGAGGCCGCAGTTTCCAGGTCATCCATGGTCAGAGTGACCGCATTGTGGTAGCGCGAGCGAGCCAGCAGTCCGGTCGGGCTGTCGTCTGCCAGCAAGCGTCCCCGGGCGATGATCATGGCTCGAGTGCACAAGGCATCGACCTCTTCCAGGATGTGGGTGGAGATGATGGTGATCTTGTCGGGGGCCATTTCCCGGATCAGGCGCCGAACCTCGTGCTTCTGGTTCGGATCCAGCCCATCGGTGGGCTCATCGAGAATGAGCACGGGCGGGTCATGAAGAATGGCCTGGGCCAGGCCAACCCGGCGCTTGAAGCCCTTTGACAAGGTTTCGATGGTCTGAGCCATGACCTCGCCCAGGCTCAGGCGCTCGGCTGCAGCCGCCACCCGGCGATGGGCCTCGCTACCGCGAAAGCCGCGCGTCTCGGCAACGAACTTCAAAAAGCGCTCGACGCTGAGCTCGCCATACAGCGGCGCACCTTCCGGCAGATAACCCATCTGGCGCCGGGCGGCAAGAGAATCAGTTCGGATATCATGGCCATGGATGACCGCGGTGCCGGCGCTGGGCGCAAGAAACCCGGTCAGCATCTTCATGGTCGTCGACTTGCCGGCTCCGTTGGGGCCGAGAAAGCCGAGCACGGTCCCCGGCTCGACCTGGAACGAGATCCGGTCCACGGCAAGCAGCGGGCCGTAGCGTCGCGTCAGCGATTTGGCTTCGATCATCGGCTTTGCTCTCTTTAGATTGTCGCGCCCTCGTCGCTGGCGCAGTTTGGGTCGGAATCGACTTTTTCAAGGCTTCAAAGATAACGACCCGGACGCTTCCAACCGCAGGCGAAAGCGGTTAGGTTATAGGGTCACCTTAACGGATAATCGCATGAGACCGGTCATTCTCGACCATCTTCCGCAAGCGCTGCTCGGATTGCCCGCCACCGAGCTCGCGCGCCACCTCGACGGACCGACGCTGATTCATCTGCCCGGGCGCCGTCCGCAGCCGCTGTTCGTTTCGGTGCTGCAGCATGGCAACGAGGTCTCCGGCTGGGAAGCCGTGCGACGCCTGTTGAAAGGCAGGTACGCCCGCGATCCCTTGCCGCGCAGCCTGATCCTGTTCGTTGCCAACGTCCGCGCCGCCGCCCGCGGTCAGCGTCGCCTCGCAGACCAGCCCGACTTCAACCGCTGCTGGCCTGGTGCCGAGGGACAGCCCACCATCTGGCATGAGCTGTGTTCCGAAATCACCGAGCATGTGCGCAAGCTCAAGCCTTTTGCCAGTATCGACATCCACAACAATACCGGCCAGAATCCGCACTATGCGGCCGTCAACCGCATCGAGGCGCAGCGCCTTCAGTTGGCCGCGCTTTTTTCGCGGACGGTCATTTATTTCACCGAGCCGAAGGGTGTTCAGTCGATGGCTTTTGGCCAGTTCTGCCCTGCCGTGACCCTGGAATGCGGCCTGGCTGGCGAGGTCGACGGCACCGACCACGCCATGGCCTATCTTGAATCGATCCTGAACCTGGAATCTTTGCCTGACCATATGCCGGAGCCAGAGAACCTGGAACTGTTCCGCATGATAGCGACGGTCACGGTCGATGAATCGGTGGACTTCAGCTTCTCTCCCAGCGGCAGGGATCTGCGTTTCCTGCCCAACCTCGACCGACTGAACTTCAGGGAAATGCCACCTGGCACGCGCCTGGCCACCACCGTCAACGGTCACGCGCACCCGCTGCGGGCGCGCAGTCACGACGGGCATGACCTGTCTGACGACTGCTTTGCCTTCGCCAATGGCGAAATCGTCACCAACCGTCCGCTGATGCCGGCCATGCTGACCACGGACGAACATATCGTGCGCCAGGATTGTCTGTGCTATCTGATGGAACGCATCAGCGTCGATGAGCGCCGCCGTCGAAACCATGCCGACGACGGTTCCGAACTGCCCGAAACCCTGCCCTGAACCCCGCTCAAGATCAATGGAGTCCTGCCGATGAATGTCTTTTCCGCAATGGTCACAATCGTCGCCATCCTGGGCGTCGTCGCCATCGCACGCGCCTGGGTTGAGTCCCGCAAGCATAGTGCCGTCGACAACGATCGCCTGGAGCGGATGGAGAGGGAGTTCCGCGAGCGTATTGAAACCCTGGAGCGCATCGTCACCGACCAGCGCGACCAGCTGAAACGCCAGATCGATGAGCTCTGAACACGGTACCGTACCAGCGCTGCTGCGCCTGTTCTTCAAGGGTCTGGCCACGATCATTCCGATCGCCCTGACCCTGATCATTGTCCTCTGGTTGGCCGGCCTGGCCGAAGACGGTTTTGGCCGCATGCTGCAGTGGGTCCTGCCGGAGTCCTGGTACGTGCGCGGCATGGGTTTCGTGGTCGGCATCGGTGCCGTGATCATGATCGGCCTGCTCAGCCAGGTTTACCTTTTCCGCAAGCTGATCGACTTCGGCGAAGCCATTCTGGACCGCATGCCGGTCGTCAAGTCGGTTTATCGGGCCACCAAGGATTTCGTCGAATACTTTTCCGGCGACAGCGGCGAGCGATTCAACCAGGTCGTGATGGTGCGCCATCCCGACCTGAAGCTGTCCGTGCTGGGCTTCATCACCCGCGAAGACTTCAGCGCCCTGCCCTTCGGCAAGGAAGGGGAAGTGGCAGTGTACCTGCCACTGAGTTACCAGATTGCCGGCTACACGGTGTTCGTGCCGCGCGAGTGGTGCGAACCGGTTGACATGCCGTTCGAAGACGCCGTCCGCCTGATCCTGACCGCTGCCATGACCCGCCGCAGTAACTGACTTGCTTTACTCTCGCGAAGACGCAGGAAAACAGCAAAACAGAAAAACATTAAACCACCGAAAGCACCGAAGACACCGAATAAAAGATGCTGCTGCTTCGGTGATTTCGGTGTCTTCGGTGGTTCCAAACGCTTCCTTTGCGCCTTCGCGAGAACTTTTGCCTGGCGATCAGC
>SLQY01000333.1 GCA_007131235.1 Wenzhouxiangella sp.
CGGCATCCGCGCGCTGGCCGACATGGGCTTCAACCGGATGTCGATCGGCATCCAGGACCTGGAGCCAGACGTACAGCAGGCGGTCAACCGTATTCACGACACGGCCATGGTCAGTGCCAGTCTCGGCGCCGCCCGCGCTTCCGGCTTTGCGTCAGTCAGTGTTGACCTGATCTACGGCCTGCCGCTGCAAACCACGGCCGGATTTGCCCGCACCATCGATACCATCATCAGCTTACGCCCTGACCGTATCGCACTGTTCAATTACGCCCACCTTCCGCACCTGTTCAAGGCCCAGCGGCGAATCGACGAAAAACAATTGCCAACCCCGGCCACCAAGCTGGCCATCTTTCGCAACACACTGAGCCGTCTGCTTGATGCTGGCTACGAATTCATTGGCATGGACCATTTTGCCCTGCCCTCGGACTCGCTGGTCAAGGCTCGCCGCGATGGCTCCCTGGTGCGCAATTTCCAGGGCTATTCCACCCATGGCGGGCTCGACCTGGTCAGTTTTGGCCCATCGGCGATCAGCCAGGTGGGCGACAGTTTTGCCCAGAACACCCGCAGCCTGGATGAATGGGCCATTGGCTTGCAGGAAGATAAGATACCCACCGTACGCGGCCTGACCCGAAACCTGGATGACAAGCTGCGTGCCGACATCATTGAGCGCATCATGTGCAGCGGCACGCTGCATTATCGCGACATCGAAAAACGCTACCAGCTAAAGTTCCGCTGCTACTTCGCCAGCGAGTTGGAAAGACTGGACGAACTGGCCGAAAACGGACTGATCGAAAAACAGTCTGGCGGGTTCAGCGTTACCAGCGATGGGTTGCTGTTTCTGCGCGCCATTGCCAGGGTTTTCGATGCCTACCTGCAGCCGAGAGCGCAGAACCATGGGCGCTTCTCCAGAATTGTCTGATTAGGGAGCCTCAGGGCCAAACAGGGGAAAGTTTGCCGAAATCACATTCGATTTGGCTGATATACTGCCGTCAAAAGCTTCATGGGACGCTCAACAATGGCAGACGATCAACCGCTCAGGGAAGTAGGCCACCTGGAGACTCGTTGCGAAGATTGTTCGTTTTACACCCTATGCTTCGCGCAGGACCTTTCGGAGGAGGAACGAAAGCAGTTGAATCTGCTTTTGAGACGCCGCCAGCCTGTAGAGAGAAACGAGCACCTGTTTCATGGTGGCCAGTCTCTCAAGAGCGTGACCGTCATCCGCTCCGGATCGGTCAAGGCGTACCAGGTATCCCAGGAAGGCGATGAAATCGTTTCAGGATTTTATCTGCCCGGCGAAATCATCGGTCTCGATGCCCTGGCCAGCGGTGCCCACCCTGGGTCCGCCATGGCCCTGGAAGACAGTCGCACCTGCGAAATCCCGCTGAAGGATTTCGTCCGCATGCTGCAAGACAGCCCGCGGCTGAACAGCGTCATCCTCAACCTGCTATCCGAAGAAATGGCCGAGACGCGAGAACTGTTGCTGATCGTCGGCCGTCTAGATGCCCGCACGCGCGTTGCCCTGTTTCTGCTCAGCATGTCACGCCGCCTGGCCCGCCGCAGCCAGGATCCCGACCAGTTTCGGCTGACCATGGACCGACGCGATATCGCCAATTACCTCGGCTTGACCATCGAGACGGTCTCGCGCACGCTCAGCGCCATGCAGCGCGAGAACGTGATCGAGGTTCGCGGCAAGCTGGTCCATATCCTTGACCGTGAGCGTCTGAATGAGCAAGCCGGCCAGGGAATCCGCGAGGAACGTCAACGCGCGGCCGGCTGAACAGCTGGAGCACCTCGATTCAATCGGCCGGAAGCTCGGTACCACGAACCAGCTGGCCAAAGAACAGGGCATTGGCAAACAGTCGCTCGCTGCCGGCCCAGTAGCGCCTGAACAGGTAATCGTCGGCCATGCGCACCACCAGACCGCTGCCGTGACGGGTCGCACTCAGCGCTGGTGTGCCGGCCAGGCGCTCGGCAGTCTGTGGCGATAGAAATCCCGAGGCCAGCACATCGTCGGCGTAGACCGCCACGTTGACGTAGGCGTTGTCGACCTGGCGCAGACGGTGGCGCCCGCGGCGAAAAACCACCATGTCGGCCCGGTCATAACCAAACGCCAGCGGGTGACTGGGGTCGAGCTTGATATTGAGCGCGCTGCCACCAATCAGCTGGCGGGCAAAATCCGCCTGGAAATCGCCATAGGCACGACGCGCCGGGGCCTGTCCGTTGTCGTTGTCCGTTTCTTCGGCATCAACGAAAGACCAGTCCAGTGCCAGTCCTTCGACCCAGGCCGCCGCCGAGCGCGCGGCCAGCAGGATGCCTCCGCTGCGAACGTAGGCCGCCAGGCGATCAGCCAGCGCTGCCGACAGCCACTCGTAGTTGCCGTCAGGCAGAATGATATGGGTGTATTCGCCAAGCTCGGTTCGCCACAGGCGATCATGCTCGAGCTGAACCAGGGGCATTTCCAGCTCGGTATCGAACCAATGCCAGATGTAGCCGGCATGGGTGGCGCGCAGACCATTGCCAACCAGCATGGCTGGTCGCACGGGCCTGACCACCGGCACCGACGGTGAACCCAGGTCAGGTCCCGACAGGGCCAGTCCGCCAGGAACCGAGAACACATCAACACCGTGCCGGGCCGCCAGCGCTTCCAGGGTATCCGCCACGGGCTCCAGATCGTCGGGCTGCAGACCTCGATGAAGCACCAGGCTGCCGCGGCTGAACGTGCGCTGCCCGTTGGTGGTTGCGATCTGCAGCGGGTCTACGCTGGCCTGAACGCGGTAGCCATCCTGCAGCAAGGCAGCCAGCACCCCCGCCGCTCCATGCTGATCCCAGGGCACCAGCCAGGCCAGGGCATCGCTAACTGGCCCGGATCGAGGCTGCGGGGAAGCGTCGGCTGTGAGACGAGCACCCAGGGCTGGGGCACGCCTCAGCGACGCCAGCGGCAACCCGTGCGACATGGCCAGCGGCCAGGTCGAGACATCGTAGAACGTCTCCATGGGCAAGTCGGTGATCGGCTCAAGCATCGAACGCACCAGGCGATAGTGAACCTGGCTGGCCGGAATGAACCAGGCCTGCTCGGCATCGTGAAGATCGCCGCCAATGCTGACCGGCTCGTCCAGTTGTCGAACCTCGATGCCGTGAGCGAGCAGGAGCTCGAGCAGTCGCCGAGCCCGCTGGGGGTCTCCGCCGTCTCCGAGCACCCATCCGGCCAGGCGGTCGGCGCGGGCCTGCTCAAGCGCGCCAGCAAAGAACTCGCGCTGGTAGTCAACCAGCTCGTCGGCCAGGGCGTGGCTGGCCTGCAGGGTGGACAGGCTGGTACGAACCTGGTTGGCAATGGCTTCCTTGAAGTGCCGGGTGCCGTAAACAGTATCCTGAACATGCCCGCGCACCGAGGCCTGCTCGAACAGAATGCCGATTCCTCCGGTCAGATCCGGGTAGGTCGAGCCCTTGCCGGCGTAGTAGTCATCGAACAGCTCGCGGGTAAAGTAGGGCTCGCCGGCCTGGTCCAGCATGCGGCCGTGGAACTCGGCAATCTTTCGGGTCAACTCGTAGTTGCGCGCCGGGGTCAGCGGATTGTTGCGCTCGGGTACGCCGGGCTGAAAGAAATAGGTGGTGTTGGGGCCCATTTCGTGAACATCGGTCACCACGTGCGGGCGCCACTGCTGCAACCAGGCCATGCGAGCCCGAGATTCCGGGTGAACCAGCGGCAACCAGTCGCGGTTGAGGTCGAACCAGTAGTAGTTGGTGCGGCCGTTGGGCCAGGCCTCGAGATGCTCGCGGTCTGCCGGGTCGGCGACCGGATGGCGACCACGATGCATGTTGACCCAGTGGGCGAATCGATCCAGCCCGTCCGGATTGAGCACCGGCTCGATGACGATGACCAGGTCCTGCAGCCAGGTGGCCACCTCCGGGTCATCGGAAGCGGCCAGGTACCAGGCCGTCAACGCGGCGGCGGTTGCGGCCGAGGCCTCGTTGCCGTGCACGGCATAGCCCAGCCACACGACCGCAGGTCCGTCACCGGCCTCGCTGGCGCGCTGACGGTCTGCGCGCAGAGTCGCCAGCTCGGCCAGGCGTTCAGGGGCAGCAATGGTCAGCAACTGCAGCGGTCGCAAACCATGGGTCTGACCGATGGTCTGGATGTCAACGCGATCAGAGGCGGCGGCAAGCTGGGCCAGGTAGGTGGCGATCTGGTCGTGGCGCGGATGCCACTGGCCGGGCTCGAAACCCCAGCTGTCGGCAGGCGCGGGCACATCCGGGCGCGGCTCGAAGGATGCCGGCAACCCCGGGCCGGCAGCCTGAATGGAAAAAGTCCCGAGCAGGGTCAGCATCATCAACAGTCGAAAAGTCATGGGCATCCGGTCGCTAAGTTTCGAAAAAATCGATCACTGGGCGGCCAAGGATAACCGCACCGCGAAAAGGACTGGCAACGGTCTTCAGGGCGCTTGGTCATGAGCCAGCCTGCACTAACAAGAGCAGGCATCCTTGCGGCCGATTGAATAAGATGTGACAAAGATCCTCTTGAACCGCAAGTAAACCGCAAGTAAACCGCAAGCAAACCGCAAGGAGCAGACCATGCAATTGACCTCGTCCGACCTGCAGGACAATGCCGCCATCGATCCACGTTTTGCCTTTGGCAAGCCCGACCCCGCCAGTCACATGGCACTGTCGGACAATCTGAGTCCGCACTTGGCCTGGTCGGGCGCGCCGGCCGGCACCCGATCCTTCGCCCTGCTGTGCATGGATCCGGATGTGCCATCGGTTGCCGACAACATCAACCAGGAAGGCAAGACCCTGCCAGCCGACATGCCGCGGGTCGACTTCTGCCATTGGGCGATGGTGGACATCCCGACTCAGACCAGCGAGCTGGCCACCGGCGCCTGCAGCGATGGCATAACGCCCAGGGGCAAACGTGATCCGTCCGGACCGACCGGCGCTCGCCAGGGCCTGAACGACTACACCAGCTTCATGGCCGGCGATCCGGACATGGGCGGCGAGTACTACGGCTATGACGGCCCCTGCCCGCCATGGAACGACGAACTCCTGCACCGCTATGTTTTCACCATCTACGCGCTGGACGCCGACAGCCTGGACCTGCCAGAGAAATTCACCGGCCAGGATGTACTCAGGACCATCAAGGGTCACGTGTTGGCACAGGCCAGCCTGACCGGTACCTACAGCCTCAACCCGAACCTAACCGGCTAAACGGCCGGATCCTGGTCCGCTGGCCCGGCATCTGCACCGGGCCAGCTCCTCGAACTGCTCAATTGTTGAGCGTCAACTGCTCGAGATTTGATCAATCTCCCCGCTCAACCCGGACCATCCCCCTGATTTGATTGATAATCCTTATTGGCGCGATTCTTGCTTCTCTATACCGTCTATTCACCCAAACCAAGGACGCGCATTACATGACGCCTGATGAAGTACTGAAAAAAATCCGCGACGAAGAGATCGAGTTCGTCGACTTCCGCTTCGCCAACACGCTGGGCAAGGAACAGCACGTCACCGTGCCCGTTTCTGCCGTGGATGAAGAACTGCTCACCGACGGCAAGATGTTCGACGGCTCGTCAATCGTTGGCTGGAAGGGCATCAACGACTCCGACATGGTCCTGATGCCGGACACGGAAGCCACGTTCATTGACCCGTTTACAGAGCACAAGACGCTCAATGTCAACTGCGACATCCTCGAGCCGGCCACGATGCAGCCCTACACGCGTTGCCCGCGATCGCTCGCCAAGCGCGCCGAAGCCTACCTGAAGGCCAGCGGCGTGGCTGACGTGGCCTATTTTGGCCCCGAGCCGGAGTTCTTCGTGTTCGACAGCGTGCGCTGGAAAAACGATATCTCCGGTGCCTTCTTTTCGATCGATGCCGAAGAAGCCGCCTGGAACACCAGCAAGAAATACGAGGACGGCAACCACGGCCATCGCCCCAAGGTCAAGGGCGGCTACTTTCCTGTGCCCCCCGTCGACGGCCTCAACGACCTGCGCAGCCTGATGTGTGCGACGCTGGAAGCGGTCGGCATCCCGGTCGAAGTCCATCATCACGAAGTGGGCACCGCCGGCCAGTGCGAGATCGGCACGCGGTTCAACTCGCTGACCCGCAAGGCCGATGAACTGTTGATGCTGAAGTACGTGGTGCAGAACGTGGCCCACATGCATGGTCGCACGGCAACCTTCATGCCCAAGCCACTGGTCGGTGACAACGGTTCCGGCATGCATGTTCACCAGTCCCTGGCCAAGGATGGCCTCAACCTGTTCGCCGGCGACGGCTACGGCGGCCTGAGCGAAACTGCGCTGCACTACGTCGGCGGCATCTTCAAGCATGCCCGTGCCATCAACGCCTTCTCCAACTCGACCACCAACAGCTACAAGCGCCTGGTTCCCGGGTTCGAAGCGCCGGTGGTGCTGGCCTACTCGGCCCGCAACCGCTCGGCTTCCTGCCGGGTGCCATGGGTGCCCAGTGACAAGGCGCGCCGTATCGAGGTCCGCTTCGGCGACCCGGCCGGCAACCCCTACCTGACCTTCGCGGCGATGATGATGGCCGGCATCGACGGCATCGTCAACAAGATCGATCCGGGTGCGCCGATGGACAAGGATCTCTACGACCTGCCGCCGGAAGAAGAGCGCGATTTGCCGCGCGTCTGTCATGCCCTGGACCAGGCCCTGGAAGCACTGGATGCCGACCGCGAGTTCTTGAAGGCCGGCGATGTCTTCTCCGACGACCTGATCGACGGCTACATTGCCCTGAAGATGCAGGAAGTCACCCGCTTCCGCATGTCCACCCACCCGGTGGAATTCGATATGTACTACTCCTCCTGACCCTCTACCCCGAAGCGTCTGTATTGGAGGATTCTTGGCCGGGCCCTTGCCCGGCCTTTTTTTTTCGCGGATAAGGGGAAATAGACCCGGCCTGCAACGTTTCGCCGACCATGGCTGTCCAACGGTTCTATGCTCTACAATGAGCGGCGCAACCCGCTACCGGACCTGACCATGAAAACACTGATTGTTCTGCTGGCCCTGTTCTCGATCAGCCTGCCGCTGGCGGCCCAGCCGAACTTCAAGATCGTCGACGAGGACGGCAACATCACCTATACCGACCAGAAGCCCGCTGATGACGCCGAGCCCATGAATCTGCCCGAAATCAATGTCATGCAGGGCGAAGCCGCGGAAATCCCGATTCCCCAGCCGAGCGATGGCGAAGACTCGCCTGCGTTGAATTTCCGCATCGTTTCGCCCCAGAACGAGGAGCGCATTTTTGCCGACGGAGACACCTTGTCGGTGACCCTGGGCAGCGATGTCCAGATTCCGCCAACCGCGCAGGTTGTCATTTTCGTCAACGATGTAGCGCAGCCGCCGATCCAGCGCATGACCGCCAGCTTCGAGTCGATGGACCCGGGTCAACACTCCCTGAGAGCCGAACTCCAGACCGCGGCCGGACGCGTGCTGGCTTCCACCGAAACCGTCTCCTTCTTCATGGGCCAGAGCGCGAGGCTGAACCCCGCATCGCGGTGAATTCATTCGACCCGGATGACCTGGTGACCGGCCTGGTTCGCGTCAACAGCAGCGGCCAGGTCGCCTGGCTGAACCAGGCTGCCGCGCAGCTTTTGGGCAGAAGAGCACGCGAGGTCACCGGCCTGAGCCTGGGTGAGCTGTCGGCATCGCTGGCCAGCTGGCGCAGCCAGGTAGCCAGTCACGGTCGCACTATCCAGGTTTCCGAAAGCGGGCTGGAAGGCAGCGAGCAGCCCGTTGACGCCACCTTGCAGGCCAGCGGAGACGAGGTGCTGATCGAACTGCACCCACTGACCGAGCGCCTGCGCCAGCGTGAAATGACCGAGCGTGCCGATCGCCAGCAGGCCATGACCCTGCTCAGCCGCGCGTTGGCCCATGAATTGCGCAACCCCCTGGCCGGCGTGCGCGGCGCCGCCCAGCTTATTGCCGGCACCAGCCAGAACACTGCCGTCGGTCGCCATGCCGACATGATCCAGCGCGAAGTGGACCGCATTACCGCTCTGATCGATGACTTTGCCGGCGAAGGCGAAGCGATGATGCGCTCGACCAACCTGCATCGCGTTCTGGACGAGGCCGCCGAGCTGGTCCTGGCCGAGCATCATGGACGCCTGGCCATCGAGCGGCGCTTCGACCCAAGCATTCCGGAAATTCTTGCCGACGGCAACGCCCTGCGCCAGCTCTTTCTCAACCTGATGCGCAATGCCGCCCAGGCCGGCGCCGGCGCGTTGGCGCTGAGCAGCCGCATCGACCATCACTCCGCGCTGGTTGACGAGCCGGCCAGGCATGCCGTCCGCATCGATATCGACGATGACGGCCCGGGCGTGCCCGTCCAGATCAGGGACCGGCTGTTTTTGCCGCTGGTGACCGGGCGCGACGCCGGCTCCGGCTTTGGCCTGGCCGTTGCCCAGCAGATCGCCCGCCGCCACGGCGGTCTCATCGAGCATATCGAACGCCCGCACGGCTGCCGCTTCCGCGTGCGCCTGCCGCTCATTCAGCCGGAACCGACGACCGATGACTGAGCGGGTCTGGGTAATTGACGATGATCCGGGCATACGCTACGTGCTCGATGAATACTTTCGCGGCCTGAAAATCCCGGTGCGCACTTTTGCCAGCGGAGACGAGCTGCATGCGGCCCTGGCCCGCCACCAGCCTGACCTGGTCATTGCCGACATTCGCCTGAAAAACGAGAGCGGTCTGACCCTGATGCAGGATTTGCGCCAGCAAATGCCGGCCCTGCCGGTCATCATCATGACCGCCTACACCGATGTTGATTCGGCGGTCCGGGCCTTTCAAGGTGGCGCTTTCGAGTTTCTGGCCAAACCCTTCGACCTGGATGAAGTCGGGCGCCTGGTGCGCAAGGCGCTGACCGTGGCCGAGGACGAAATGGCGGCCGGCGAGCGCAACGCCGGCCTGATCGGGTCATCGCCCGCCTTCCAGGAACTGATCCGGATGATTGGTCGGCTCTCGGCCAGCGACATCCCGGTGCTGATTACCGGCGAGACCGGCACCGGCAAGGAGTTGATTGCGCGCGCCCTGCATAATCACTCGCCGCGCGCCGACGGGCCGTTCGTGGCCATCAACACCGCCGCAATCCCCGAAGACCTGCTCGAATCAGAGCTCTTTGGCCATGAGAAAGGCGCCTTCACTGGCGCTTCCGAACAGCGTACCGGGCGCTTCGAGCAGGCCCGCGGCGGCACCCTGTTTCTGGATGAAATCGGCGACATGCCGCTGAGTCTGCAGTCGCGCCTGCTCCGGGTGCTGGCCGAGGGTGAGTACTACCGGCTTGGTGGACGCGACCTGATTCGCACCGATGCGCGCATCATTACCGCCACGCACCGCGACCTCGCCCGACGCGTCGAGGAGGGCAGCTTCCGCGCCGATCTCTATCATCGTCTCAAGGTCATCGCCCTGCATGTGCCGCCGCTGCGCGAACGTCGCGCCGATATCCCGGAGCTGACTCGCCATTTTCTGCGCGAGGCCGGACGCGAGTTCCGGCTGCCACCCAAGCTCGCCGACCAGGCCCTGCAGCAGCACCTGGCGCAGCTGCGCTGGTCAGGCAACGTGCGCGAACTCAAACACCTGTGCCAATCGCTGGCAGCGTTGGCACCGGCACCGGTGATCGGCATCGACGATCTGCCGCGCGAGTATCGCCACCCGGGCCCAGACCGCACCACCCCGGGTAGCGACTGGCAGGATTTACTGGCCGACAGTCTGCGCGAGGCCCTGGACGACCACCCGGAGGCCTGCTTCGAGCCGTTCAAGCTGGCATTCGAACAGCGCATGGCCAAGGTCGCCGTCGAAGCCTGCAACGGCAACCAGTCGGAAGCCGCGCGACGCCTGGGGATCAGCCGCAATACCCTGGCACGGATGCTGAGC
>SLQY01000177.1 GCA_007131235.1 Wenzhouxiangella sp.
CGCTCGACCAACAATTCGCGCACCTTTACCGGCACCGGGCTGGCCAGGTCAGGCAGGCTGAATGGTTCGGGCTCGGGCGGATCAGGCTCCGGCTCGGGCAGGTAGACATCGACGCCGAAAGCCCGCACCCATCTGACCTCGGCCGCCAGGCCCGGCGGCAACCGCACGATGGCGGCAAGCTCCAGGCGCTCGACCGTGACCCGGGCGCCGGCCTGCTCCAGGACCACGTCGCGGGCAACCAGCCCGCGGCGCAGGTTGCCTTCCACGGCCGACCATTCCAACAACTCCAATTGTCCCTGCGCGCGCTCCAGGCCCCACTGGGCACCCGAACGGGTCGAGGTCAGCCACCACCAGGTCGAGGCCAGCGCCACGACCAGCATCACCACGACAATCCCGATGATCAGCAGCAGCTTTTTCACAGCAGGCGAGTCCCGATGGAAAAGTGCAAACGCCAGGGTTGGTCGACATCATCCAGGGCCTGGGCCACGTCGACCTGGATCGGGCCTATGATGGTGTACCAACGAAAACCGGCACCGACACCGCGCTTGAGCTTGCGCATGTTCCAGTCATTGAAGGCGTTGCCGACGTCGTAAAACACGGCCAACGACCAGTCGCGACCAACCCGGTATTCGTATTCCAGCGAGGTGGCAAGAATATGATTGGCACCGTTGCGATTGGTGCTCAGGGTTTCGAAGCCATAGCCACGCACGGTACGATCACCCCCGGTCTTGAAACGATACCGTTCCGGTAGCTCGGTGATACTCAAGCGCAGATCGCTGTCACCCAGGGTGAGATCCAGCGTTTCAGTGGCGGCATCGGTGTAGCCGATTTCAGCAGTAAGCAGCACTTTGTGTCGGTCGCCGAAAATCTGGTGCCAGCGTCCGCTCAAGTAGGCCTGGGCAAAGCCCACGTCGGACCCCAGTGACTTGTCCGCAGCCAGGACTCGGGCTTCCAGCACCTGGCCCTCGGCAAAAAACCCGGAACCGCTGATATTGGGCAGGCGCCAGCGGGCACCCAGGGCCAGGGTGTTGGTGGTGGTCTCCAAAAACGGCGCCAGCTCCGGATTGGCGGCCAGCAAGGCTTCGTTTTCCTCGCTGAATCTGGCCTCACGAAACGCATTGAAGGATTCGTTGAGATAGGCAATGAAGATGCGCTCCTCCAGCCGTCCGCCACGAGGGGCGAAAATGCGTCTTTCCTGGAGTCGCCCTATGCTGAGCTCAGCCTGCTCGCGACGTCCGCTGAAGGAATCGAACACGGCCTCGCGGCGGGCCTCGTCATTGAAGCGGAAATTATCCTGTTCGCGGCGCAGAATGCCACCCACGGTGAGGAAGTCCGACGGCTTGTTGCCGCGCGGGTGCTGATATTCACTGCGCAGCACGAACTCGCTGTTGCTCTGCTGAGCGCCGAATCCGGAATCCAGCCGATTGCCACGCGAAGACAGGTAATGGCGAACCCAGCCGAGCTGCACGCGCGCCCCGGTATCCGTGCCAAATCCGGCCGTAACCCGGTAAGAGTTGGGCAAGCGGGGCTCGAGGCGATACAGGAGATCCACCCGGCCATCATCGCGATCACGCTCGGTCTCGACGATGACCCGCTCGAACAAGCGTGACCGGACCAGGACCTCGCGCTGCTCATCAAGACGCGCGCTGGTATAAGGTTCCCCCGGATCGATGATCGTCAGCCGGCTCATCAGGCGCTCGGAGAAAATGCTTTCAGGTGCCTGAAAGTGGCCAAAGTGATAGCGTTGACCAGTATCGAAGTGAATGCGAACAACGGCCGTGCCACGGTCAGGGTCCACGGTCACTCGACGCTCGCGAAACACGGCATCGAAAAATCCGCGTGCGCGGGCCAGGTTGTCAAGTTCCCGCCAGGCAGCTTCGTAGTCGGCATGCAGAAGGCGACTGCCCGCCGGCAACGGCCAGCTCTCCCGCCAAGCCCGCAATTCCGGATCTTCCTCACCGGCACCGGCAAATCGAATATCGACCTGGTGGACACGCACCGGCTCCCCTGGCTCGATGCGAATCCGTGCACGCCAGGGCTGACCTTCAGCGGCCGGGTCTTCCAGCCTCACCTCTATCCGCGGGCGATAGTATCCGAACGGACGCAGCGCCTCTCGTATCTCGCCGCGCGCATCGCCCGCCATCTGGCGCAAGCGCCAGACCGATACATCTTCCAGTCGCTCGGCCCGCACCAGGCCCAGGTGAGCACGCACATTGGTCAGCATGGCCCCATCCACACCACCAATGTCGACCACAACCGCGTCGGCGCGCGCCAGAACGCTCAAGGCCAGGAAAACGGGTATCAGAACAAAACGCTTCAAGTCAAAAAAGGTTACGCGAGCCAGCCCCTATGCTAACGGCAGAATCAACGCCAATAGTGAATGAATGGTAAAAGAACCAAGGGGAATAGGGCTTGACCACGGTTTTATGCCATGCCGCGGTCGAGCTGGCGATAGCCGATGGCTTCGGTTAGGTGAACCAGGTCAATGGCCTCCGAGCCAGCGAGGTCGGCGATGGTGCGGGCCACCCGCAGGATGCGATGGTGAGCGCGGGCCGAGAGGTTCAGGCGCTCGCAGGCACTTTCCAGCAGGGTTGACTGGCGCTCACCCAGCGGGCAGTGATCGCGAATGCCGGACACGCCAAGATGCGCATTGACCATACCGCGCGCCGCCTGGCGCTCGCGCGCGGCCATGACCCTTTCACGCACGGCTTGCGACGGCTCGCCGGGCGCCTGCCCGTTCAGCGACTGGCGCGGCACTTCGACCTGCAGATCAATGCGATCCAGCAGCGGGCCGGAAATCCGGTCGCGGTAGCGTCGGATCTGGTCAGGGGTGCAACTGCAGCGCCCGGAAGGGTCACCCTGGTAGCCGCAGGGGCAAGGGTTCATGGCGGCCACCAGCTGGAAGCTGGCCGGAAACTCGGCCTGCACCGCCGCCCGGGAGATGATGATTCGACCGGACTCGAGCGGCTCGCGAAGCACCTCGAGCACGTGCCGGCTGTACTCGGGAAGCTCGTCAAGGAACAGCACACCCGCATGGGCCAGGGAAATCTCACCCGGCCTGGGTTTCGAGCCACCACCCACCAGGGCAACCCCCGAGGCGGTGTGATGCGGGCACCTGAACGGGCGCCGGCGCCAGCGCGTCGGATCAATCCCGTGGCCAGCTACTGAAGCGATGGCCGCTGCCTCCAGCGCCTCGTCCTCGGCCATCGGCGGCAGTATGCCCGGCAGGCGCGAGGCCAGCAGGGTCTTGCCGGTGCCGGGCGGGCCGAGGAACAAGAGATTATGTCCGCCGGCGGCGCAGATCTCCAGGGCCCGCCGGGCCCGCTGCTGGCCCAGCACGTCGCTCAGATCAGGCGCATCGAGTGCTTGCTCTACCGGCATCGGCTGGGCACGTTCCAACTGACCCTGGCCGTTGACCGCTGCCACCACCTCGGTCAGGTGATCAGCCAGGTAGACTTCGGCCCGACTGACCAGCGCCGCTTCCGGCCCGTTGGCCCGCGGCAGCACCAGCTTGCGCCCGGCATCGCGCGCCTGGATCGCGGCCGGCAGTGAGCCGCGCACCGCGCGTAGCTCACCGCCCAGAGACAGCTCGCCGACAAACTCCCATTGTTCAAGCTGATCCGCCTGCACCTGGCGCGAAGCGGCCAGCACGCCCATGGCAATGGGCAGATCAAAACGCGCCCCTTCCTTGGGCAGGTCAGCCGGTGCCAGTGAGACGGTGATCTTCCACGACGGCCGATCAAAACCGGCATTGGCCATGGCCGCCCGGACCCGGTCCTTGCTTTCCCGCACGGCGGTTTCCGGCAGGCCGACAATGCCAAAGCCCGGCAAGCCAGGCCCCAGGTTGACCTCGACCCGGACCAGCGGTGCCTCGATACCTACCTGGGCGCGGGATAGAACAGTGGCAAGATTCAATGCAGTTGACCTGTAGCAGGTGACCAGGCCGAGATTGTCCAGCCATGGCCTCACTCAAGTCATGGGAAAAATGCCCACAATGGACTGGGAAATTTCCTTCTTTGAAGCTACCGTCAGTCAGCGCGACGCAGTATCACCATGAATCACGCGGCAGTCGAATTCAGATCGGCGAGTTTCGTGTCGCCAGGCCCACGCCCCCTTGCCCCTTGCCCCTTGCCCCTTGCCCCTTGACCCTTGACCCTTGACCCTTGACCCTTGACCCTTGACCCTGAACTATGCCCGGCCTTGCTTGACCATGGATGCTTTTGCATTTCGGTGAAACGCCCGTTTATACTGCCCCTCCTTCGTCGGCCGCTTGGTCGCCTGGACGGACAACCCGCTTTTTTCACACCCATGATCTGCAATAAACAAGGCATCGCGTAATGATTCGAAAAATCGTCATCGTTGGGGGAGGGAGTTCTGGTTGGATGACGGCTGCGCACCTGGCTACCCATGTGAAGGATATCCAGATTTCATTGATAGAGTCTTCCGATGTCCCTGTGATCGGCGTTGGTGAGTCTACCGTCCCACCCATGGTGGACTATATGGCGGGGCTCGGGGTTAGTGAAGAGGAGTGGATGCCGAAGTGCAACGCAACTTATAAGAGCTCCATATGCTTTAGCGAGTTTCACGCGAAGGGCGATCCTTTGATCTGGTATCCGTTCATGCCGATGGGGATGGTGGAAGGGCGTCCAACCAGCCGCTACTGGATGCACAAGTATCGCACTGACAAGGCGTATGCCGATCGTTTCTCCTTCTACGATTACTGCACTATCGTGCCGGAGCTTTGCCGCCAGGGCAAAACCGTCAAGAACGTCTTTAATAATGGGTATGCCTACCATGTGGATGCCGGGCTGCTAGGGCAGTACTTGAAGGAGCTATCGAAGTCGCGCGGGGTGGAGCATGTCGTTGACACCATCACCGACGTCAAGATGCGAGAGGACGGTGGAATCAAGGCGGTTGCAAGGCAAAACGGACCCGATCTCGAGGGTGACCTTTTCATTGACTGTTCCGGCTTCCGGTCGATGTTGCTGGGTCAAGCTCTGAACGAGCCATTCGATTCCTATTCGGATTATCTTTTCAACGATACTGCCATTGCCGCTCGCTTGCCCTACACGAATCCCGACAAGGAGATGATCTCCTATACGATGTGCAGCGCCCAGTCATCTGGCTGGGTATGGCAGGTGCCGATATACAATCGGCTCGGCACCGGCTATGTTTATTCAAGCGCGCACAAAAGTGCTGACGAGGCAGAGACAGAATTCAGGCAATTCCTTGGCGAGGACCGTGTCAAGGACATAAGCATGCGGCAATTGAAGATGCGGGTCGGCAAGCAGCGGCGTTCATGGGTAAAGAACTGCATTGCGATTGGCCTGTCCGGTGGCTTTGTCGAGCCTCTGGAATCGACTGGCTTGTTCATCGTTCAGGGTGCCGTGGATGTAATCACCCAGATTCTCAAGACCAAGCACGACTACACGATTGCTGACACGACAGCATTCAACGCCAGTGTCGATCGACTGTATGAGATTATCAGGGATTTCCTGGTATGCCACTATGCGCTTACCAGTCGCGAGGACTCCCCGTACTGGAAGGACGTCAAATACACAACCAAAATCTCAGATTCGCTTGCCGACAAGCTTCAGCTTGCGAGAACCCGCTTCCCGGACCTGGAATATCTGCACATGTTTGACAATGCCGGTCTGGCCGGCTTCAGTTTCAATGATGGCTGGCAGTATATTCTGACCGGCATGAATTACCTCCCGTTCGACTATCAACAGGTTCGTGACCGGCAAACGGGTCCCTTTGAGCCTCATATCAAGCGCAACATGCCAATGGCAGACAAGCTTCAAGCCCAGTATGCGCAGCAGAGAAAGCAGATCCCAAGCCTGCCCAGTCATTACCAGTTCCTCAAGAACGGTCTGTACAAGGGCAGGGAGGCGTAACATCAACACAGGTCTTCTCGAAGCGTTGCGGTGATGCGCTGAGGGTGAGAAATACAGGCGACCCCTATTTCCTGAATTCCAGCAGATCGTCCAGGGGCCTGGGATGACTGATGGCCCAACCCTGGACGTAGTCGATACCCAGCTCGGCCATGAGGCGGCGGGCAGATTCGGTCTCGACCTGTTCAACCACGGTGGTCTTGCCAAGCAGTTTGCCGAGGTCGTTGATTTCGCCCAGCAGGGCACGCTCGCGCGGGTTGTCGATGGCACGGCGGGCAAAGCTGCCATCGATCTTGACCACATCGACCGGCAGCTCGCGCAGGTAGGCCATGGACGATACACCTACCCCGAAGTCGTCCAGAGCGAAGGTCACGCCGCGCTCGCGCAAGGCCTCAATGGTGGCCAGGCCGGTTTGCAGGTGGGTCATCACGGCGGTCTCGGTAATCTCGAAGCCGATCAGGCTGGCAGGCACCTCGTGCCTGTCAAGCTGGCCGATCACGAAAGGCAGAAACCGGTCGTCGCCAAGGCTTCGTCCGGACAGGTTGATGTACACGCGGCCCAGCCGCGGCAACGCCTGCAGGTTGGCATCCAGCCAGTCCAGCGCCGCACTTACCACCCAGCGATCCAGTCTCTGGGCCAGGAAGTACTTCTCGGCAGCCGGCACGAACTCGCCGGCCGGCACAACCTGGCCATCGGCATCGGTCATCCGCACCAGAAGCTCGGCGATCAGCGGCATGTCTTGCTGCCGGTGGGCCGGCTCGATGGTTTGAAAATACAGTGACAGGCTACCCTCATCCAGCGCCCGGGCAAGCTCCTGAACGCGGCGCAATTGACCGTGATGCTCGATCTGGGCGCTGTCACGGTCACTGGACAGGTGAACGCGGTTGCGACCGCCCTCCTTGGCCATCAGGCAGGCCGCCTCGGCCTGCTTGAGCGCCTCGGCAATGGACTGATCGGTCCCGGCCATTTCGGCTACACCGATACTTGCCGTCACCCGGAAGCGCTGCCCGTCAACGTCGAAGACCTCGCTTTCCAGGCGCTTGCGCAAGCCCTCGGCGCGATCCATGAGGTCGTCGGTTGGACCAGCCTCCATGACGATACAGAACTCGTCACCGCCCGGCCGAGCAACGAAGTCATCTGACCCCACCAGCTGCTCCAGCAGGGTCGCAATCTGGCGCAAGACCCGATCACCGCTGACATGATCGCCGCTTTCATTGACCAGCTTGAACTGGTCGAGGTCCAGGTGCAGCAAGGCCAATCCGCCGTCGGTCGGGGTGCCGCGCTCAAGCCGCCCGGTCAGGTAACGTTCAAGCCCGATCCGATTGGCCAACCCGGTCAAGGTATCGGTAAAGAATTGCTGCTCAACCGCCTCGCTATCGGCGAGCTTGCCAGCATGACGTTCCTCCTTTCGACGCGACCGCCAGCCCAGCGCCAGCAGAACCAAAACCGCCATCAGCAGCCATGGCCACCATTGCCGTGCCCTTGAGTACCGGGGAACGGCGCGCTCGTGGCCCAGCCAGCGCTGATGAAGCGCGTTGAATTCGCCGCTGGCCCGGATCATGTCCAGCCCCCGGTTGAGCTCGGTCAGTAGATCGTTACGTTCAGCGCGAACTGCCAGCGCATACTCAACCGGAAACAGCGGGCCGCCGCTGGTGGTCAAATCATCGAGATTCAGTTCACCCAGCAGTCTTCGCCCCACCGCTTCGCTGATCAACGCGGCATCGTGCTGACCATTCGCCAGTAGCAACAGCGCGTCGCGCTCGCGCTCGACCAGCACCAGCTCACCGCCAAAGTTGCCATCGAGCAGGCGTTCATGAACCCAGGCATCTCGCTGCACGATCAGCGAACCATCGACCAGGTCAGCCAGGCTGGCCGGGTTGGTTTCGCCGACACGAACGAAGATCTCGTGGTAGATCATGACATGCGGTATGGAAAAGCCCAGGTCGGGCTCCCGGAAGGCGGCCACGTACATGGGCAACAGGTCGATTTGACCGGTCATGATGCGTTCGCGGCTGTCTGCCCAGGGACCTAGCCGAAACTCGATTTCCCAGTCCAGCGCTCGGGCCACGGTCCGCAGCAGGTCCACATTCAGGCCGGCCGGCTGACCTTGCTCGTCCAGAAATTCGTAGGGCGCGAAATCATGATCGCCGCCGACCACCAGGGTCGCGCCTGGTGAAACATCGAATAAGAGAAGGAGCGCGAGCCCGACGGCAAAACCGCATAAGCCTCTCATCACGTCCCCACGCAATCAGTGGACGCTAAGCGTATCCTATTCGGAACGCGCGAACCAGCCCGGCGGGTTGCAGATCGCGCCCGCTCATCAAGGCAAGAGAACTGGGTTTCAACATGACGCTACTTTGGCTGGTTACCGTGGGCTGGGCCTTCAGTTTCTCATTGATCGCGGTTTATCTGTCCGGCCAGGTCGATGACTTCCTGTCGGTCCTGATCCGCGTGAGCCTGGCCGCGCTGGTGTTCGTGCCGCTGCTCGGGCGCTCCCGGCTGCGGCTGCGCCAGGCCGGCGTCCTGATGGCGATTGGCGCGGTGCAGATCGGTGTCATGTATCTGTTCCTGTTTCACGCCTACGGCTACCTGGGCGTACCGGAACTGTTGCTGTTCACCATCTTCACGCCTCTGTATGTCACGCTGATCGACGAGCTGCTGATCGGGCGTCGGCGTCTGCCGCTGGCCTGGTGGCTGGCAGCCATACTTGCCGTGGCCGGTGCCGCCATCATTCGCTACGGTGGACTCGATTCAGGCACCGTGACCGGGTTCATGCTGGTCCAGGCTGCCAATCTCTGTTTTGCCATCGGCCAGGTCGCCTACAAGCGGCTCACTGGCGGGACCACTGTGCAGCAGGTACAAACTTTTGGCTGGTTTTTTCTCGGTGCCGTGCTGGTCTGCCTGCCGGCGGCAGTGCTGTTTGCCGACTTCAGTCGCCTGCCCGCCGGCGCCGTCCAATGGGGCATTCTGCTGTGGCTGGGCATCGGCGCGTCCGGGCTGGGCTACCTGGGCTGGAACCTGGGCGCCAAGCGCGTCAATACCGGCCAGCTGGCGGCGATGAACAACATGCTCATACCGGCCGGCATACTGGTCAACTTCATGTTCTGGAACCGCGATGTGGATTGGTGGCGGCTGGTGGCCGGTGGCCTGGTGATCGTCGCCGCCGTGACCCTGGCTGGACGGGCCGGGGGACTTGAATCCAGGGCCCGAACAGCGTGAGACCATGCTTCAGTTGTTGCGAGCCAGGCTTTGTTCCAGGCTGTCGAGTTTCTCGCGGGTGCGGGCCAACACTTTTTTCTGGATCTCGAATTCCTCACGGGTGACCAGGTCCAGGCGGTTGAATGTCGCCTCAAGGATGACCCGGAACTGTGACTCGAGCTCGCTGCGCGCGGCCTTGAGCTCATCCGGCAGGGCCGCAGCCAGGCGGCGGGTAATCTCGTCAATGGTCTGAAAGTCTGGTCGCATGCTGGTGTCCGGGCGGGCTTGAACCAACAGAGTAACGCAGCCACATCAAGATTTGTATTAACCTGAGCCCCACGTCGATACTTTGCATTTGCCATGAAACTGATAACCGCCATCATCAAGCCCTTCAAACTTGACGACGTTCGCGACGCCCTGGGCGAAGTCGGCGTCACCGGTATGACCGTCACCGAGGTCAAGGGCTTCGGTCGCCAGAAAGGCCACACCGAACTCTATCGCGGCGCCGAATACGTGGTCGACTTCCTGCCCAAGCTCAAGCTTGAGATCGCGGTCGCCGACGACATGGCCGAGCGGGTCGTGGAAACCATTGTCGAAACTGCGGCCTCGGGTCGGATTGGTGACGGCAAGATCTTTGTCACAGCGCTCGAACGCGCCGTGCGAATCCGCACCAGCGA
>SLQY01000259.1 GCA_007131235.1 Wenzhouxiangella sp.
GGGCCTGGCTCAACGTTTGCCCGCACCAGGGTCGTTCTCTCAACTGGGCACCGGATCAATTTCTGACGGACAACGACGGACACCTGGTTTGCGCAGCCCACGGGGCGGTTTTTGAATGTGCCCAAGGACGCTGCATCAGCGGTCCTTGCCTTAATGCCAGCCTGACTGCCGTCGCCGTCGAAGAGCGCGAAGGCATCATTCGGCTTTGCTGAGCGCAGCACGCCCCTGGCCCGGATACGTGATGATGGTCGGCTCGAGGCATTGATTGCCCGGTACCGGGACACTGAATGAGCCATCGCTGCCGCATGGCACGGGAGTCGCCGAACTGGCGGGGTTTCCAGGTGGAGAGGACGGCGTCAGAAGAGCAGGTTGACCACGGTCAGCATCACGACCAGGAAGATCACGCTCATGATGCCGCCGACGCGAATGAAGTCCTTGACCTGGTAACCCCCCGGGCCCATGATCAAGGCGTTGACCGGATGGGTCGGAAGAATGAATGCATTCGAGGTCGCCAGGCCGATCAGAAGCGCGTAAATGGCCGGGTTGGCGCCGGTCGCCAGCGCCACGTTGATGGCGATGGGCACCAGCAGTACGGTCGCGCCGACATTGGACATCACCAGCGTAAACAGCGTGGCCAGCACGACCAGGACGATCTGAATCACCAGTTCCGGCATTTCACCGAATACGGTCAAGGCCTGCTGGGCCAACCACGCCGCGGTACCGGTCACTTCCATGGCGAAACCCAGCGGAATCAGGCTCGCCATCAGGAATACCGTCTTCCAGCTCACCGACTGGTAGGCCTCGTCCATGCTCAGCACACCGGTCAGGATCATGCCCACGGCACCGGCCAGCAAGGCGATCGAGAGCTGGAAATCGGTAAACAGGATCAGGAACATCGCCAGGCCAAAGAAACTCAGCGCGAACACGACTTTCTGCGGTCGCTGTTCCTCCTTCGGAATATCGGTCGCGACAATGAAATCCTTGTCGCGGGCCACGCTGGCAAGGTCGCGCCAGGTCGAGTGGCTGACCAGGCAATCGCCGACCTGAAGCGGCTCACCGCGCAGCTTGTCGGTGATGATTTCATTGCGACGGTTGATGGCCAACACCGAAATACCAAACCTGGACCGCAGCCGCGCTTCGCCAATGGACTGGCCGATGAGCCGGGAACCGGGCGGGATGACGACCTCGGAAATGCCGGCGCGGGTTGGGTTGAACAGGTTGCCAAAGGTGCGCAGGCGCGGCTGCAACCTGAGTTGATTGTCGAGAGCGAACTGACCGACCTGTTCGCGCGTTCCCATCACGCCCAGTACCGTGCCAACCCAGATCATCTCATCGGAGGGCGGTGCCAGGCGCGGCTTGTCGGTATTCTGGATCGCCAACATCAGCGGTGCGCCTTCGAGTTTCTCGGCCTCGGCAATACGCATGCCGACCAGCGGTGAATCGACCGTCACCAGCATCTCATAGACATCCCCCTCGATTCCGTAGACCTCGGCGAAATAGCTCTTGGTGCGTCCCGGCGCAGCCGGCCGCTTGGCCTCCACCCGCGGCAGCAGGCGGTTACCCAGAACCAGGAAGTAAACCAGGGCCGAGGCCAGCAGGGCCAGACCCACCGGGGTGACATCGAACAGGTTGAACGGCTGCATTGCCTCGGCACCCGGCGGCAGCGAGCGATTCGAGGTCAGAATCAGGTCGTTGAGCAGGATCAGCGGCGATGAGCCGACCATGGTGATGGTGCCGCCGACAATGGCGCAAAAGCCCATCGGCATAAGCAGTCGCGGCAGGGGTAGATCGAGACGCGCGGAAATACGGCTGACCACGGGCAGGAACAGCGCGGTGGCACCCGTATTCTGCATGAAACCTGAACTGATGCCGACGGTGGACGACACCATCGACATGATGCGTGCTTCGGATCGCCCGCCAAACTTGACGATGCTGCCGGCGACCACGTTCATCACCCCGGTCCGATCCAGTCCGGCACCGATGATCATCACCGCGATGATGGAAATCACCGCATTCGAGGCAAAGCCGGCGAACAGTTGATCGCCAGGCACCAGGCCCAGCAAACCAATCAAGACCATGATGCAGATCGCGGCGATGTCGACCCGGACGATTTCAAATACGAACAGAAAGACGGTCAGCCCCAGCAACATGAGCACCAGGATCATGTCACCGCTCAGACTCAGGCCACCATCCATTGCTTGTTCAGTCTCGCGTCAAGGGGTTGGGAGAGATGCTTTACCTTAACGTATTGCCTGGTCGAACGGGCGTCTGATTACTTTGAAATGATTGATGGAGCGGAGGGGCATCCCTCAACGCTCTTTCCTCTCCGCCAGAATATCGAATATCTCATGCCCCTTGCGCTGACCACGCTTTTCAAAATGCGTCAGTGGTCGCCAATCCGGTCGCTCGACCCAGGGGCTGCCGAGGTTATCGAACGCGTCCACTTCAAGCAGCGCTTCGATCATCCATTGGGCATACGGTGCCCAGTCAGTGGCCAGGTGCAGCAAGCCACCGGGCTTGAGTCGCTCGGCGAGCAGGCGCAGAAAAAGCGGCTGAATCAAGCGTCGCTTGTGATGGCGTTTTTTCGGCCATGGATCGGGAAAGTAGATCCGCACCTGGTCAATACTGCCCGGCCTGGCCTGTTCGGACAGCACTTCCACGGCATCGCGCATCGCCACCCGAACATTATTCAGTTCGTCAGCAGCCAGGGCCCTGAGCAGTCGACCCACCCCTGGCTCGTGCACCTCGATACCGACAAAGTTGCGCTCGGGCTCATTGGCGGCCATCCAGGCCAGGGCCTGGCCGTTGCCAAAACCAATTTCCACCACCAGTTCGGCCTCGCGCTCGAAGGCGCAGCGCAGGTCGCCCTCGGCCACCGAATATCGCGGCAGCAAATCCTGCAACGCCTCGGCCTGGGCCGGCGTCAGCCGACCCGGACGACGCACAAAGCTGCGTACGCGGCGCAGAAATTCAGGCTTCTCAGTCATGGCCGATGACGACAGTCAGAAGAACATGCCGTCCAGAGGGGATGAGGCCGAGGCGAAGCGCTTGCGCGGGATTCGGCCGGACAGGTAGGCCTCGCGGCCGGCTTCGATCGCCAGCCTCATGGCGCGTGCCATGCGCACCGGGTTGCGGGCACTGGCAATGGCGGTATTCATCAGCACGCCGTCACAGCCCAGCTCCATGGCAATGGCAGCATCGGAAGCCGTGCCCACGCCGGCATCGACCAGGATAGGCACGGTGGCTTCTTCGACGATGGTCAGGATGTTCCAGCGGTTCTGTATCCCCAAGCCTGAGCCAATCGGAGCGGCTAACGGCATCACGGCCACGCAGCCCATCTCGGCAAAGCGACGCGCGATGATCGGGTCGTCGTTGGTGTAAACCATGACATCGAAGCCTTCAGCGACCAGGGTTTCGGCCGCGGCCAGGGTCTGGGTGATGTCAGGAAACAGCGTTTTCTGATCGCCCAGCACTTCCAGCTTCACGAGCTTTTTCCCGTCCAGCAGTTCCCGGGCCAGGCGACAGGTGCGCACCGCATCGTCTGCGCTAAAACAGCCGGCCGTATTGGGCAGGATGGTGTAGCGGTCGGGCGGCAGCACGTCAAGCAGGTTGGGCTCGTTCGGGTCCTGGCCGATATTGCTGCGCCGGATCGCGACGGTCACGATTTCAGCGCCAGCTGCTTCGGTTGCCAGGCGGGTTTGCTCCAGGTCGGCGTACTTGCCGGTGCCGGTGAGCAGGCGTGATTGGTACTCGCGCCCGGCAATGACCAGGGGCTTATCTTCGGGTAATGCTGACATTTCAACCTCCACCGATGGCGTGCACGATTTCGATCCGGTCGCCGTCGGCCAGCGCCTGCTCGGCATGCAGGCTCTTGGGCACCAGGTCACCATTTCGCTCCACGGCCACGCGTTTTTCGGCAAGGCCCAGATCGGCCAGCAGCCCAGCCACCGTCCGCCCGGGAGCGCAGTCCCGGGGTTGTCCGTTGATGATGATTTGCATGGGGGTATTTTAGCGGGTTGGGTGGGGGAGAGGTTTACGGTTTACGGTTTACGGTTTACGTTTTCCGGTTTTCGAGCTACGGAAAAGACTACTGACAAGAAGCTGGCACGACTATCCGCCCCTCCCAACTTTCGCATTGGGTGGTATCTGTCCCGGCCAGGCCTTGAGCTGGCGGATGCCGCCCGATGCTTCTCCCAACCAACCATGACTGAAACGAAAAAACCCCGGGATGGCCCGGGGTTTTTCCTTGGTCCAGCGAAGGCTGGGAATGGGAGACGTGCTTACATCATGCCGCCCATGCCACCCATTCCGCCCATGCCACCCATGTCCGGGGCACCGCCGCCTTCGTCCTTCTGCGGCAGTTCGGCCACGGCGGCCTCGGTGGTGATCATCAGGCCGGCAACCGAGGAGGCGTTCTGCAGCGCAGAGCGGGTCACCTTGGTCGGGTCGAGAATGCCGGCTTCGATCATGTCGACGAACTCACCGGTGGCCGCGTTGTAGCCATAGTTTCCAGAGCCTTCGGCAACCTTGGCCAGGATGACCGACGACTCACCGCCGGCATTGGCCACGATCTTGCGCAGCGGCTCTTCCATGGAGCGCAGGGCGATCTTGATACCCACGTTCTGATCTTCGTTGTCTCCCTTGAGCTCGGCGATGGCATTGCGAGCGCGGACCAGGGCAGTACCGCCGCCAGGGACGACGCCTTCTTCGACAGCGGCACGGGTTGCGTGCAGCGCGTCTTCGACACGGGCCTTCTTTTCCTTCATTTCGACTTCAGTGGCAGCGCCAACCTTGATCACGGCCACACCGCCGGCCAGCTTGGCCACGCGTTCCTGCAGCTTTTCGCGGTCATAGTCGGAGGTCGCGTCTTCAGCCTGCGCCCGAATCTGGGCAACACGGCCTTCGATGGCAGAAGCGTCACCGGCTCCGTCGATGATGGTGGTGTTTTCCTTGCTGATCTGGATTTTCTTGGCTTCACCAAGCGAATCCAGGTCGGTCTTCTCCAGGCTCAGGCCCACTTCTTCACTGATCACCTGGCCGCCGGTCAGGATGGCCATGTCTTCGAGCATCGCCTTGCGACGATCACCAAAGCCCGGTGCCTTGACCGCGGCAACCTTGACGATGCCACGCAGGTTGTTGACTACCAGGGTTGCCAGCGCTTCGCCTTCGATATCCTCGGCAACGATCAGCAGGCTGCGGCCGGACTTGGCCACGCCTTCCAGCACCGGCAGCAGTTCGCGGACGTTGGAGATCTTCTTGTCGTGGAGCAGGATGTAGGGGTTTTCCAGCTCGACCTGCATGGTCTGCTGGTCGGTCACGAAGTAGGGCGACAGGTAACCGCGGTCGAACTGCATGCCTTCGACGACATCCAGTTCATTTTCCAGCGACTGGCCTTCCTCGACCGTGATCACGCCTTCCTTGCCGACCTTGCTCATGGCCTCGGCAATGATCTTGCCGATTTCATCGTCAGAGTTGGCCGAGATCGTGCCGACCTGGGCGATCGCCTTGTCGTCGGTGCACGGGGTCGAGAGCTTCTTGAGCTCGGCGGTGGCAGCCTTGACCGCCTTGTCCATACCGCGCTTCAAGTCCATCGGGTTCATACCGGCGGCAACGGCCTTCATGCCTTCACGCAGCATGGCGTGGGCCAGGACGGTTGCGGTGGTGGTGCCATCACCGGCTGCGTCCGAGGTCTGGGAAGCAACTTCCTTGACCATCTGGGCACCCATGTTCTCGAACTTGTCTTCCAGTTCGATTTCCTTGGCGACAGAGACCCCGTCCTTGGTGACGGTGGGCGCGCCAAAGCTCTTTTCCAGGACGACGTTGCGGCCCTTGGGGCCGAGGGTGACGCTGACCGCGCGCGCCAGGGTTTCTACACCCTTGAGAATGCGGTTACGGGCGTCTTCGGAAAAACGGACTTCCTTTGCACTCATTTCTGATATTCCTCTAGTTCAATGCGTCAATAGGTTGAGCAAATGGCTGCTTGTTTCAGGATTCGATGACGGCCATGATGTCGTCTTCGCGCATCACCAGCAGTTCTTCACCGTCAACCTTGACTTCGGTTCCGGAGTACTTGCCGAACAGCACCTTATCGCCGACCTTGATGTCGAGACCACGCTGTTCGCCGCTCTCGAGAATCTTGCCGTTGCCGACAGCCAGCACTTCGCCACGAATGGGCTTTTCTGCTGCACTATCGGGGATCACGATGCCGCCCGGGCTGGTGCGTTCTTCTTCAACGCGCTTGACAATGACGCGGTCATGCAAGGGACGCAGTTTCATGGATAAATCTCCCTGATCAACTCGTTAAATGGTTAAGTCCTAAATTTCGCCGCCGGCGCTGGGAAAGCCCAGACGGCGCCAATCGGGTTCTCGGGCGCTGCTCTGAACCGTCCGCGCAGGGCGGGAAAGTTCAACAGCGCCGATACGCAATGCCAAATGGAGCCCTGCACCACCCTTTTCAAGGGCCATCGTTGCGACCAACGATTCGCGATGCCTGCCAGGCAGTCGCCGTGGGCGGTCGGCGACTTGCCACGGCGCTGCCGGAACCTGTTCTAAAATGCCCTGCTGGATCAACGAAATCGGGAGCGAGCATTGGACAACGTTCAACTCTGGCTGGTCATGACCACGGTCGAAAACCGCGATCAGGCGGAACGCCTGGCCCGCAGCCTGGTCGAAGAGCGGCTGGCTGCCTGTGTCAGCATCGGTGCCGCGATGACCAGCATCTATCCGTGGCAACAACAGATCGAGTCCGCCGAGGAGCTCCCCTTGATGATCAAGACATCGCCGCAGCGGCTGCAAGCGCTGAAAACCGCCCTGGCGAATATCCACCCCTACGAGGTGCCGGAAATGCTCGTCCTGCCGGTCATCGACGGACTACCCGCCTACTTCGACTGGGCCCATGCCTGGACCGACCATGACCGTTGATCGCACCATCATCGCCCTCCTGCTGCTGCTTTTCTGGCTACCCGTCAGCGCCCAGATCAACCCGGACGACTTACTGCCGGTCGAGGACGCGTTTGCGCTGCAAGCCCAGGCCGGCGAGGAAGCTGTCATTCTGCGCTGGCAGATTGCCGACGGCTACTACCTGTACCGGCACGCTTTCCGGGTCGACACGACCGACGAGGACCTGACCCTGGGCGAACCGCTGATCCCGCCCGGCGAAGCCACGGTTGACGAATTCTTTGGTGAAACAGAAACCTATCGCGGCCAGGTCGAGGTCATCGTACCCCTGATCGCTCGCCCCGCCGATGGCCGGGTCGAGCTGATCGTTCGCTCGCAGGGCTGTGCCGATCTTGGCGTTTGCTACCCGCCGCACCGGGAGAGCGTCCGGGTGAACCTGCCTCCACGCGAAACAGCCCCGGCCTCTTCGCTGGACAGCCTGCTGGGCAGATCAACGCGGCGTGACTCTGGCCTGCTGGGTACCGCCGATCCCACGGTCCTGCCGGCTGAGGAAGCGTTTTCGTTCGAGGCGATTGCCGGTGGTGCCGGGTCGATCCTCGTGCGCTTCGTTGCCCAACCCGACTACTACCTGTACCGCCACGCTTTCGATTTTCGCATCGATGACGACGATATCCAGGTCGTCCGCGGGGATTTGCCACCGGCCCAGGCCATGCATGACGAGTTCTTCGGCGATACCGAGGTCTACTTCGGCGAAGTCGAGATCGCGGTGCATCTGTCACGTCCCGCCGGCCCTGCTCGGCAAGTCACGCTGAGTGCCGACTTCCAGGGCTGCTGGGAAAACGGCATCTGTTTTCCACCGATGACGCGCAGCCTGAGTGTCGATCTGCCACCCAGTGATGCCGATATCCGTCCACAGACACTGGCCGCAGAACCGGCAGCGGCCCGCCCGGCCGCCGAACAGGACCGCCTGGCCCAGGCCCTGGATGGAACACCGTTACTGGCCTTGAGCCTGTTCCTGCTGGCAGGCATCCTGCTGGCTTTTACTCCCTGCGTCTTCCCCATGGTTCCCATTCTGTCCGGTCTGATCGCCGGTGAGGGTGAGCGCATGACGACCGGCCGGGCGTTCCGCCTGTCGCTGGTCTACGTACTCGCGATGGCCCTGGTCTACACCGCTTTCGGCGTTATCGCCGGCCTCTTCGGCCAGAACCTGCAGGCGCTGTTCCAGCACCCCGTCATCCTCAGCAGCTTCGCTTTTTTGTTTGTACTGCTGTCGCTGGCCATGTTCGGGTTCTACGAGTTGCAGCTCCCGCCGAGCCTGCAAACCCGCCTGAACGAGTGGTCCAACCGCGCCGAAGGCGGCACCTTGCTCGGCGCAGCGATCATGGGCGCGCTGTCGGCGCTGGTGGTTGGCCCCTGTGTTGCGCCGGCCCTGATGGGTGCACTGATCTACATTGGCCAGACCGGCGACGCGGTGCTGGGCGGCGCAGCCCTGTTCGCCATGGCCATTGGCATGGGCATCCCACTGGTCATCTGGGGTACTTCGGCCGGTCGTCTGCTGCCCCGGGCCGGGGCGTGGATGAATGCGGTCAAGGCCGTATTCGGCGTCGGCCTGCTGGCGCTGGCGATCTGGATGCTCGAGCGCGTGATCCCGCCTGCGGTCACCATGCTGCTGTGGGGTGCGCTTGCCATCGCCTGCGCCGTTTACCTGGGTGCACTGACACGATTGCCGGAGCATGCTTCAGGCTGGCGCAAACTCTGGCAGGGCCTGGGCATGATGCTGCTGATCCTGGGCGCGATCCAGTTCGTCGGTGCCCTGTCCGGCGGCAACGACTGGCTGCGGCCGCTGAACCATCTGCGCGCGGGCGCGGTCAGCAGCAGCGCAAGCCAGCCGGAGTTTCACCGGGTCGAAACCCTCGATGAACTTCAGCAAGCAATCGCGGCTGCCGACCAACCGGTGTTCCTCGACTTTTACGCCGACTGGTGTGTGGACTGCGTGCGCATGGAGCGCAGGACCTTCCCCGATCCCCAGGTGGCTGCCAGGATGCGCGACTTCAGCCTGATCAAGATCGATGTGACCGACTACAGCGGCGACCACCAGGCCATCCTGACCCATTTCGGCCTGATTGGTCCGCCGGCCTACCTGTTCTTCCGCGACGGTGAAGAACTGCGTCACCTGCGCAGCTTTGGATTCCTTGCGCCTTCGCGTTTCCTGGCTTTACTGGATGAGGCTGGCTGATGCCTCGCACCTGGATTCTTTTTGTGCTGGTCGCGGTGACGGGACTCATTGGTGGTGTAGGTCTGGCCTGGCTGACCCGTCCCGAACCGCCGCCGGTCGGGGTCCAGGGTGCCGCGGTAGGGGATCCCAGGCCTGCCTTCCGGCACGGCAGCCTGGATGGTGCCTGGGTCAGTGTCGATGATTTCCAGGAGCAGGCCATCCTGGTGAATTTCTGGGCCACCTGGTGCGCACCCTGCCGCCGCGAAATGCCGCTGCTTCAGGAGGTCAGCCTGACCCATGCCGACAGGCTCGCGGTCATCGGCATTGCCATTGATGATCCCGGACCGGTCCGCGACTTTGTCGACGAGTTAGGGATCAGCTACCCGATCCTGATCGGAGCGGCCGATGTCCTCAACACCCAGCGAGCCTGGGGCAACAGTGCCGGCGCATTGCCCTACACGGTCCTGGTCGACAGCGACGGCATCATTCGCTGGCAGCACCTTGGCGAAGTGACTGCCGCAGAGCTGGACGTTGTTCTGGACCAGTGGTTGTAGGGCCGTAGTCGGCCTGACCGCAGCCTGGCCGCAGCGTGAACCAGTTCACTTTCCCGGGTA
>SLQY01000156.1 GCA_007131235.1 Wenzhouxiangella sp.
AGCCGGTCGACGTACTTGCGGTACAGGAAGTTCGCCGACGCCTGAGCGGGCCCATTGCGCTGGAAAAGATTCCGGCCGGCGAGTTCGATCTGCTGGTCACCCGGCTGTACGAATCCGGTGACGACACCGCGCGCCAGGTGGCCGAGGATATCGGCGAGGACCTGGACCTGGCCCGGCTGGCCGATGACCTGCCCGAGCCGGCTGACCTGCTCGAAAGCGAAGATGATGCGCCCATCATCCGGCTGATCAACGGGGTGCTCACCCAGGCCATTCGCGAAAACGCGTCCGACATTCACTTCGAACCGTTCGAGGACCGTCTCTCGATTCGTTTCCGGGTCGACGGCGTGCTGCGCGAAGTCATGGCCCCGGCCCGCGCCCTGGCCGCGCTGATCACCTCGCGCATCAAGGTCATGTCGCGCCTGGACATCGCCGAGAAGCGCGTTCCCCAGGACGGCCGCATCGGCCTGAAGATTGCCGGTCGCCCGGTGGATGTGCGTGTCTCCACCCTGCCCTCCAACCACGGCGAGCGCGTGGTCCTGCGCCTGCTCGACAAGCAGGCCGGGCGTCTTGACCTGGTCGAGCTGGGGATGGACGCGGACACCGAGCGGCGCATGGCCGAGCTGATTGCCCGTCCGCACGGCATCCTTTTGGTAACCGGGCCGACCGGTTCGGGCAAGTCCACCACCTTGTATGCCTCGCTGCTCAGGCTCAATGATCGCAGCCGCAACATCATGACCGTGGAAGACCCCATCGAGTACGACCTCGACGGGATCGGCCAGACCCAGGTCAACCCCAAGGTCGACCTGACCTTTGCCCGCGGCCTGCGTGCCATTCTGCGCCAGGATCCGGACGTGGTCATGGTCGGCGAGATTCGCGACCTGGAAACCGCGCGCATCGCGGTCCAGGCCAGCCTGACCGGCCACCTGGTGCTCTCCACCCTGCATACCAACACCGCCGTCGGTGCCATCACACGCCTGGTCGATATGGGCATCGAACCCTTCCTGCTCGCCTCCAGCCTGATCGGCACCCTGGCCCAGCGCCTGGTGCGGGTGCTCGATCCCGAGCAGCGCGAAAGCTACCGGATTGGGCAGGCCGAGCTGGCCCGCCTGGGACTGGCCGCCGACCGCGACCAGACCCTGTATCGACCGCGCGCCGATCTTGCCGTCGGCAGTTCCGGCTACCGCGGTCGCACCGGCATCTACGAGCTGGTACCGGTCAACGAAGCCATGCGTCAGCTCATTCACGACGGTGCCGCCGAGGCCCACCTGGACAGCCTGGCGCGCGAACTCAGCCCGTCGATGTTCGAAGACGGCTGGCGCAAGGCCCTGGCTGGCGTGACCTCGCTGGAGGAAGTCCTCAGGGTGACCCGGACCGGCTGATGGGCGCGTTTGAATACCAGGCGCTAAGCGGGAGCAAGGCCACCCGCGGCGTGGTCCAGGCCGACACCGCCCGTGCCGCGCGCGCCCAGCTGCGCGAGCGTGGGTTGATTCCGCTGGAAATCCAGGCAGTCAAGACCGAGCCGGCCGGCACCGGCTGGGTTGCCCTGGGCGGCGGTCGCGATCGGGCCTTGTTGTTGCGCCAGCTCGCTACCCTCCTCAAGGCCGGCCTGACCCTGGAAGAAGTGTTGAGCGTGCTGGTCGAGCAGACCGATTCCAGCGCCCAGCGTCGCCAGCTGGGTGCCATTCGCGCCCGGGTGATGGAAGGCCAGAGCCTGTCGGCGGCCATGGCCGAGCATCCACGCCTGTTCCCCACGCTGTACACCGCGGCAGTTTCGGCCGGCGAGCGCGCCGGGCGGATGGAGTCGGTACTCGAACGTCTGGCCGACTATGCCGAGCAACGCGAGGAAATGAACCGCGGCATCGGCCTGGCCCTGATCTACCCCTTGCTGCTGGCGCTGATCGCCCTGGCCGTGGTGTGGGGCCTGATCGCCTTTGTCGTGCCACGGGTTATCGGGGTGTTCGAGCAAACGGCCCAGGAGCTGCCCTTGCTGACGGTCAGCCTGCTTGCCCTGTCGGACTTTGTTGCCAACTGGGGGCTGTGGCTGCTGGCTGCTTTGGCCGGCGCCTTGTTCCTGGCGGCCATGGCCCTGCGCCGGCCCGGACCGCGTGTTCGCTTTGATGCCATGCTGCTGCGGCTGCCGGTTGTCGGCAGGCTGGTTCGGGCGCGCCAGACGGCCAGTTTCACGCGCACCCTGGCCATCCTGACGGCGAGTGCCGTGCCGCTGGTCGAAGCGCTGCGCGTGGCCGGCAGCGTGGTTCAGAACACGGTGGTGCGCCGCGATATCGAGCGGGCCGCAGCGCAGGTCAGGGAAGGTGTTTCGCTGACCCGGGCGCTGGAACACTCATCCTGGCTGCCACCCATGGCCCGGCGCCTGATCGCCGGCGGCGAACGCAGCGGCGAGTTAGCCCCCATGCTCGAGCATGCCGCCGCCATCCAGGAACGCGACTTGCAGTCAGCCACCACCGTATTGCTGGCGGTGCTTCAGCCGGCCTTGATTCTGCTGGTCGGCCTGATGGTGCTGTACATCGTGCTGGCAATCATGTTGCCGATTCTGAGCATGAGCCAGTTGTTGGCTTGAAAGCAGGGGCAGAGGGAAGACCGGAGAGGGTGTTTGGGGGGTGCGTTTTGGTGAAGCGGCAGTGAGGGAATTCCCGGATTTTTCAGACATGGGTCCCGGCCGCACGCGCTTAACGGTTTCCGGCCAGGCGCTTCTTGCCTACGGCAAACCGCACCTGCCCTCCAACCTGCGCTGGGCCGGGCTACGAATTGCGGACGAGCGCATCTTGCCGATGGCAAGCCGCACCCTTTCTACGACCTGCGCTGGGCCGGGCTACAACTTGGAGGACGCCAGCTCTTGTAGCCCGGTCCAACGTGGCCGGGGTCCATGCTGAGGGATTCTCCATTGCTTGATCCAGCCCTGTCTGCTCAATTCACCGCTGAACCCGTGTCCATTCTGGTTCTGGAACGGAAACCCGCTATTCACTGTTAAACTACCAATTACCGTTCTCTGTCCTGACTCCCTCCACTCCAATGATCAGTTTTGAACATGTGGCCAAGCGCTACCCGGGGGGGATTCAGGCGCTGAGTGATGTGAACTTCGCTCTTGATCGGGGGGAACTGGCTTTTCTGACCGGGCATTCGGGGGCCGGCAAGTCCACGCTTTTGCGGCTGATTGCCTTGCTCGAGCGGCCCAGCCGCGGCCAGGTGCTGTTCGAAGGGCGTAACGTCGGCAAGCTGGCGCGACGCCACATTCCCTATCTGCGCCGTCGCATCGGCGTGATTTTCCAGGACCACCGCCTGCTGTCCGACAAGCGCGTGTTCGATAACGTCGCCCTGCCCTTGATGATTGCCGGCCTGTCCTACGGCGAGATTCGTCGCCGGGTGCGAGCTGCGCTGGACAAGGTCGGACTGCTGGACAAGGAAAAGATGTTTCCGCCCATGCTCTCCGGCGGCGAGCAGCAGCGCGTCGGCATTGCCCGGGCGATCATTACCAAGCCGCCGCTGATCCTTGCTGATGAACCCACCGGCAACCTCGACCCGGACATGTCGGCCGAACTGATGCGTTACTTTCTGCAGCTCAACGAGCTCGGGGTGACGGTGCTCATAGCCAGCCATGATCTTGACCTGATCCGTCAGCTCGGTCAGCGCGTGCTGGTGCTCAAGGGCGGGGAAATGGTCGATGATCTGCCGGCCAGGCAAACGCTTGCAGGTGAAAGCCATGGCAAGTAGCGCCCGCCGCAGCGGCTACGAGACCCTGCCCGGTGCCGCCGGCCTGCGGGCGTGGGCGCGGCGTCATGCCTTCAGCCTGCTTTCCTCACTGGGCTCGCTGACGCGCCAGCCGATCGCTTCGAGCATGACCGTGATCGTGCTGGCCGTCGCCCTGACCTTGCCGACTGCGCTGCATGTGACCATCGACAACGTCGAGCGCATCGGCCAGGGCTGGGAGCGGCTGGATACGCTGTCGGTTTTTCTCGAACCGGAGGTTGAAGCCGTCGAGGCTCAGCGCCTGGCCAGCCGACTGACCAGCTGGCCGGAAATTGCCGCGGTTGATCCCATCAGCCCGGATGAGGGACTGCACGAGCTGTCCGGCCAGCTCAACCTGGGCGATCTCGGTGACCAGATCACCGACAACCCGCTGCCCTGGGTATTGGAAATCACGCCGGAGACGGAGGTGGTGGTGGCCACGCTGGCCAGTCGCCTTGAGCGTGAGGCCGGCATCGACCTGGTGATTGTCGATTTGCAGTGGCTGGAGCGGCTTGATGCCATCCTGGCCGTGATCCAGCAACTGGTCAGCCTGCTGGCCGCGCTGTTCGCAGTTGGGGTGGCGTTTATCATCGCCAACACCATTCGCATGGACATCCAGAACCGGCGCGAGGAAATCGAGGTCATGGCCCTGGTGGGCGCTACGGCGGCGTTCATTCGTCGGCCGTTTTTATATACCGGTCTGTGGTACGGGTTGCTGGGCGGGTTCCTGGCCTGGCTGTTGGTTCGTATCGGATTGGTCGTGCTGGCCACCCCGATTGCGCGGTTGAGTGGCAGTTACCACACCCATTTCCAGCTCTATCCGCCGGCGCCGGAAATTACCGCTTTGTTGATTCTCGGCAGTGGCCTGTTCGGCATTCTGGGATCGTGGCTGGTGGTTGGCCAGCATTTGCGTCGTATCAATCCTTGAAGGAATCCGGGTTTATTGCGGGTTTTGGTGGTGGATCGGGCATGGTCCCCGGCCGCACGCGCTTAACGGTCTGCGCTAGGCCGTCAGGGGGTTGTGTAGGTGGAGAGGATGTCGGGGTGTTGTTGGCGCAGGGTTTGCCATTCCATGCGGAACCAGGGTGCGACGGGCTGGGCGGGATTGGCGACCAGGGTGTCGACGTCTGATGCCGGCAGGAAGCGCCAGGCAGCCAGCTCTTCCGGGTTGGGTTTCAGCGCGTTGGGCTGCACCCGGCCGAGGTAGACCGAGCATAGTTCGTGTTCCGATCCAAGGTCGCGGTAGTGGGCCTGGTAGCGGAACTTGTAGATGAAGGTTGGTTCGCTGGCAACGCCGAGTTCCTCTTCCATGCGCCGCACAGTGGCTTCGGCCATGGTTTCACCGGCGCGCGGATGTGAGCAGCAGCTATTGGCCCAGTAGCCGGGCCACAGGCGTTTGCCGGGCGCGCGTTGCTGGATCAGCAATCGCCCATCGGGGTCGAACAGGAATACCGAGAAGGCGCGATGCAGTATGCCCTCGCCATCGTGGCACTGACCCTTCGACATCACGCCCAGCTCACGGTCGTTTTCGTCGACCAGGATCAGGGCCTCGGCATCGGAGGATACGACTCGCGCCGGACCGGCCGCTTCAGGATGCGCCAATGTTGACCTCCAGGGCATGGTAGCCGGCTGCCCGAATGGCCCGGGCAACCCGGCCACTGTCTTCGGGGCACAGGGCGATGATTGACCCGCCGCCACCGCCGCCGGTGAGCTTGGCCCCCACCGCGCCGTTGGCACGGGCGATCTGGATTAGCTCTTCCAGCTCCCAGCTCGAAACCTGCAAGCCGTTGAGCAGGCCGTGGCAGACATTCATCATCTCGCCAAGGGTGTCGTAGTCAGCCGTGCCCAGGGCCGTCAGGCCATGGCCGACCAGGGTATCGATTTCGTCGAAAATGCGCTCATAGAGATCCGGATTCTTCTGCCAGGCTGCGCGCACCCGGGCCACGGTGCGCGCGGTCAGGCTCTCGACACCACTCATGCCAATCACGATCGGCAGCGGCTTGTCGACGGTGATGACTTCGCGCAGCGGCTGCTCGCCGGACCGGAACAACGTGAACTGGCCAAAGGTCGCCAGCGTGTTGTCCAGCCCCGAGGGCGTGCCATGGGCGACTTTTTCGGACTCGAAAGCCAGCTCGTTGATGCGCTCGTCATCCAGGTCGAGAGAGAAGTGCAGGTTCATCGCCCGGATCACGGCCACGGCCAGCGCGGCCGAGCCACCCAGGCCCATCGCACGCGGTACGTTGGGGAAAATCTCGATGCGCATGCTGCGCCCTTCCAGGCCGAGCTGCTGAAGCAGGCGCTCCAGCGAGCGGATGAACGAAGGCGGCCGCTTGGCCTTGAAGTCCAGGCGCTGCTCCACGCCCCAGCGCGGGATGATCAGGTCGATACCCTCGCGGGTGTCCTCGATACGCGCCTGGATGGCCAGCGGCACGGGCGCGGCAATTGCGCGCCGTCCGTAAACCACCGAGTGCTCGCCAAGCAGAATGATCTTGCCGTGTCCGGCACCCAGGGCCTCGCCTTCCAGGGTTTCGCCTTCGCTGACCCGCTTGCCGGGTGCGCTTTGCTCGCGCACGCTGGCCATCACCTCCTCGGCCTTCCAGATCTTGATCTCGCCGGAAGCAATCAGGCGCTCGACCACGGTATCGAACAGGTCTGGCGGCACACCGGCAGCCGTTGCCACGCTGCGCGCGTGCAGGGTCATGTGACCTTGCTGAATACCCTCGGTAACCAGCGCTCGTACGGCCGAGAAAGTCTGGGCCAGCCCCACTGCACCCATGACTTCGGCCAGTTCGCGCGCCGATTCCACGCCCAGCATGCGCAGGTTCAGGGCCACGGTCGGGTTGGTCTGCAGCGGACCGCCGACGATGCCCACCTTGATCGGCACTTCGAGCTCGCCGACCAGGTCGCCGTTGTCGGCCGCCGCCCACTTGGTCAAGGAGGTATAGCGACCGCCGCGCGCGGCATAGGCATGGGCACCGGCCTCGATGGCCCGCCAGTCGTTGCCGGTGGCCAGGCAGACGGCATCGATGCCGTTCATGATGCCCTTGTTATGGGTGGCAGCGCGGTAGGGATCGACACGGGCGAAGTCGTTGGCAACGATGATGCCATCGCGCACCTGTTGGCCATCAAAGCCCTTGCCAGTCAGCAGGGCGGTTGGAATGCGAACCCGGGCCCGCACCAGGGCGCGGTCGGTCAGGTTCGACAGAATGCGCAGGAAGACGCGACCCTGGGCGATATTTTCAACCAGCGAGGCCACACCCTCGCACATGGTATTGACCAGGTTGGCACCCATGGCGTCGCAGGTATCAACCAGCAGGTGCAGCACCACCATGTCGCCGCCCGGCCCTTGCGACGGGTGAATGAACACCTCGATATCCTTGGCACCGCCACCGCGGGCGATCATCTTCGGGTGCATGCTGTTGGCCAGGTTGAGAATCTCGGCCTTGCGCTGCAGCAGGGCCGAGCGCGCGCCCGACGGATCGGGCACATCGACGATCTGGACCTGGCCGATCAGGCGCGGCTCCTGCGATTCCACTTCGAAGCCGCCCGCCTGACGGACCAGCTTCGCCGCCGACCCCAGGGCTGCCACGATGGACGGCTCTTCGACCACCAGCGGCACGACATAATCCTTGTTGTTGATCAGGAAGTTCAGGCCCAGGCCAACCGGCAGGCCCATGACCCCGATGACGTTCTCGATCATCTTGTCGGCCAGCTGAATCGACAAGGTATGCCGACCGGACTGCAGGCTCTGGTAATCCTCGGGCCCAAGCAGACCGCGGTCGCGCACGGTGCGCACCCGTTCCGGCACGGTCATCTTGTAGAACTGCGGAATTCTCGATCGGTCCATCATGCCACTCGCAAAGTCCAGGCGTTGGTTGGTTCAGTTCAGGTCGCGCCAATCAGCTCGCACGCCGCAATCGTCCAGGCCCGGCGCGAAAACAAGCAGTCCCCGGTCTTCGAGCCAGGAACGCAGCTCATGTAGACGACCGGGATCGGCGCTGGCGAGCAAGGCCAGATCGCCGCCACCGGCACCGCTCGGCTTGCAGGCAACGCCAAGACGGCCAGCCTGGGCGGCGATTCCCTCAAGTACCGGCGTGATAATTTCCGCGCCCATCAGGCCGCCCATTGTACCCATTAGCTGTCCGTAGACGGAGAACTGGGTGAGCAGGGCTTCACTATCGTTCTGCTCCAGTGCTTGCTGACCGGCAAGACAGCTCGCATGCATCTGTGCCATCAGCTCCTCGGCCGACTGCGGCGAGCGTTCGCGCCAGGCATCGAAGGCAGCCAGCAGGCGCGGTGTTGAAGCCTGTTCGCCGGTCCAGACCAGCAGCAGGGCCAGGTCTGCCGGCAGCGAAACACGCTTGACCTCCACATGCTCGCCCTCGCGCTGGTAGCTGATCACCCCTCCGCATAGCGAGGTCGCCAGGTCGATGCCGCTGCCACGCCCATCCTGGTCGCGGCGATAGGGCTGAAGCAATCGTTTCAGTGCGTCCATGGACAAGCCCGAGCGACTGCTGCCACTGCACAGGCAACGCAGAGCCGCATCCAGGGCCACGGCGACGGCAGAACTCGAGCCCAAGCCCAGCTTGACCTGGGTGTCGGCATGTCTGGCAAAAAGTGCCGAGGTATCGATCTCGATCCGGTAGGGACCGGGATCTCCGAAATGTTCAACGGCCAGCTTGTGCAGCAAGCTCAACAGCGATGCCGTACGCGCCACGGCCTCCCAGCCCGGATGATCCACGTTCCAGACCAGCTGGCCAGACGGCTCGGCCCGAAAATCCAGTTCGGTGACCCCGAGTTGGGGAGCGCTCAGCGCACAGTCCCCGGGCTGACAGCAGGTCAGCGTCACGCAGGCCTGGCGATCGACGGCCAGGGCCAGGGCCGGCGCGCCCAGGGTAACGGCATATTCGCCCAGCAGCACGGCCTTGCCGGGTGCCCGGGCATGGACCTGCTTCACGGCAGCACCTCGGCACCCTGCCCCAGGCTGCTTTTGACCACCCTGGTCACGCCCGGCAGCTCGGCCAATTGCACGGCGACTTGATCCGCTGCTTCCGGCAGACAGATGGCCTTGACCTGGGGACCGGCATCAACGGTAAAGAAAGCGGCCGTGCCCGCAGCGCGAAGCTCGCGTATGCGCTGCATGCAGGCCAGCGTGGCCGGGTTCCAGTACAGCAGCCCGGGCCGGGCCGCCAGGGCCGAGGCGTGCATCTTCAGGGCGCTGAATTCACCCACATCGGCCAGGCGCTGGAAGTCACGGTCCGCGATGGCCGTGCGCGCCGCGTCCAGGTCATCGGCCACGGAAGCCACCCAGGACGGATAGTAAGGCGAGGTCTGCATGGTGTGATTCATGCCGTTGGTCGATGAGACTGCCTTGGGCCCGGCCGCAGTGATGGCAACAACCACTTCCAGCGGCCAATGCTCGCTGGCGGCAAGCGGTTGGGCCACGGCATCGCTGCCATCGGACAAGGTGCCGGGCAGCATTTCAACAAAACCACCAAATATCGACCGCGCTGCCGAGCCGGAGCCGCGCCGTGCCAGCTCGGACAACCGCGCTTTCGGCAAATCCAGCCCCAGCGCCCGATCGGCGGCCATGACCAGGGCGGCAAATGCCGAGGCCGAAGAAGCAAGGCCTGCCCCGGTAGGAAAATTATTGCGGCTTTCGATCCGAAAGGCCGGCCCGGTGCCGGCCAGGGAACGCATCAGCTCAAGCACGGCGCTGGCGCGATCGGCTGCAACCACTTCGCCATTGATCGTGAGCGTGTCTGCAGCGGCGCTGTCCGCAAGCGGCTCCAGCCGGGTCTCGGTGAACAGTGCCGACAGGGTCACGGATACCGAACCGGCGGCCGGCAGATTGAGACGAGCATCGCGCTTGCCCCAGTACTTGACCAGCGCGATATTTGCACCGGCCCGCGCCGCGGCGGGTTGGAAGGTCATGCCATGGTTTCCAGGAATCCAGAATTG
>SLQY01000035.1 GCA_007131235.1 Wenzhouxiangella sp.
GTCGACACCCTGCCCTCGCTCAATGGCAGCGACACGCTGGTCTGGCAGGAAATCTCGGTGCGCCGCGGCGACACGCTGTCGGGCCTGGCTCAGCGCCACAACACCAGCGTTCGGGCCTTGCGCGAAACCAACGGCCTCAATGGCGACATGTTGTCGATCGGGCAGGTACTGCGCTTGCCGGGCCACGGCGTCATTCCGGAAAACTCGGCCTATGCCGACCGCTACCAGGAGCTGGCCAGCCTGCAGCAGCGGCTTTTGCCAACCCGCCGCTTCCAGCACCAGGTCAGACCGGGCGAGAGCCTGTGGCTGATCGCACGCAACTACCGGGTCAGCGTGACCGATATCCAGCGCTGGAACGGCATGGGCTCCAGCAGCCTCATCCGACCCGGCCAGCGCTTGGTTATCCACATGGAAAGCCCAGGTGGTGCGCCCTCGCCAAGCGCCAATACCGCCACCACCACCGAGTACACGGTCCGCAACGGTGATTCGCTGTGGCTGATCGCACGCCGCCACCAGGTCCGACTGGCCGACCTGATGCGTTGGAACGGGCTTAACGAAAACAGCGTCCTTCGGCCTGGCCAGACCCTGACCATCCGTCGCGGCAGTGGAGCTTGACATGCGAGCCAGGCAATCAATACTCAAGCTTGGCTGCGCCACGGTCGCGCTGCTATTGATCGCAGCCTCCTGGGCCAATGACGCTCCAAGGGTTCAACTCGAGGGCGAGATGGTTCAGGGTGGCCTGATTTCTGGCCAGGGACCGGCAGGCAGCACCGTGGAACTGGATGGAGACAGGCTGATGGTGTCGAACGACGGGCACTTCGTGTTCGGCTTCGATCGCGACGATACCAGGCCGCGCGAACTGCGGGTCACCATGCCCGACGGCCAGTCCTGGCAGAAGACCGTTCAACCGGCCGAGCGCGAATTCGATATCCAGCGTATCGACGGCCTTGACAGCGCTCATGTCACGCCGCCCCACTCGGTCCTGGAGCGAATTCGCAACGAGGCGGCAATGACTCGTCGCGCGCGAGAACGCCGCGATGCGCGCACCGACTGGATCGGCGGCTGGATCTGGCCAGTCCATGGCCGGATCACCGGCGTTTACGGCAGCCAGCGCATTCTCAATGGCCAGCCGCGCAACCCACACTGGGGCCTTGACATTGCCGCCCCCACTGGCACGCCGGTACTTGCGCCGGCCGGCGGAATCATCAGCCTGACCCACCCGGACATGTATTTTTCCGGCGGCACGCTTTTCATCGATCACGGCCATGGACTGGTGTCTGCCTTCCTGCATTTGAGCGCGATCTCGGTCGAGGAAGGACAGCGCGTTGAGCAAGGCGACCTGATCGGCAAGGTTGGCGCCACCGGCCGCGCAACCGGACCGCACCTTGACTGGCGCATCAACGTCGGAAATACCCGGGTCGACCCCTACCTGCTCTTGCCCGAACGGAGCGATCCTTGATCCGCCATCTTGGCCCGGTCGTCCTGGTCTTGCTGCTGGGAGCCTGCGCCAGCGCGCCCGAACGACCGGCCAGCACTGCCACCGCAGAGGCCCGCGCATTGCTGGAGCTGGGCCGGACCCTGCCCGGCGAGTACCTGGCCAGCCGCAACCGCCGCCAACGAGAAGCTGGAGAGCCGCCCCTGTGGATCACCGTTGAGACATTGCCCTCAAGCCAGATTGGCCAGGCAGGGTTCACGCTAAGCCAGCGCCAGGGCGACGGCCCACCGCGGCACTTTCTTGTTGCCATGACGGCTGCAAGCGATGGCCGCGCCAATGGCGCATTCGCCCCCCTGGATGAGTCCGGGCAACCCCGTCATCGCTGTGACATGCGCTTTTCACTTGGCAACAATGGATTCGTCGGCGAGACCGATCCTGAAACCTGCCGCTTTGGACCAGACCAGGCGACCGGCCTGCTCAAGGAAATCGCGTTCAACGGTTCCCGTCTGGTGATTGCCGACCGCCTGGTTGATATCGAAACAGGTGATGCGCTGGCAGCCGATCAGATTCATCGCTTCGTGCGGACCCGAAGCTATTCAGGCTGGGCTGGGCGCCGGGAGGGCGACAGTTGGCGACTGGCAAGGGAATTCAGCCTGGAAGCCGGCTTACCGATGGTGCCACTGGACGCCGCCGGCATGGCGCTGGGTTTCCAGGTGGACCTGGAGATAGTCGAGCTGCATGACGGCGACGAGGTGATGCTTCGCCTGAACGTGGTTGACAGCGAAACCGGTGCAGTGATCGGCCAGGCCTGGGCTGATCCCGAGGCGGAATCACTCGGCCTGGCCTTGCCCGACACCCAGGTCGGGCTGCGACTGTTGCCCGACTGAGCGCTATTCGACCCAGCCTCTGGGATGGCCGTCAATCGGCTGGTACCCGTCTTCCACTCCCTTGGTCACGATGGCTACGGCGTTGTGCGGGTGCAGGCTTTCAAAGTGACTGCAGCGTGCCCAGTAGTCCGTGATTCGATCTTCGGCCTGCAGCGCCGTCTGCACGCGACGAGCAGCATCTTCACAAAACATCAGATTCTGGCCATTGAGCAGGGCGAAGGCCTGCTCATCTTCGCGCTTGACCGCTGACTGCACCGGCGTTTTGAGCGTGCTCTCTATCAGGTCGATGGTTTCGACAAAGGGAAAGGCCTCGAAGCTTGGTGCCAGTTTGATCCGTATGTCGGCGGCGCTGCGCTGACTGTGCGGTGTGGCAACGATTCCCTGCTCGCTACCCAGCCACTGCAGCACGTTCTCTGTATCAACCGCGTCACGGTTGCCGAAGTCGCTCTTGAACTGCTCCTGGATCAACTGGCGAGCAAGTGCTGCCGAGCATGGGCAAGTGCTCGAGTAGACCACCTGAACAGCCATCTCGAGCTCGAACGCCTTGCCGTTGAGGCGGGCTATCAGGCTGATCGGGTAGCTTTTCCAACCCGTATTGTCGCTGACCAGCGATTTGCGTCGGAGCATGTAATCAAAGTCCAACCGCACCATCGCCCGGGTGCTCAGATCTTCGTGCGAACCGAGGAAGTCACGCAGCAGGTGACGCAGCGCCAATGGCGTCAGGCTGTGCTCGGCGAGCGCACGATCGAGATGCAGATACAGTCGTGACATGTGAATGCCGCGCTTCTCAGGCCTGGCCAGATCCACGAAAGCACTGACCAGTGCCGATGTCTGGGTACGAGTGCCCCCTGGACCGTCCAGGAAAACAGGCAGTTCGATGTGGTTCATTCCCACCCAGTCCAGCTTGCCGGCCACCTGGGCCTTGGCATGGCTGGCAATATCGGGCATGTTCACTACTTTGCTAGGTTCTTTCATAGACACTCGACTCCGAGTCTGACTGAAGCCGGCACCGCCGGCGGAGTGCGTAGTTAAGCTCAAGAGAATAAACAAACCGTGAGCGCTTGGCGAGTGTTAACAGCCAATCCGGCTTGTCAGGTATGAAAATGGTCGGAGCGGGGAGATTCGAACTCCCGACCCCCACAACCCCATTGTGGTGCGCTACCAGGCTGCGCTACGCTCCGACCGAAAACTTGGATCGCGGGTGCAAACGTGCAATTGCGTATTGTATCGCGAAAACTGGCGTCTGATTCGCCCAAATTGCTGGCCCGAATCAGGCCATGCGGTCTTGCCATCAGCGCCTGAGGACGTGCAAGACTTCTTCCAGCTCGGAACGGATCTGGCGCACCAGCTGCTGCGAGCGAGAGACATCGTCCTGGGCCTTGACGCCTTCCAGGCGCTGGCGAGCACCGAGGATGGTAAAACCCTGCTCATGAAGCAGGCTCCGGATCTGGCGAATCATCAGGACATCGTGGCGCTGATAGTAGCGACGATTGCCGCGCCGCTTGACCGGTTTGAGCTGTGGGAATTCCTGCTCCCAGTAACGCAGGACATGTGGCTTGACCCCGCACAACTCGCTGACTTCACCGATGGTGAAATAGCGCTTGGCCGGGATTGGCGGAAGCTCCTGGTTACTCCCCGGATCCAGCATATGCTTCGACTCTCGCTCTCAGTTTCTGACCCGGCTTGAAGGTGACGACACGACGCGCCGAAATCGGGATCTCTTCCCCCGTTTTCGGGTTGCGACCCGGACGTTGCCCCTTGTCACGTAACTGGAAATTACCGAAGCCCGAAAGCTTCACCGCCTCCCCAGCCTCCAGCGCCTCACGAATGGTTTCAAACCACTCGTCGACAAACTCCTTGGCCTCACGTTTGTTCAACCCAACTTCTTCGAACAAGGTGGCTGCAAGGTCCGCTTTGGTCAATGACATCCCCTTATCCTCTCAACTTGGCTTCGAACCGAGACTCCAGGCCGGCGACCACTTTTGTGATCAAGGCCTCAACCTCGGCGTCCTTAAGAGTGCGCGAAACTTCGCGAATAATCAAGCCAATAGACAAGCTTTTGCAGTTATTTTCCACACCCGGGCCGCGATAGAGGTCGAAAACAATGACTCGGCGAACCAGTTCGCCTCCACAACGCCGCACCTCTTCAACCACGTCGGCCACGGCCACATCTTCGTTTAGAATCAACGACAGGTCGCGACGCACCGCAGGAAAACGCGACATTTCCGTGAATACGGGCACCTGGCGGCGGGTCAAGCCCTCGACTTCGAATTCGCCGACAAAAGCCGACTGAGGCCAATCGAGCTGGTCCACCAGGGCCGGATGCAACTGCCCGATCCAGCCCAGCGACTGACCGTCAAGCAAAACCTCGGCCGCCTGGCCCGGATGCAGCCAGGCGCAGTTCAGCGGCCGAAACGATACCGCTCCCTCGACCCGGTTGAACGCAAGCAAGTGCTCCAGCTCACCCTTCAGGTCAAAAAAGTCCAGCTGGCGAGGCTTGCCGCTGAAATGCTCGGCTCGGGCATGTCCCGTCATCAATACACCAACGCGGCGGGTCTCGGAAAACCCCTGACCGGTACTGCCGAAACAGGCACCCAGCTCGAACAGGCGAAAATCCTGGTGCTGACGACGCAGGTTGGCACCGGCCGTATTGAGGAGGCCAGGCAACAGGCTGGTTCTCAACACGGCCATGTCCCGGCTCAGCGGATTGGCCAGGGGCTGGGCTCCGTCCAGTAGGTCGAGCCGGGCCAACTCATCCTCACCCACAAAACTCCAGGTCATGATTTCCTGGAAGCCGCGAGCGGCCAGCTGGCGCCGCAGACCCAGTTCAGGCAGTTCGCCCTCACCTGGCACACGAATACTCAACCTGCCGCCAGGGCTGCGCGTGGGCAGGCGATCGTACCCGTAAACCCTGGCCACTTCTTCGATCAGGTCTTCCTCGATTTCGATATCGCGGCGAGCGCTGGGAGCGGTCACCTGCCACGCCTCGCCGTCGCGCTCGACCGTCATCTCGAGTCGACGCAGGATAGCCTCGACCTCCGTCGCCGACAGCATGCTGCCAAGGACCCGGTTCAGACGCGCCAGACGCAGCGTCACAGCCGGGTTGACGGGGAGCCGTTCCTGGTCCAGTGCCTCGATGATCGGACCGGGTGAGCCGCCGGCGATCTCGACGATCAAGGCCGTGGCACGCTCGGCCGCCCGGCGCTGCAAGGACGGGTCAACGCCACGCTCGAAGCGGTGGGCCGATTCGGTCGCCAGTCCCAGTCGGCGACCGCGCCCGATAATCGAGGCCGGGTTGAACCAGGCCGATTCCAGCAGGATGTCGCGGGTGGTTGCGCCAACCCCGGAACTCTCTCCGCCCATGATGCCTCCCAGGGCCAGCGGCCTGGAATGATCGGCGATCAGCAGCATGTCCGGATCCAGCGCAACCTCGCGGCCATCCAGCAAGGTCATGTGCTCACCCCTGGTAGCCCGTCTGACGCGTATCCCGCCATGAATCTGGGCAAGATCGAACGCATGCAGCGGCTGGCCCAGCTCAAGCAGAACATAGTTGGTGACATCAACGATCGGCCCCAGACTGCGAATTCCGCTGCGACGCAAGCGCTCAACCATCCACAGCGGAGTCGGCGCATTGACATCAACACCGCGAATGATTCGACCGATATAACGGGGACAATCCGACGGATCGTTCAATGCGATAGGCAGGGTGTCTTCGTTGACCGGGGCTACCGGCGTGATTTCGGGCCCATTTGCCTCGCCACCGATCAGGGCCGCCAGCTCTCGGGCCAGCCCGCGCGCAGACAGGCAATCGGCGCGGTTCGGTGTCAAGTCGATCTCGAGCACCTTGTCATCGAGGCCCAGAGCGGTGGTCAGCAGCGCCCCAGTCCGGGCATCCTCGGGCAGCTCCATCAAGCCGGCACTGTCGTCGCCCAGCCCAAGCTCCGGCTCCGAGCACAGCATCCCCTCCGAGCGCACGCCACGCAGCTTGGCCGGCTTGATTTTCAGCCCTCCCGGCAACACCGTGCCCAGGGTCGCCAGGGGGGCCTTCAGGCCAGCGCGAGCATTGGGTGCACCACATACGATGGTGCGTTCCTCGACGTCGCCCCGCACGCGGCATATCTGCAGTCGATCAGCATCGGGATGCGGTTCAGCGGACAGGATTTCGCCTACGACCACGCCATCCAGCGGTGGAGCCACAGGTTCGACAGCGTCGACTTCCAGACCCGCCAGGGTAAAGGTTTCGGCAATTTGCTCGGCGTTGAGGTCGGTTGCGACCCACTGCTTGAGCCAGCGGTAGCTGATCTTCACGGTGCACTCCCTGATTCAGGTTTATCTGAACTGGCGCAGGAAGTTCAGATCATTTTCAAAAAACAGACGCAAGTCATTGACCCTGTAGCGGAGCATGGCAAAGCGCTCGACGCCAAGACCAAAGGCATAGCCGGTGTAGGTCTCCGGATCGATATCGCAATTGGTCAGCACATTCGGATGCACCATGCCACAGCCCAGCACCTCCAGCCAGCGACCAGGCGTGCCATCGGCATTGCGCCAGCGAACATCGACTTCAGCCGAGGGCTCGGTGAACGGAAAGTAAGAAGGCCGCAGGCGGACCTCGAGCTCGTCCTCGAAAAAGGCATTGACAAAGTCGGCCAACAGCCCCTTGAGGTCGGCGAAGGTCACGTCCCGATCAACCAGCAAACCTTCGACCTGGTGGAACTGGGGGGTATGGGTCTGGTCGGAGTCGCTTCGAAACACCCGGCCCGGGGCAACGATACGCACCGGCGGCGGCTGCTCCTTCATCACCCGGATCTGCACCGGCGAGGTATGCGTGCGCAGCAAGCGACCATCGGGCAGGTAGAAGGTATCGTGCATTGCCCTGGCCGGATGATGCTCGGGGAAGTTCAGGGCCTCGAAGTTGAAGTAATCGTCCTCGACTTCCGGACCCGTGGCCACGGCAAAGCCAAGCTGGTTGAAAATTTCGAGAATTCTATCCAGGGCCCGGCTGACCGGATGCGGTCCGCCAGGCTCGACACCCCGACCGGGCAAGGTCACGTCAATGCGTTCCGACTTGAGCCGGCGCTCCAGGCTGGCCCGGGCCAGGTCCTGCTCGCGCTCGGCTATCGCTGACTCCAGTGACTGCTTGCAGCGATTGACCGCCTGGCCTGCGTCGCGGCGAGCCTCAGGCGGCAACGCGCCAAGCTGCTTGAGCAAACCCGTCAGCTCGCCCTTCTTGCCAAGAAACCGCACCCGGACCTGGTCCAGGGTGCGGCTGTCTTGGGCATCGGAAACAAGACTCAAGGCCTCAGCGAGGAGACCCTCGGCTTCCGTGGTTGCCATGGTCGGATCAGGCCAGGCTGGCCTGGGCCTTTTCCGCAAGCGCCTTGAAGGCAACCTTGTCGTGGACGGCCAGGTCAGCCAGCACCTTGCGATCGATCTCCACCTCGGCTCGCTTCAAACCGTTGATGAAACGGCTGTAGCTCATGCCGTGCTCGCGCGCGGCAGCGTTGATGCGGGTAATCCAGAGGCTGCGGAAATCACGCTTGCGCTGGCGTCGGTCACGGTAGCTGTACTGACCCGCCTTGATGACCGCCTGCTTGGCAACCCGGTAGACCTTGCGCCGGGCGCCGTAATAACCCTTGGCCCGATTGAGAATCTTGCGGTGCCGACGACGGGCCACCACACCTCGTTTTACTCTTGCCATGTCTCAATCCTCCTTGTTTACAGCTTCGGCAGCATCTGGCGAACGGACTTCTCGTCCGACTTCGCCACCAGCACGGTAGACCGCAGGCGCCGCTTGCGCTTGGTGTCCTTCTTGGTGAGGATATGACTATGGAACGCGCGCTTGCGCTTGATGCGCCCGCTGCCCGTTGCCCGGAAGCGCTTCGCAGCGCCCCGGTTACTCTTCATCTTCGGCATTGTCTTTTCTCCTTTTTTCAAGGGCTTGTAATGCCTTCTTGCAGCGTTCTCAAAGGTGCCGCCCAATGAGAAACTTGTCTGGCTGCAGTCCAGCTCGTTGGTCGTCACCCTTGGCGGGTGACGATTTCGTTCGCAGTATTTCGCCTGTCTCAGGTCTTCTTGGGAGCCAGCATCATGACCATCTGGCGACCTTCCATGCGTGGATACTGCTCCACTGTAATCTCATCGGCCATATCGGACTCCACTCGCTTGAGCAGATCCCGACCGAGTTCCTGGTGCGCCATCTCGCGACCGCGGAAGCGCAGCGTGACCTTGACCTTGTTGCCTTCTTCGATGAAGCGCCTCAGGTTGCGCATCTTGACATCGTAGTCATGGTCGTCGGTACCCGGCCGAAACTTGATCTCCTTGATCTGGATCTGCTTCTGCTTCTTGCGCGCGGCCTGTGCCTTCTTCTGCGACTCGAAGCGAAACTTGCCCCAGTCCATGATCCGACATACCGGCGGGTCGGCCTGCGGAGCGATCTCGACCAGGTCCAAACCCTCTTCTTCAGCCCGGGCCAGGGCATCTCTAACCCCCATGACCCCGATCTGCTCCCCGTCGGAGCCTACGACGCGCACTCGGGAAGACGTGATGTCTTCGTTGCGCCGGGTATGTTTTTCACTTGCGATGAGGCTACTCCTTGATCAGTTTTTGGAAACAAGCCGTCAATTATCTGCGATTTCGCCGCGACTTGCCACTTCAGCCTGCAATTTCTCTTCAAGCTCGTCGACACTCATGGCACCCAGGTCGGTTCCGTCGCGGCGGCGAACGGCCACCTGCCCATGCTCGACCTCGCGATCGCCGACGACCAGCAGGTACGGAATTTTCTCCAGCGTGCGGGCGCGGATTTTATAGCCGATCTTTTCGTTCCTCAAGTCGGCCTCGACACGAAAGCCGCGCTGGCGCAGATCCTGGACCACCTGGCTGACGTAATCGGCCTGGGCGTCGGTGATGTTCATCACCACCAGCTGCACCGGTGCCAGCCACAGCGGCAGGTTTCCGGAGTGGTGTTCGAGCAGGATGCCGGTGAAGCGCTCCAGTGACCCGAGCAAGGCGCGGTGCAGCATGACAGGGCGCTGTTCACCACCGTCGGATGTTCGGTACGAGGCATCGAAACGTTCCGGTAGATTCAGATCGACCTGCAGGGTGCCGCATTGCCAGTCCCGTCCGATCGCGTCACGCAGCACGAACTCGATCTTCGGCCCGTAAAAGGCGCCCTCGCCCGGGTTGTAGGTGTAATCCAACCCCATGGCGTCAATGGCTCCTTTCAACGCGCCCTCCAGCTTGTCCCAGGTCGCATCGTCGCCAATTCGGTTTTCCGGCCGATCCGCAAACTTCAGCTTGACATTGTCAAAGCCGAAATCCCGGTACACCGACAAGTTCAACTCGATCACCTGGCGACACTCCTCTTCCATCTGCTCCTCGGTGCAGTAGATGTGGGCATCGTCCTGGGTGAAGTGGCGCACCCGCATCAGTCCATGCAATGCACCGGAGGGCTCGTAGCGGTGAACCTTGCCGAACTCGGCCATCCGGATCGGCAGGTCACGGTAGCTTTTCAGACCCTGCTTGAACAGGGCAACCGAGCCCGGACAGTTCATCGGCTTGAGGGCAAAGACGCGTTCATCCTCGGTTTTCGTCGTGAACATGTTCTCGCGGTAGTTGCCCCAGTGCCCGGAAGTCTCCCACAGGGCGCGATCCATGACGTCCGGAGTATTGACCTCGACATAGCCGGCCTGCTCCTGGCGCATGCGAACGTAATCGACCAGTTTGCGAAACAGCGTCCAGCCGCGCGGATGCCAGAACACCGCGCCCGGGGCTTCCTCCTGGAACTGAAACAGATCAAGCTGCTTGCCTAGGCGACGATGGTCGCGCTTTTCAGCTTCCTCCAGGCGCTTGAGATAGGCCTTGAGCTGCTTCTTGTCACCCCAGGCCGTCCCGTAGATGCGTTGCAGCATCTCGTTGCGCGAATCCCCGCGCCAGTAGGCCCCGGCCAGCTTGGTGAGCTTGAAAGCGCCCAGCTTGCCGGTCGAAGGAATGTGCGGACCGCGGCAAAGATCGATGAAGTCACCCTGGCGGTACAGCGAGATAGGCTCATCACTGGGAATGTCGGCAATGATCCTGGCCTTGTAATCCTCGCCCTGCTCACTGAAGAAGCGAACCGCCTCGTCACGATCCATCAGCTCCCGAAACACGGGCAGATCCTCGTCCACGATCCGGGTCATTTCCTGCTCGATCCGCTCCAGGTCTTCTGGCCGGAAAGGCTCTTGGCGTGCAAAGTCGTAGTAAAAGCCGTTTTCGATCACCGGACCGATGGTGACCTGGGTCTCCGGAAACAGGCGCTTGACTGCCTGGGCCATCAGGTGAGCTGTCGAGTGCCTGATCAGATCAATGCCTTCGTCGTCCCGGCCGGTGATGATGCGCAGTTCGGCATCGCCATCGATCTGGTGGGAGGCATCGACCAGCCGGCCGTCGACCTCGCCGGCAAGGGTGGCCTTGGCCAGTCCGGGTCCAATCGAGGCAGCAACCTCTTCAACCGTCACCGGCTGTTCGAAGGACTTCTGGCTACCATCTGGAAGCGTAATCTGGATCATCGCAACTACCGCAACTTGACTTTCGTGAGCCATCTGGCCTGAATGATCCGAATATACCGGAATGCGGGCTTCAATCGCTCGGATGTGAAAAAACCTGCCTTGGCGGCCATGGATGCGGGGCAGGAGATGTCGGACGGAACATCGAAGAATCGACAGGTACGGAACTGTACACGGGATCCCGAGTGCCGCCCGGCAGCGCGTGGCGCGAACCCAGGGCCGTCAAGGCAGGTTTTTTGGTGGGCGATGCTGGATTCGAACCAGCGACCTCTGCCATGTCAAGACAGCGCTCTAACCAACTGAGCTAATCGCCCGCAACAAGCCCCCCAGTTTACCGGATGGTCTGAGTGCTGGCAAGCATTGAAGAAAAAAAGCCTGCCCTGGCACCGACCACGGCGCGCACACTGCGGCGGTTAAAATGGCGGGCTGAACTGGACAAAACGACATGGCTGAAACCTTCTCCGTTCTCAATCCACCGCGCAATGAAGCGGGCACCATCAGCGACTGGCCCATGCTGCAAGGCCTGGGGCTGGCCCTGGCCATATCGACCGTGGCTCGACGCAAGGGCGGGCCGATGCTGGTTGCCGCGGCTGACGGCTACAGCGCGCGTCAACTGCGCGACGACCTGAATCAGCTCGATGGCCCCCACGCCGAGCTTTTTCCCGACTGGGAAACCCTGCCCTACGACCTGTATTCCCCGCACCCAGACCTGGTCTCGCGCCGACTTGACCTGCTCGCCCGGCTGCCTGGCCTGGAACGCGGAATTGTTGTGGCCCCGATCACCGCGCTCATGCAGCGCCTGCCGCCGGTTGCCTGGGTCCAGGGCCAGAGCCTAAACCTGGCCGTGGGCGACCGTATCGACAGCAGTGCATTCCGAATCACCCTTCACGAGGCCGGCTACAACACCACCGACCAGGTCTGGCAACCCGGTCAATTTGCCGTTCGCGGCGCCGTGCTTGACCTCTGGCCGATGGGTCGACTGCATCCCTACCGCCTCGAACTGTTCGACGACGACATCGAGTCGATCCGGATTTTCGACCCTGAGAGCCAGCGTTCGACCGAGAAGATCGAGCGCATCGAGATGTTGCCGGCGCGTGAGTACCCTTTCGATGAGGACAGCCGACAGGCATTCCGCCGGCGCTTTCGCACCCGCTTCGACGTCGACCTGCGCCGGGCGATGCCCTACCTGGATGTCGGAGAAGCGATTCACGGTCAGGGTCTTGAACAGTATCTGCCCCTGTTTTACGAAAAGACCAGCTGCCTGCTCGATTTCCTGCCGAGTGCCCACCGCCTGGTGATCATGCATGGGGTGGCCGACGCCGCGGTGGAATATGCCGACCAGGTTCGATTCCGCCACGAACAGCGCAGCGGCGATAGAGAGCGTCCGGCACTGAATCCGGAAGAACTGTTCTTTGATGCTGACAAACTGCTCGCCAGCCTGAAGGCCGACGCCAGCGTTCGAATCACCGGACGCAAGCCGGCCCTGGCCACCTTGAGCGTGCCCGAAGCAATCGACCTCGATCACGGCGCAGAAACTGCGGCAGCAAAACTCACTGCGCTGGGTGACCGTGTTCTGCTGGCCGCAGATACTGCCGGACGCCGCGAGATGATCCATGACAGCCTGCGCGCCGCCGGGCTGAAACCACGCGTGCTGGAATCGTGGGCATCGTTTCTGAGCGGGGATGACCGGCTGGCCCTGGTGGTCATGCCGGTATCGGGCGGCTGCCGGCTGCCAGACCGCGGCCTGACCATTCTGACCGAATCGGAACTTTTCCCCGGCCACACCCGCACCATTCGGCGCCAGCGCAAAAGCGGACAAGACCCGGAAAGCCTGGTCAAGAGCCTGGCTGACCTGCAGGCCGGGGCACTGGTCGTGCACCTGGAACACGGCATCGGGCGCTACCTGGGCCTGGAAGTGCTGGAGGTAGGCGACGGCACGGGCGAATACCTGACCCTGGAATACGATGGCGGTGACAAGCTCTACGTGCCGGTCACCGACCTGCACCTGGTCAGCCGCTACACCGGTGCTGATCCCGACCAGGTAGTGTTGAATCGGCTTGGTTCCGAGCAGTGGAAGAAAACCCGTCGCAAGGCCGCTGAAAAAATACGTGACGTTGCCGCCGAGCTGCTCAATCTGCAGGCCCGACGCGCGGCGCGAGAAGGCCACGCCTACGGGCTTGACCGCGGCCTTTACGCTCGCTTCTCCGCCGGATTCGAGTACGAGGAAACCGACGACCAGCTCAGCGCCATCGAGGCGGTGCTCGCCGACCTGGCCTCGGACCAGCCCATGGATCGGGTGGTATGCGGTGATGTCGGATTTGGCAAGACCGAGGTCGCCCTGCGGGCTGCCTTCGCGGTCGCCGAGTCCGGGCGCCAGGTCGCCATGCTCGCGCCAACCACGCTGCTGGCCGAGCAGCACTACCGCAATTTCGCAGACCGTTTCGCCGACTGGCCAATCAACGTCGCCCTGCTGTCGAGAACCAGCAAGCAGACCAGCGCCACCTTGAAGGGACTGCAGCAAGGCACGGTCGATGTCGTCATTGGCACCCACAAGCTGCTGCAGAAAGATATTGCCTTCAAGGACCTGGGCCTGGTGATCATTGATGAAGAGCAGCGCTTCGGCGTACGTCAGAAAGAGCGGCTCAAGGCACTGCGCGCGGAAGTCGACCTGCTGACGCTTACCGCTACCCCGATCCCGCGCACCCTGAACATGGCCATGGCAGGACTGCGTGAACTGTCCATCATCGCCACGCCCCCGGCGCGCCGCCTGGCAGTCAAGACCTTTGTCACCGAATGGGACACGGCCACCATCCGGGATGCGATCAGCCGCGAGTTCCAGCGTGGCGGCCAGGTTTACTTTCTTCACAACGAAGTCAAGAACATGCCACGCATGGTCAGCGAGCTGGAAGCCATGTTCCCGCGTGCCCGGGTTGGCATGGCCCACGGGCAGATGCCCGCCGGCGAGATGGAAAAGACCATGCGCGACTTCTACGCCCGCCGAATCAATCTGCTGGTCTGTTCGACCATTATTGAAAATGGCATCGACGTACCCACCGCCAACACCATCATCATCAATCGTGCCGACAAGTTCGGCCTGGCCCAGCTCCACCAGCTCAGGGGACGGGTCGGACGCTCGCACCACCTTGCCTACGCATACCTGGTCACTCCGCATCGAAAGGCCATGACCCGCGATGCCATCAAGCGGCTGGAAGCCATTCAGTCGCTGGAAGAGCTGGGGGCCGGCTTCACCCTGGCCAGCCACGACCTGGAAATTCGCGGCGCCGGCGAGCTGCTAGGAGAGGAGCAGTCCGGCCAGATCGAGGCAATTGGCTTCTCCCTGTACTCCGACCTGCTCAACCGCGCTGTCGAGGCCCTGAAGTCGGGCATTGAACCCGATCTTGACGAGCCCCTGTCGCTGACCAGCGAGGTCGACCTCCACTCCACCGCGATGATTCCACCCGATTACCTGCCGGATGTGCACCAGCGCCTGGTGCTCTACAAGCGCATCAGTCAGGCCGGCAGCGACCGGGCATTGCACGAGCTCCAGGTTGAAATGATCGACCGTTTCGGTCTGCTGCCGGCTGAAGTCAAGCAGCTGTTCACCACCGCCGAGCTGCGCCTGCGGGCTCGCACCCTGGGCATGAAGCGGCTGGAGGTCGGCCCGGCGGGTGGACGGGTCGAGTTCGTGGCCAAACCCGATATCGATATCCAGGAGCTTCTGAAGATGATCCAGAAAGAGTCGCACACCTTTGAGCTGCCGGCCAACGACAAACTGCGCGTCAAGGGTGAGTTTGAAACCCCCGCCGAGCGCCTGGCCATGGCTACCGAACTGCTCGATCGCCTGGCACCAAAGAAACGCGCGGCTGCATAGGGAGCCATGCGGTAAACTTTCGACGATGAGATATCTGACTGCGCTTATTTGCCTGAGCGGCTTGTTCGCCGGCCCGGCACCGGCTCAACAAGGCGAGCCTGCCGAGCCATTTTTCCGGGTCGAAGTCGTGCTGTTTGCGCATGCCGACGGACGCTCCGATCGTCGCCAGGAGACCGAGCTGGAGGATTTTTCGAGCCTGGTCGATCCGCTGCGCCGGGCCCGAGCGATGGCTGCCGAGGCTGCCTGGCTGGAAGCGCAACAACAGGATGAAGAAATCCTGCCCGACCCCGAAGACTCACTGGCTGTGCTGGAACGGATAGATGCACTGGAGTCCGGGTCTGGCGATATCAGCGGCGATATCGGCGACGATATCAGCGACGATATCAGCGATGAAACCGAGGTCCAGGCCCCGACTTTTCCGGAGTCATTCCTGCAGCAAGAGCAATTATCGCCAACCATGGCCAACGCCTGGCGTCGACTGTCCGATAGCGCCAGCCATCTCCCGCTGGGCTGGCGGGCCTGGTACCAACCGCTGAGCCGAGAGCGCGTGCCGCCTCGCGTCAGGTTGCATGACGATGAAATCATTCGGCTGCAGTGGCTTGATCCAGCGCGTGTCTTTCCCGACTCGCCGGGCAGACCCCTGGCAAGCAGCTTTGATCTGAGCGCCCTGTTGCCAGAGGCCGACTACCGGCTGGATGGCAGTTTTCGGCTCCGCCTGAGGCAGTTCATGCATGTCGAGCTGGACCTGAGCTGGCGCGAACCCCTGGAGCCGGGGTTCGGGCCACTGGATAGGGAATTTCTTGAGACCGCTGCCTACGAGGTTCATCGCCTGGTCCAGTCGCGCACCGTGCGCAGTGATCGCCTCGAATATTTCGACTCGGCATTGTTTGGCGTCCTGGTCCTGATCCAGCCCTGGGAGCCAACCGAAGCGGCCGACAGCAGGACCGACTGAAGGCCATGTCCCAGCGAGAACGCGTACTGGCCAGTGCCCGCCTCGACCGGGCCTACCAGCTACTGGTCAACGAAGAAGACGCCCGGGTCTGCAAGGATATCGATGATCAGGCCTGCCGGGTCGTGCCCGGCAATTTCCTGCTCCAGATCCTGAGCCAGTTCTTTACCAAGCTCGGCGACGCCATCGCCAACCCCAAGACAGTGCTGGCCTGGATGCTGAGCGCCCTTGGTGCGCCTGGCGTGTTCACCGCCTTTCTGGTGCCGATCCGGGAGTCTGGCTCGCTGATTCCGCAGTTGGTGATTGCCAGCTACGTGCGCCTGCAGGCGATCAGGAAGTGGACTTTCGTGGTCGGCTGCCTGCTCCAGGCCGTGGCGGTTTTCGGCATGGCGGCCGTCGCACTCACCCTGACCGGTACCGCGGCCGGGTTTGGACTGATCACGGCGTTGGTGGTTTTCAGCCTGGCTCGCGGGCTGTGTTCTGTTGCCTCCAAGGATGTGCTCGGCAAGACAGTACCCAAGACCCGGCGCGGCCGGGTCAGCGGCTGGTCCGAATTTCTCGCCGGCCTGGTCACCATTGGCATCGGCGCCCTGTTGCTGCTTGATCTGGGCGAAGCCGGCAGCATGGGCACCTACGTCATCCTGCTGGCCTGCGCCGGGGGTTTATGGCTGCTGGCGGCCGGCACCTATGCCTTGATCCGTGAGTTCCCAGGGGCCACCTCTGGCGGCGGCAATGCCATCACCGAAGCGCTCAAGCGGCTGAAGCTGCTCGTCGCCGACCAACCGTTCCGGAACTTTGTCATTGCCCGCTCACTGCTGCTTTGTTCAGCGTTAAGCGCACCGTTTTTCATCATGCTTGCGCACGAAAAAACCGAGGGCGCACTCCTTGTCCTGGGGCTTTTCGTCATCGCAGACGGACTGGCCAGCCTGGTCTCGGCCCCGGTTTGGGGCCGCTTTTCGGACCAGTCCAGCCGCCGGGTCATGGTGATTGCCGGAGCCGGTGCAGGTCTGGTCGGACTGGCGCTGGTCGCTACGGTTGAGCTTGTGCCCGCGCTGGCCGGCAGCCAGTGGCTGTACCCGCTGTTTTTCTTTGTCCTGGCCATTGCTCACGCTGGCGTTCGCCTGGGCCGTAAAACCTATATCGTCGATCTGGCCGGCGGCAACAAGCGCACCGACTACGTGTCGGTGAGCAATACCGTGATTGGCGTGGTTCTCTTGCTGGCTGGCAGCGTCGGTGCACTGACAACGGTCATCCCCATTTCCGGGGTGATCGTCATTCTGGCAGCCATGGGGCTTAGCGGTGCCTGGCTCAGCTACAAATTGCCCGAGGTCACCTGACGATGAGGCCTGGGCACTGGATCCTTGCGATCGTTAGCTGCCTGATGATCATCACGCTGGGTGGCCACTTTTACCTCGTTCGACTGGCCGAGGGGAGCCTTGAAGCAGTGGCGAGCCGGCTGGCGCCAACTGGCCGTCTGACCTGGGAGCGGATCCGCATTCATCCATCCGGCCAGCTACGCGTCAGCACACTGCGCTTCGAACCCAGGGAGTTCCGCGATTTCCTGCGCGCAGAGGAGATCAGCTTTCAGGACCGCAACCTGGTGGCCCTGATCCAGTCGCTGCAAAGGCTGGACAATGGCCTGGTGCCTGGGGGCATGCTGATCCGGGTGCGCGGCGTTCGCCTGCCCGTTGGCGCTCCTTTCGCCAACTGGCTGGAAGGCTACGCAAACCCCGGCCTGCCGTTTGCAGGTGCCGGATGCGAGTACAACGAACAGCGACTCACCGACCTGAACCGGCTCGACTACTGGGAGCTCGCCCTGGAAGGCCAGCTCGACTATCAGTTCGTGGCCCAGGGGCAGGAGCTGGAGTTGCGCGCGCGCCTGGCCGGCAGCCAACTGTCAGACTGGAGCGCGCGGGCGCGCCTGTCAGTCCAGGAGCCGGTGCAACGGTTCAACGAGGTCATTCCCGCTCTGGCTGCCTCCAGCCTGCTGATGGGCGAAATTCAGTTCATCGACCTGGGCTTTCATGGCCGGCTGATGGACCACTGCAGTGCTGAGCATCGGCTGACGCCGCGGCGCTGGCAAGAGCAACACCTTGACGCCTGGCGCCAGGCTTGGCACGCGGTCGGCCTGGCGCCCGATGACATCGCCGAGTCCGCCTACCGCAGCTTTCTGTCTCAGCCCGGCTCGGTCAGCCTGGAAGCAAGGCTGGATCCGCCACTGGCACTGACGGAGCTTGCTGGTCTGCGCCTTCGCCAGACCCTGCCAACGATGGATATCCTTTACCGCGTCAACGAATCAGCGCTGGTTCCGCTGGGTCTGGCTCAAATCACGCCGCCACCAGCAGTCAGTCCTGCGCCTGCCCCGGAGGAGCGGGAGCCAGGCAGCGCAGCTCCGAGCACGATACGACGCCAGGTCCAGGAAATTATTGATCCAGCAACCCAGGCATTGCCTCCGCGTCCGCCGCCACCCGGCTGGCGCAGCGTTGCGCTGGATACTGCCCCGGGTTTCCTGGGTCAATCGGTCCGCCTGGTGCTGGCTGATGAAACACGCGCCAGCGGGAGGCTCATCGATGCCGACGACCGTGCCCTCCACCTGGAAATTCGCTCACGCTTCGGGCTACTGGCCCGTCCCTTTTCTCGTGATCGGATAGTCGACTTCCAGGTACCCGAGCATGCCGTTTCGGCTGACAGCCTCAACGAGTAAAGCCGAAGTGAGTATCAGCGATTGCCACGTGCTACTATCTGTGCTATGAAACGCGCTCGGCTAATTCTGTCGTTGCTGATAACGCTGGCTCTGTTGTTGTCCGGTTTGCCGGTGCATGCGCAGGCCAAAGCGGCCGAGGCGGTTGAATCGGGCCAGGCCGGCACCAGCCAGACGGTCCCCGGCGAGCATAATGGTTGTCCCTTTCATGCCGCGCAGCAGGCCGCGACTGAAACCGCTGCCGATGAATCGGCCATTGATATCGAGCCACCCTGCTGTGGGCCAGATTGCCACTGTCAGTGCGCCGGCCTGACCTTGATGATCGCGCAGCTGTTCGGGCCGACTGAGACGGCCCCGCGACCCGCACGACTGCCGCAGTCAGTGGCACTGCCCGCCACCTTCTTTGTCGAATCCCCTTTGAGGCCTCCCCAGGTCTGAGCCCGCACGGCGAGAGCGTGACATCGCTCTCCATCGGCGCCGACTGCGACTGGTCAGCGCAATTCTCGTCACCGAACTGACTGGATAGCATGCCTGTGGACCTCGGTCCGTGGCCTGCATCCGGCGGGTCCGATATGGGCTTTGACCGAACATGAATATTTCAAGATTTTTTACGATCGCTGGCCTGTTGCTGGCGACTTGTGTCCCCCTGCCAATAGCAGCCATGTCGCTGAGCGAGGCGCTTGCCCTTTCCCTTGATCGGGACGCCGGGCTCGCGGCGCTTCATGCCCGCGCCGAGGCGCGCGATGAGTATGCGGTTGCGGCGACCGCCCTGCCCGACCCGGAGCTTTTCCTGGGTGCACAAGGCCTGCCGCTGAATGATCCGCTCGACTCGGACATGATGACCATGTACATGATCGGCCTGCGCCAGCAATTCCCGCCTGGAAAGACGCGCCGGTTGGCCGGCGAACAAGCCCGTGTCCAGGGGCGCGCAGTACTGGCCCAGCGGCAGTTGCGGCAGCTCGAAATCAGCAACGCTGTTCGCCAGCGCTGGCTTGCCTGGGCGGGTGCCAGTGCCAGCCTGGCGGTTGCCGAGCAGGGATTGACCGCTTTCGATGAGCTGCTGGAATTCACCGAATCCCGCTACCGGGCCGGCACCGGCCGCCAGCGCGACATCGACCAGGCTCGCCTGGAGCGTGCCCTTCGAGCCCGCCAGGTACTGGACGCAGAGATCGAGCTGGAGCAAGCGGCCATAGATCTGGCACGCTGGACCGGACGTCTGCCGCTGGCCAATGCACCTGAATTTCCGGCATGGCCGCCGCCTGCCGAGCCCAGCGAGCTGCTTGAACGGCTCAACACTCACCCGGCATTGGAATCCGATCGGCTGCTGATCGAGGCTGGCCAGCTCGGGGCTGAACTGGAACGGCAAGCTTACCGACCCATGTGGATGGTCGAGGGAGGATACGGTCATCAGCGTGGCCGAAACCCCATGGACCAGGGGCGCCAACCGGATCGCCTGTTCGCCATGGTATCGATGAATTTGCCACTGTTCACCGGCAATCGCCAGGACCGCCGGGTAGCGTCTGCCGAGGCCGAGGTTGACGCGCTGGGACACCAACGGTCCCTGCGACTCCAGGAGTGGCGGGGTCAACTGCAGGGCGAGCTGAGTCGATGGCACAGCCGGCACAGACGCCTGACACTGAACGAAGAAGTCATCTTGCCCGATGCGCGAAGCACCGTGGCCTCAACCCTGCAGGCCTATCGCCGCGACCAGGCCAGTTTCGATGAACTGGTTCGCGCCCGCCTGGCAGAAATCGAGCAGGAGCTGGCTGTCATTGAAACCCGCCTGGCGTGGTTGACTTCACGTTCCGAACTGGCCTACCTGAGTGCGGAGGAGCTGCAATGAAAGCACTGATGATTTTGCTTCTGGGCACCATATTGATCGCCTGTACCAACGAGGCCGGGCATGAGCACTCGGAGCACTCGGAGCACTCGGAGCACTCGGAGCATGAGCACCCCGAGCACCATCGACACGGGGACCCGACAAGCGATAGCGATGGGCTGGTCGAACGCGCACTTGGCCAGACCTCCGGCAGCCGCTGGGTCTGTCCCATGCACCCGCAGATCGTGCGCGACGGGCCGGATCGATGCCCGATCTGCGGCATGGCCCTGGTCGAACGCGCTCGGAGTGGAGACGGTCCGGTCCAGGTTCGCCTGCATCCGGCCGTGCAGCAAAGCATGAACATTCGCGTGGCAACGGTCCAGCGCGGACGACTGTTCCGGCGCATCGATGCCCTGGGTCGGTTCGAAGTCGACCAATCCACCCTCACCCACCTGCATCCTCGGGTCAGTGGCTGGATCGAGGGTCTCAGCGTCAATGCCGCTGGCGATGCCGTCACCCAGGGTGAGCAATTGTTTACCTTGTATTCGCCGGAGCTGGTCAACATTCAGGAGGAGTTCCTGCAGGCTCTGCGCAGTGGCGAGCAGGGCCGCATCGAGGCAACTCGACAGCGCCTGGCCGTACTGGATGTCCAGCCGGAAGTCATCGAACGGATCGGTCGGGAACGGCAAGTCCTTACCTACGTGCCGTGGTATGCGCAACGCAGCGGCTACGTGGTGGAACTCAATATTCGTCGCGGCATGTACGTCGCCCCCGGCACCGAGATGATAAGCATCGCCGACCCATCGTCGCTGTGGCTGATTGCCGAGATTGCCGGTGCCCGCATCGACTGGCTGGCAGAGGAACAACGTGTCCAGATCGAACGGGACTCACGCCCGGGCGAGCGGTTGAACGGTCAGGTCAATTTCATCTATCCCGAGCTGAACCAGGTAACACGCACCGCGCGGGCGCGCATTGAACTGGACAACCCGGATGGTCAGCTGCGACCAGGGGACTGGGCCCGGATTGCCATCTTCGGCGGCCCCAAGTCCGATATTTTGTTCCTGCCAACCGAGGCCCTCATCCGAACCGGAACCGAGCAGCGCGTCGTCATACGGGACGACAGCGAAAATTTCAGCGTGAGAGCAGTCCACGCCGGGCTCGAATCCGGACGCTACACCGAGATCCTGCACGGCCTGGAAGAAGGCGAAACCGTGGTGACCTCAGGTCAGTTCCTGATCGATTCCGAAGCAGCAATGCGCTCCGGCCATGAACGGATTTCCGGCCATGATCACTGAGAAGGCTCAAGGCTCAAGGCGCAAGGAAGGGAGTGCTCTTCTCTTTTCCGTCTTCCGTCTCCCCATCTTCAGCCGCGGAGCGCCCCATGATTGATGCACTCATTCGTTGGTCGATGGGCAATCGATTACTGATTGTCATCCTGGCCATTGTCACCGGTGTTGCTGGTCTCTACGCGGTTCGGAATACGCCGATTGATGCCATTCCGGATCTGACTGATACGCAGGTGATTGTCCGGGCCATGTTTCCCGGTCAGGCACCACAGGTGGTCGAGGACCAGGTCACCTATCCGCTGACCACGGCATTGATGGCCGTGCCCGGTGCCCATACCGTGCGTGGCTTTTCCATGTTCGGTGATTCCTTCGTTTACGTGTTGTTCGAGGATGGTACCGACCCGTACTGGGCGCGCTCACGGGTGCTGGAATACCTGTCCCAGGTCGAGGCGAGACTGCCCGAAGGGGTCAGCGCGGAACTGGGACCGGACGCCTCGGGCGTGGGCTGGGTCTACAAGTATGCCCTGGTCGATCGAACCGGCAACCAGGACCTCGCCCAGCTGCGCGCCCTGCAGGACTGGTTTCTCAAGTTCGAATTACAGTCCGTGCCCGGCGTTTCCGAGGTTGCCACGGCCGGCGGCATGGTGCGCCAGTACCAGGTGGTGGCAGACCCTATTGCGCTGCGGGCGTTTGACCTGACCCTGGGTCAGCTCGAGTCGGCCATCCGGCGCGGCAATGCCGAGGCCGGCGGTTCACTGATCGAACTGGCAGAAGCCGAGTACATGGTTCGGGCCACCGGATACATCCAGTCTCTTAACGATCTGAAAGAGATTCCGGTCGGCGTGCTGGAAAACGGCACGCCTGTGCTGCTAAGACAGGTTGCCGATATCCGCCGTGGCCCAGCCCAGCGCCGCGGCATTGTCGAACTGGATGGTCAAGGCGAGGTCGTCGCCGGCATCGTGGTCATGCGCCAGGGTGAAAATGCCCGCCAGGTCATCGATGGCGTCAAGCAACGTCTGGCTGAACTGCGCCCCGGCCTGCCCGAAGGTGTCGAAATCATCGAGACCTACAATCGCTCGGACCTGATTGACCGCTCCATCCGTACGCTGTGGGAAAAACTGGCGCTGGAGTTCCTGATCGTGGTGCTGGTTATCGGCCTGTTCCTGTGGCACCTGAAGTCCTCGCTGGTGCTGCTGATCAGCCTGCCCATGGGCGTGTTGGTGGCCTACCTGGTCATGTATTTCCAGGGCATCAACGCCAACATCATGTCCCTGGGCGGCATCATCATTTCCATCGGCGTGATGGTCGATGCCGCCATCGTGTTGATTGAAAACGTTCACCGCCGCCTTGAACGCGACCCGCCGCAGTCAGACGAGGCCCGATGGCAGGTCGTGACCGAGGCCACGCTGGAGGTCGGCAAACCGATCTTCTTTTCGCTGCTGATCGTGGCGTTCTCGTTTCTGCCGGTGTTCGCGCTGCAGGCCCAGGAAGGCCGAATGTTTTCGCCGCTGGCGTTTACCAAGACCTATGCGATGGCGGCAGCGGCGGGGCTGGCGGTGACCTTGGTGCCGGTGTTGATGGGGTACTTTGTTACTTCAGGGGCAAGGCGCAAGGTTCAAGGCGCAAGGAACGGCTCGCCAGTGGCCCGCTGGCTGGAAAGTGGCTACCGACCACTGGCCCGATTCAGTGGAAATCATCCCTGGATTGTTTCAGGGATGGCAGTGCTGTTGGTGGTTTCGATGTGGTTTCCACTGTCGCAGTTGGGGACGGAGTTCATGCCCGAACTCGATGAGGGAGATTTGATGTACATGCCGACCACCCTGCCCGGGCTTTCGCCGGACAAGGCGCGGGAGTTGTTGCAGCAGACCAATGCCCTGATTGCCACGCAGCCGGAGGTCAAACGGGTCATGGGCAAGGCCGGGCGGGCCGAGACAGCGACCGATCCGGCACCACTGACCATGATCGAGACCTTTATCACCCTCAAGCCGCGCAACGAGTGGCGGCCGGGGATCACCACGGCTGATATCAAGCGAGAGCTCGACGAACGGGTCCAGTTTCCCGGTCTGACCAACGCCTGGGTCTATCCCATCCAGACCCGCATCGACATGCTTCAAACCGGCATTCGTACCGACGTGGGTATCGAAATCACCGGCCCGGACCTGGTCGAGATCCAGGCCATTGCCGAGCGCGTCGAAGCCGTGGTCGCCGAGCTGCCTGGAACGATGAGCGCCTTTGCCGACCGACCGGCCTCCGGTCGCTATATCGAGATCCGGCCCGACCGCCGCGCAGCCGCCCGCCAAGGCATGAACATTGCCGACGTGCACGATATTGTCCGCTTTGGCATCGGCGGCATGGACGTCACCGAATCGGTCGAAGGACTGGAGCGCTTCCCGATCAACCTGCGCTTTCCGCCCGACTGGCGCGACTCGCCGGAAAAATTACGCCAGCTGCCTATCGTCACCCCGGCCGGGACCCATATCGCCCTGGGCGAGATCGCCAGCGTCGAAATCGCCGACGGGCCAGCCATGATCCGTACCGAAAACACCCGCCCGGCCAGTTTTGTATTCGTCGATATCCAGGGCCGCGACCTGGCCGGCTGGGTGCGCGAAGCGCGGGCCGCCATCAGCGAGCAGGTCGAGCTGCCCGGGGGCTATTCCATAGGCTTTGCCGGCCAGTACGAATACCTGGAGCGCGCCCGCGAACGCCTGACCGTGCTGATACCACTGGTCATCGCCATCATCATCGTCCTGCTGCTGATGATTTTCCGCACCATCTTCGAAGTCGCACTGGTGCTGATCACCATCCCGTTATCGCTGGCCGGCGGCATCTGGCTGATGTGGCTGCTGGACTTCCAGATGTCGGTGGGCGTGGCCGTGGGCTTCATTGCCTTAGGGGGGCTTGCCGCCGAAACCGGCGTGATCATGCTGGTCTATCTCAATAACGCCTACCAGACATTCCGCGAGGAAATCGGCGAGCGAACCTTTACCCGCGCTGACTTGCGCGATGCCATCGTCGAGGGTGCCTGTCAGCGGGTGCGACCAATCACCATGACCGAGACCACCGTGTTTCTCGGCCTGCTGCCGGTGATGTTATCCACCGGCACCGGTGCCGAAGTCATGCAGCGCATCGCCGCACCCATGGTCGGCGGCGTATTCACCGTCTGGATCGTCGCCCTGCTGGTGCTGCCCGCGCTGTACTACCTGTGGCACCGGCGTGGACTGCCGCGACAAAGCGAGATTGAATCCAACCCTGATTCTTCCAATGGAGACCCTTCATGAACTTCATCAAGACCCTGCTGATACTGATAGGACTGGCAGCCCTGCTGGTCGGGGGCTTTTGCGCCTTCCAGGCTGCCACCGGGCGAATGGACGTGGCGGCCACTGGTGAACACGGCACACTCAGTTCCCGGGTACTCCAGGGTACTCGCGAGGCGGCGGTGCAGCGCGGCGCGAGACAAGTCGATGGCAAACTGCCGGACCTCAACGATTCGAATACGTTGTTCGAGGCCGTGGCTGGCTTTGAAGACATGTGTGCAGCCTGCCACACGCCGCCCGGTGGCTCACCAAGTGCATTGGCACGAGGCCTGAACCCCCAGGCCACCGACCTGGCCTGGGCCGGCGCCAATCGCAGCCCGGCTGAACTGTTCTGGGTGACCAAGCACGGCATCCGCATGACCGGTATGCCAGCCTGGGGACCCACACACAGTGATGAAGAACTGTGGCCGGTGGTCGCCCTGATCACCCGCTTCCCGGAGTTCGAAGATCAGGATTACGGCAACCTGCTCCAGGCGGCCCGAGAAGCCGGCGTGGAGCACCATCACCACAATGGCGACGATCACGACCATGGTCACAATCATGGTCACAATCATGGTCACAATCATGGTCACAATCATGGTCACGATCATGCTCACGATCATGCTCACGATCATGCGCACGACCAGGAGTATGGACATGATCACCATGCGCATGATGATCATCACCAGCACAATTCGGAAGACGAAGAAGAGGAGCATTCCCATGACCATGCGCACGATCACTGACCTCACGGCCCTGTTACTGGCCACCCTGCTGCTGGCAGCCTGTTCACCGTCGGCGGACGACCCGCCTGCTGCAGCGCCACAGACTACCGTGGCGTCCGGCAACGGCATGGATGCCGACACTCTGGCCATCGAGGAGACCATGGTCGTGTACATGACCCCCTGGTGTGGCTGCTGCAAAGTCTGGGCCGACCAGTCCGTCGCCGCCGGCTTCGAGGTCGACATCCGCGAAGTTGAAGCCCTGCATCCGATCAAGGAAGCGTTGGGGGTGCCCGTCGCCATGGGCTCGTGCCATACGGCGAAGATCGCTGATTACTTCATCGAGGGCCACGTGCCCTTCGACGACATTCGTCGCCTGCTGGCCGAACGCCCCGACGCCCGTGGCCTGACCGTGCCCGGCATGCCGCTCGGCTCACCCGGCATGGAACAGGGCAACCGCCGCCAGGCCTTTGACGTTTACCTGGTCGATGATCAGGGCGATACGAGTGTGTTCAACCACTACCCGGCCATCGGGCTCTGACACATGAAGCGTTAGCCGCCACTCAGCCCGCATCTCGACCAAAATCAAGGAAGTCGACATGAACAACTTAGCCAAGGACTCTCCAACTCATCGTTCCGTCACGCTAGTTGTTCCCGGCATGGGTTCGGACCACTGCGCGGGCATTGTGCGCGAGTCGATCGAGCGCCTTGCAGGCATCGAGTCGATCAGCACCAGCATCTCCAGCCACAAGGCCAAAGTGGTGTATGACCCGGAATCGGTCGCCCCTGAAGACATTCGCAAGGCCGTGGAAAAGGCCGGCTACGAGGTCAGTTCCGTTTCAAGCGCGGATTCCGCAGCGGCGGTGCGCCTGACCGTGCCGGGCATGGGGTCGGACCATTGTGCCGGCCTGGTCAGGGACTCACTCGAGCGGCTTGATGGCATCGAAAGCATCCGCACCAACATCTCCAACCACCAGGTGACGATCAAGCGCAGCGGCGATTCGCCGACGCCCGAACAGCTCAAGGCGGCCGTAGAACGCGGCGGCTACGAGGTGACGGCCGTCAAGACCGAAGACGAGGATGATGACGACGCGGGCGGCGATGATGCCTACCTGACCCGCGCCTGGCGGCGCTTCGTGATCGCGGCCATTCCGGCCACGCTGATCATGATCCTGATGATGGTGCACATGTTCTGGGCGCCGGTCCCCGGCTACCTGGCCATGGTTGCCCTGCTCGCCTTCCCGGTGGTCTTTCTCTACGGCGGCTGGGCCACGCATGTTTCGGCCTGGCGCTCGCTGACCAACCGCACCGCCAACATGGACGTGCTGATTTCCATGGGGTCATTGCCGCCCTATCTGATCGGCCTGGTCGGCTTTGTCTATCCGATGACCTCGTTCATTGAAATGGCCGCGACCATCATGACCTTCCATATGCTCGGCCGGTATCTTGAAAACAAGGCCAAGGGCCGTGCCTCACAGGCGATCAAGAAGTTGCTGACCATGAGCGCCAAGACCGCCCGGGTCGAGCGCGATGGTCAGGAAGTGGAAGTGCCGGTCAAGGAGCTCTCGCTCGGTGATGTGATGATCGTTCGACCAGGCGACAAGATTCCGACCGACGGTGAGGTGATCGAGGGTGAAAGCCATGTCGATGAATCGATTGCCACCGGCGAGTCGATTCCAGTCGAGAAGACGAAAGGCGACAGCGTACTCGGCGCGACCATCAACAAGGAAGGCCGCCTCAAGGTCAAGGCGACGCGCGTCGGCGGCGATACTTTCCTGTCGCAGGTCATCAAGCTGGTCGAGGAAGCACAGTCTTCGAAAGTGCCAATCCAGGAGTTTGCCGACCGGGTCACGGCCCGCTTCGTACCGGTCGTGATCGTGATTGCCCTGGCCAGCCTGGGCGCCTGGCTGATGTTCCCCGAAACCCTGCGGCCGATTCTGGAATGGGGCGCGGGCTTCCTGCCCTGGGTGGATGCCGAAGCCGGCCCGGTCATCCTGGCCCTGCTGGCGGCCATTGCCGTACTGGTCATCGCCTGTCCCTGCGCCCTTGGCCTGGCCACGCCGACGGCCCTGATGGTCGGTTCCGGCCTCGGCGCCGAGCGCGGCGTGCTGATCCGTTCCGGCGAAGCCATCCAGACACTGAAGGACATCAAGATGGTGGTGCTGGACAAAACCGGCACCATCACCAGGGGCGAGCCGGAACTGACCGATGTAGTCGCCGCCGAGGGGCTTGATGAGAACGACATACTCGCCCTGGCTGCTGCAGTGGAAAACGCCTCCGAGCACCCGCTGGCCCAGGCCATCGTTCAGGGTGCGAGACATCGCGACGTCAAATTCGGTGATGTCGAGTCTTTCAGGTCGGTCACAGCCCGTGGTGTCCAGGGCAAGGTGGAAGACCGGCAAATTCTGATCGGCAATCGACGCCTGCTGGAAGAATCTGACATCAAGGGTCTTGATGCCCTGGACGATGCGCTCATCCGCCTGGAAGAAAAGGGTCGCACCGCCGTACTGGTGGCCCGGGACGGTCAGGCCATCGGCATTGTCGCGGTCGCGGACACCATCAAATCTGATTCAAAGGATGCGATCCGGGCCATGCACGACATGGGTCTGACCGTGGCCATGGTCACCGGTGACAACGAACGTGCCGCCAAGGCCGTGGCTGATGAAGTCGGCATCGACGAAGTGCTCGCCGGCGTGCTGCCCGAAGGCAAGGTCGACGAGATCCGCAAACTGCAGGAGCGTTTTGGTCCGCATGTGGCAATGGTCGGCGACGGCATCAACGATGCCCCGGCACTCAAGCAGGCCAACGTCGGCATCGCCATCGGCGCCGGCGCCGATGTCGCCATCGAGGCCGCCGATGTCACCCTGGTCTCCGGCGAACTAACCAAGGTGGTTGAGGCCATTCAGCTGTCGAAAGCGACGTTTTCAAAAATTGTTCAGAACCTGTACTGGGCCTTTGGCTACAACGTCGCGGCCATCCCGATCGCGGCCATCGGCCTGCTGCACCCGATGATTGGTGTGATCGCCATGACCAGCAGCTCGCTCTCGGTCATCGGCA
>SLQY01000135.1 GCA_007131235.1 Wenzhouxiangella sp.
ACTGTGAGCGCTGGGCCAGGCAGGAACCCGAGCACGCGGGTCTGCAATACGCCCTGGGCATGCTGTACCTGGATGACCGACAGTATGAAAAAGCCCGGACAGCACTGGAGGCGGCGCTGGCCCGGCGGCCCGATGAGCAGGCCTACGCTGCGCTTGGCCGCATCCTGGATCGTTCCGGACAGCTCGAGGCGGCGACGCAGTGCTACCGCAACGCGCTGCGCCTGCGCCACGGCCGTGGCGCCGAATCTTTGCCGCCGCCGGCCAGTTCATGAGCTGAAAGCGCTTAAGGGGGGGCTGCGAGATCCCCCGTGGCTGATTCGGTAGATATTTTCCAGCGCGAGCCACCGCTCAGGCATAATGGCGGGCTGCCTTCTCTCTGCGTGCACCCATGAAGCTTCGCAACATCGCCATTATCGCCCACGTCGACCACGGCAAGACCACCCTGGTTGATCAGCTCCTGCGCCAGTCGGGTGAATTCGCCGCCCACGAACGGCTGACCGAGCGGGTCATGGACTCCGAGGACCAGGAGCGCGAGCGCGGTATTACCATCCTGGCCAAGAACACGGCCATTACCTGGGGCGATTGGCGTATCAATATCGTCGACACGCCCGGTCACGCCGATTTTGGCGGTGAGGTCGAGCGTGTGCTGTCCATGGTCGACTCGGTGCTTTTGCTGGTTGATGCCGTCGACGGACCGATGCCGCAAACCCGCTTTGTTACCCAGAAAGCCTTTGCCATGGGCTTCAAGCCCATTGTTGTCATCAACAAGGTTGACCGTCCCGGCGCTCGGCCTGACTGGGTGCTGAACCAGACCTTCGATTTGTTTGACAAGCTTGGCGCGACTGACGAGCAGCTCGATTTCCCGGTGATTTATGCCTCGGGTCTGAACGGCTACGCCGGCTTGGATGAAAGCGTGCGCGAAGGGGATCTGACCCCGCTGTTCGAGGCCCTGATCGAGCATGTACCCGAGCCTCCGGTCGACCCGGAAGGACCGTTCCAGATGCAGGTGACCAGCCTGTCGTACTCGACCTACGTCGGTCTGATCGGCATCGGTCGTATCCGCCGTGGACGTGTCCGCACCAACCAGCCGGTCATCGTCGTGGATCGCGAAGGCAAGAAGCGTTCCGGGCGTGTGCTTCAGGTGCTGGGTTTCAAGGGTCTCAAGCGCGAGGAAGTCGCCGAAGCGGCCGCCGGAGACATCATCGGGGTCTCGGGCCTGGAGCCCATTGGCATCTCCGATACCCTGTGCGATCCGGCTGCGGTCGAAGCGTTGCCGCCTTTGAGCGTTGACGAACCGACTATCCACATGACCTTCCAGGTCAACGATTCGCCTTTTGCCGGCCGCGAAGGAAAGTATCTGACCAGCCGCCAGCTGCGCGCCCGACTGTTCCAGGAGGCCAGCCACAATGTTGCCTTGCAGGTCTCCGATACCGCTGACCCGGACCAGTTCGAAGTGGCCGGTCGCGGCGAGCTTCACCTGTCGGTGCTGATCGAATCGATGCGTCGCGAGGGCTTTGAACTGGCCGTATCGCGGCCACGGGTGCGCAAGCGCGAAATCGACGGTGAAATCCGCGAGCCCTGGGAGTCGGTGGTGCTGGATCTGGAGGAGGCTTACCAGGGCGCCGTGATGCAGGCGATGGGCGAGCGCAAGGGCCAGCTCAAGGACATGCAGCCGGATGGCCGGGGACGAGTGCGCCTGGATTACCTGGCACCGGCCCGTGGCCTGATCGGTTTCCAGTCAGCCTACCGCACGATGACCGCAGGAACCGGGCTGTTTTTCCGTGTTTTCGATCATTGGGGGCCGGTCACCGAAAAGATTGCCGGTCGTATCAACGGCACCTTGATCAGCATGGAAAAGGGCACGACCGTGGCTTACTCGCTGTTCAATCTCCAGGACCGGGGACGGTTGTTCGTCGGGGCCGGCGAGGAGGTCTACGAGGGCATGATCATCGGCCTGCACGCGCGCGAGAATGACCTGATCGTCAATCCGCTCAAAGCCAAGAAGTTGACCAATATCCGTGCCGCGGGCAAGGACGATGCCCTGTTGCTTACCCCGCCCATCCGGATGAGCCTGGAGCAGGCGCTGGAGTTTCTTGCCGACGACGAGTTGCTCGAGGTCACCCCCGAACATATCCGCCTGCGCAAGCGCCTGCTCAAGGAGCACGAGCGCAAGCGCGCCGAGCGCGCCTCAGCCTGATTCTGGGCACCGCCGTCGAGAAGTTTGCCTAGCGCCCTGACGGCAAAGGCAAAAGGCAAAAGACAAAATCAAAAAACCGCCAACTCCGAAGAGTTGGCGGCCTGCCAGGACGCTTGGTACATCAAATTCAAGCGCTTCGCGTTTTTGAGCAACGCTGTTGTTTTGCTTCAGTATTTAATACGCAAAACCGGCCCGGTTTGCGACATCTGATTGCCCGTTGGCGCTGGTAACATGGCGGGCAGTTCCCTTGATCGAAGGTGTTTCATGGACTTCACCCCCTCGGATAAAGCTCAGGCGCTGGCTCGAAAGCTCGATCGCTTCATGCGTGAGGAGATCGAACCGGTCGAACCCGATTGGCACCGCCAGATGGCGGAGCTTGACAACCCCTGGCAGGTGTTGCCGGTGATTACCGAGCTGAAGGAGAAGGCCCGCTCGGCCGGGTTGTGGAACCTGTTTTTGCCGGATGAGGAGGCAGGGCAGGGACTGGCCAACCTGGACTACGCGCCGCTGGCCGAGCGCATGGGTCGCTCATTCATTGCCCCGGAGATTTTCAACTGCAACGCGCCGGATACCGGCAACATGGAAGTCCTCTACCACTACGGCTCTGATGCGCAGAAGGCCGAGTGGCTGGCGCCCTTGCTGACCGGGAAGATCCGGTCGGCGTTCTGCATGACCGAGCCGGGCGTGGCCTCGTCTGATGCTACCAACATGCAGGCCAAGGCCGTCATCGAAGGCGATGAGGTGGTCCTGAATGGACGCAAGTGGTGGTCGACCGGCATCGGCCATCCCGACTGCAAGGTCACCATCTTCATGGGGCTTACTGACCCCGATGCCGATAGACACCAGCGGCACTCGATGGTGCTCGTGCCGCTGGACACGCCGGGCGTAAAAGTGGAGCGCATGCTGACGGCCATGGGCATGCTGGATGCGCCCTACGGGCATGGCGAGGTGTCGTTTACGGATGTCAGGTTGCCAACAAGCGCCATCATCGCCGGTCCGGGGCGTGGTTTCGAAATCGCCCAGGGAAGACTGGGGCCGGGTCGCATCCATCACTGCATGCGCCTGATCGGCCTGGCCGAACAGGCCCTGTCCCTGGCCTGCCAGCGGGCCCTAAAACGACAGGCTTTCGGGCGCCCACTGGCCAAGCTTGGCGGCAACAGTGAACGAATCGCCGAGGCCCGGATTGCCATCGAGCAGGCCCGTCTGCTGGTTCTCAAGGCAGCCTGGAGCCTGGATCAGCGCGGTATCGTTCGTTCCATGAACGAGGTTTCCCAGATCAAGGTGGCGGTGCCTTCCATGGCGCAGCGCGTGGTCGACATGGCCATGCAGATTCACGGCGGCGCTGGTCTGAGCGATGACTTTCCGCTGGCCGCGGCCTGGACCGCCGCCCGCGCGCTGCGCCTGGCCGACGGCCCGGATGAAGTCCACCGCGGTCTGGTAGCCCGCTTCGAACTGGCCCGCTACCAGGGCTAGAACCCTGCACGGGCGCGACAGCGCCGGCGGAAACGCAAGAGTGGTTTGCCGGCAGGTGAGGCTCGCTACAGGAACTGGCCCAGGACGGGTTCTACTTCAAAGCGTTGCCGGAACAGCTCGTCTGGATCGATGGCTTGCAGCAGCACCGGCAGTGTAGTGGTGAAACCGTGGCCGTCGCTGGCGTCCACGGCAAGATTGATCTGGTGCAAGAAAGCGCTGCCATAGTCAATCTCAGTGGCGATCTGGAGCGTGATCTCGAGGCGGACGGAAGCCCCCGGATCAACAGTGACTGGCTCCACATCGATGCCGATTTGGCTGCCGGCAGCCCGGGTATGGACTGCAGCGACGGTGACGGCCTCAGCGCCGTTGTTTTCGACCATCAGCCAGGCCGCGGCGGTCTGGCCGGGCGGAAGCTCGGCCCGCAGTACGGCTTCGCCGGCACTGGCGCAGTGCACCTGCTCGCCCAGCTCGGTACCGCGACCCACGCTGATGGCAACCGATTGCGCGCTGTCGATGCTGATCATGCAGCTCGCCGGGGACGGCGGCCGCAAAGGCTCGGGCGCCGGCCGACCGGACCCGCGCGGCAGGGCTTCGGCATCAATCGAGGGCAGCAGCAAGCCAGCAAGCAGCAAGGCAGTCAGGCAAGTCAGTGCGACAGCTCGCATCGGGTGAGGCAATCCTTGGAATTTCATTCAATACGCTAGTGTAGTGCCTGCGGCGATCAATGTGAAACCTGGTGCTGAGGTAATATCTCGGTCTGATCGATAGAGGTCGCTTGCGAACCTGACTCCAGCCATGGCCGATGACAAGCTCAACCAGGTCAACGAACTGCTCCAGCGCTTCTCGCAAGGGGACGAGACCGGTCTGTATGAACTGTTGCCCATGGTGTACCAGGAACTGCGTGCCATGGCCGGTCGCCAGCTTGCGCGACAGGGTCGAGATCACACCTTGCAGGCCACCGCCCTGATCAACGAGGCCTACCTGAGGCTCGCCAACCAGGACTATCACAGTTGGGAAGACCGCCGCCAGTTCCTGCTCGTGGCCGCGACCGTGATGCGCCGTGTGCTGGTTGACTACGCGCGCAGTCGCAACGCCGAGAAACGGCCGCAGTCGCATCAACGCATCGATATGGAAGCAGAAGACCTGGGCGCTGACTTCGGGCCGGACCTGATTGCCCTGGACCAGGTGCTGGAGCAGCTCGCCGAGGTGGATGAGCGCCAGGCCAGGATCGTGGAATTGCGCTATTTTGCGGGCCTGAGCATTAGCGAGACGGCCGAGACGCTGGATGTTTCCGATCGTACCGTCGTGCGTGAGTGGCGCATGGCGCTGGCCTGGCTCAAGCGACGACTCAGATAGTCATCGATCAAGGGTGCTTGCTTCAGGGTGCCTGGATGGCACGCTCGACCTCGGCCAGGCGCCCGGCAATGACGGCTTCCAGATCCGGACGGGACAGGGCCTGCTCGGTTTGCAGCAGGTCAAGCGCGCGGCTGTAGTAGGCCGCAGCTTCGCCCAGCTCACCCTGCAATACCATCGCGCTGGCCAGGATATCCAGCCCGGATACCAGGTAGATGAGCTCGACGCCGCCAATCCCCGTAGCCCGGTTTTCCAGGTCTGGCAGGATGTCGCGAATCAGTATCTCGGCACGGTCGGGTTCGCCCTGGCGCAAGTGCAGGGCAGCCAGGTTGGCGACCGACAGGCGGTACAGGTAGTGATCGCGACCGGCCACATCCTCGATCATCATCGCCGCGTCGCCAAAGGCAGTCATGCTGTCATCGTTGCGGCCGACCCGCGACAAGGCCACCCCCAGGTTGCCAATGGTATTGGCCAGGCGCTGGCTGGGCCCGATCAGGCGTTCATGGTCGGCAATCAGGCTCTCGTAGAGCGTGACGGCCTCGTCCGGATCGCTTGGCATCAGGGCCGTGGCATAGACGTAACGGCCGCGCAGGCGGCGCGGATCACTGGCGTCGTAGATCGACTCAGCCAGGTTGCGGGCGCGCTCGGCCGTGGCCAGGGCCAGCTCGCTGTCTCCCTGGAACACCTGGGCGCCGACCAGCGCGGCCAGGGCTTCGAAGAGCAATTCCTGGCTGAGCGAGTCCCGCGCGCCCTGTAAATCGGCGACGATGTCCTCCAGGCCGGCGATGCTTTGCGCCAGCGGCTGGTCAAGCATGTTGGCCTGGTTTCTAAGCAGGCGGATGCGGGTGCGCTGGGCATCCGGGCCGGTCGCCAGGTTGGCCTGGTCGAACAGGGTGATGGCGGCTCTGTCAGCCGCAATGGCCTCCGATGCGCGACCCGCCGAGTCCAGTGCGGCACCGATTTCGGCCTGGATCTGGGCCAGCTCGCGCGGGCTGCTGGCCGCGCTCAGGGCCAGCCGCGCCTCTTCCAGCAGCGGCAGGGATTGTTCCCCCAGCCCGAGCGCGTTGTAGGCGCGGCCCAGGGACAGGTACATCGACCCCATCAGCGCCGGGTTGTCGAGCGACTCGTCGACCAGCTTGCGCGTGCCCAGGTCAAGAATTTCCCGCACGGTGACTGCATTGCCGCGCGAGGGCAGCGAATCGGCCCCGGCCAGCAACTCGTTCATGAACTCGGTTACCGCCTCGGCGCGGTCGCGCTCCCAGGCGATGCGCTGGAGCTGGGCTTCGCGATCGATCATGAACCCCAGCAGCACGACGCCGGCCAGGCATCCGGCGGTCACAGACCAGCGGTGACGCCAGGCGAAGCGGCGGGCCCGGTACAGGGCGTGACCGCGTCGCGCATGGACCGGCCGGTATTCGAGAAAACGTTCCAGGTCTTCGGCCAGTTCGCGAATCGACGGGTAGCGCTCTTCGGCATCCAGGCGCAAGGCCTTGAGTACGATGGCCTCGAGGTCGACCGGCAGCGGTTTGCGGCCCTGCTCGCGGGCCAGGCGCGAGGGTGGGGTGATCTTTCCGGCCAGGATCGCTGCCGGCATCAGGTGCGGGCTGGCAATGTCATCGAAGGGCCGAGCGCCGCTGAGCAGCTCGTACAGGACCACACCCAGCGAGTAGACGTCGGTGGCGGTGGTCAGATCCCGGTTCTCGACCTGCTCCGGGCTGGCATAGGCGAGGGTCAGGGCCGAATCGCGTGTCCGGGTCAGCGTATGGTGCTCGTCGTCGCTGGCCATCAGCCGGGCTATGCCGAAATCGAGCAGCTTGGGCTCACCTGCGTGGGTCACCATGATATTGCTGGGCTTGAGGTCACGGTGGATGACCATGTGCCGGTGAGCGTATTCAACGGCCTCACAGACTTTCAGATACAGCATGACGATATTGCGCGGCCCATCGCAGTGCTGCTGGCACCACTGGTCAATACGCTCACCCTCGACATATTCCATGGCCAGGAACGGTCGACCTTCTGCGGTCAGACCGCCATCGATCAGGCGGGCGATATTGGGATGGTGCAGGCGTGAAAGTATCTGGCGCTCGGTGGCGAAGCGGCGGGCAAGGCTGTCATCGGGCTTTTCGGTCAGCTGCAGGAGCTTGAGAGCGACTTGCTGCTTCATGTCGCCATCGGCGCGCTCGGCCAGGTAGACCACGCTCATGCCGCCGTCGTTGAGACGCTCGAGCAGGCGGTAGTCGCGGGGCAGCGGCACCTTGAGCGACACTTCGGTGAGCACCTGCTGGGCCGCCGCCTGGAATTGCTCCGGCATCTGGTCATCGCTTTCGTCTTCAGCGGCCTCGACCAGCCAGCTGGCTTCCTCGAGCAGATCCTCGCTGTCGCCGCAGGCTTCGCGCAGAAAGGAGGCGCGCTGCTTGCTCGGCAAATCCAGCGCCGCCATGGCAATCTGCTTGGCCCTGCGGTAGGTTTGTGCCGCGCTGTTGCTACTTGTCATGCTGGCAGAAGGTAACGAAGGCAAGCGAATGAAAACCAGGGCCCAGATTACGCTATTCTCGAACCGCGCGCATCGCTCCCGTGGACGCGCGGTCAATTTTCCAACCAACGGAAGAACAACAGGATGGTGGACCAGAACCTGCTGGATCAACCGCGCCAATTGCGCGAAGAGGACCGCTTTGATGTCGAAGCGGTTGATGCCTGGCTGAAGTCCCGAATCGAAGGCCTGGAGGGACAGCCCGAGCTGGCCCAGTTTTCCAAGGGCGCATCCAACCTGACCTATCGCTTGCGTTATCCCGATCGCGACCTGATCCTGCGCCGACCGCCACCTGGTACCAAGGCCAGGTCGGCCCACAACATGGTGCGTGAGCACGATATCCAAAAGGCCCTGAAGCCGGTATATCCGCTGGTGCCGGACATGCTGGCGCTGTGCACGGACGAGGCGATCATCGGCTGTGATTTCTATGTCATGGAGCGCATCGAGGGCATCATCCTGCGGGCCAACCTGCCACCAGGCCTGGCATTCGACACCGAACAAGCCCGGGCGCTGGGGCGCTCGGCACTGGACCGACTCATTGACCTGCATTCGGTGGATATTGACAAGGCCGGTCTGAAGGACCTGGGCAAGGGCGAAGGTTACAATCGGCGTCAGATCGAGGGCTGGTCCGAGCGTTTTCGCCGGGCGCGGACCTGGAACGTGTTGCCGGGCCGTTATGTCATGGACTGGCTGGCTGATCACATCCCCGACGAAGTCGCCATTCGTGTCATCCACGGTGACTATCGCTTTGACAACCTGGTCCTGGATGCCGACGACCCGATGAAGATCGTCGGTGTGCTGGACTGGGAGCTGGCCACCCTCGGTGATCCGCTGATGGATTTGGGCAACTCCATGGCTTACTGGGTGCAGGCCGACGATGACCGCTACTTCCGTGGATTCAGGCGGCAGCCCACGCATATACCCGGCATGATGAAGCGCTCGGAAGTGGTTGAATACTATTGTGATCGAATGAATCTGCAGCCCGATAACTGGGCTTTTTACGAGGTTTACGGACTGTTTCGCCTGGCCGTCATTGCCCAGCAGATCTACTACCGCTACCATCACCGCCAGACCCGCAACCCGGCCTTCCGGCACTTCTGGGTCGCGGTCAACTACCTGCTCTGGCGCTGCCGCGGCATCATCCGCCAGCAACGTTGATTGGTTTTTGACTACGAGTAGAAAAAACAATGGAACCACCGAAGACACCGAAAATTGATCAAGTGTCTACGGTGATTTCGCTGTCTTCGGTGGTTCCAATTTAAGCTTTGAATTTTGAAGGGGTTAGCTGTGGAGAAGGTTTGTGATGAGTAGTGGTGTGGTGTTTTCCAATCGGGCGGTGGGTTCGGACGCGCTGCCGGATTATCGCGCTGTGGACCTGCAGCCCGTGGTGCCCGCTTACCTGCCGCATTCGCTGTTGACCACCGGCGGTTTCTGGGCCGTGGTCGTGACTGTTGCGATGTTGGCTCCCAGGCTGCCCTTCGTCCAGTTCGATCCGGGCTGGTGGCCGGCGCTGATGCTGGTGCCGGCGGTCTGGTTTACCGTGTTGTCCTGGCTTGACGCGAGACATCGTGGCTGGGCCTTGCGCGAGCACGATCTGATCTATCGCTCGGGCGTGATCTGGCGCAAGACCGTGATCGTGCCGTTCGCCCGCATCCAGCACGTGGAGACGGCCAGCGGGCCCCTCGAGCGCTGGTTTGGCCTGATGCGGGTGAAGTGCTTCACCGCCGGTGGAATGATGGCTGACCTGAGCGTTGAAGGTCTGGATGAGCCGCTGGCGGTGCGCGTGCGCCAATACCTGCTCGAGCAGATCCGGGACGATGTCGGGCCGCCCGCGCCGCCCACCGACAGCGCCGACACGACAAGCCAAGCCGATGGTTGACAACGAATGGCAGCGACTGGCGCCGCTTGCGCTGGTCTTTCTGGTGTTGCATGGGACCCAGAAGTTTGTCCGCGAAAACCTGTTCGTGTTCGTTGGTGCCGGAGCCGGCGTGGCGTTCCTGGACTGGATGGGGCCGCGCGAGGCA
>SLQY01000274.1 GCA_007131235.1 Wenzhouxiangella sp.
CACTGGTCCTGCCAGCGGACCGCGCCCGGCTTCGTCGACACCGGCGACGGTCTCAGCCATGAGCCAGTTTTTCCAGGATGGCCGAGGCGGCCTGCTCGCCGGCACCGCGTCCGAGGCGCTGGCGCCATTCCTCGGCCAGAGCACGGTAGGCTTCGACGCGGCCTGGCTGGTCGAGCCAGGCGCTGGCGTCGCGGCTGAGCTGATCGGCCGTGGCTGCCTGCTGCAGTCGCTCTGGAACCAGGTTGTGCTGACAGAGGATATTGGGCAGCGAGACGTGCCGGGTTCGCACCAGACGCAGCAGCCGGGCCAGCCAATAGGTCGCGGCTGGCAACCGGTAGTAGACGACCTGGGGGCACCCGACCAGGAAGGCTTCCAGGGTGACCGTGCCCGAGGCGGCAATGGCCAGGTCGGCGGCGCACAGTCCGACGCGGGTTTCATCGGCGACCAGGGTGACCTGGGCCTCGGCCAGGGCATTGCCGGCCAGGTCGAGCACTGTGGCTTTATCGTCGCGCCGGGCCAGCAGCATGACCAGCATGGCACCTGGATAGCGGGCCCGGAGCCGGGTGGCGGTTTCGGCCAGCAGTCGGGCATGGCGCCGGATTTCGCCGCCTCTGCTGCCGGGCAGTAACGCGATCATGACCTGGTCGGCAGCCACGCCAAGGCCGGCGCGTACCTGCTCTCGCCCTGGCAGTTCGGCCAGTTCATCGGCCAGGTGGTGGCCGACAAAACGCGCATCCAGACCGTGCGGCCGGTACAGCTCGGGCTCGAACGGAAACAGGGTCAGCAGCAGATCCAGCGAACGCGCAATCTTGCCAATCCGCCGCGCCCGCCAGGCCCAGACCGAGGGCGAAACGTAGTGAATCGTGGTCAGGCCCCGTCGGCGCAGCTGGCGGGCCAGGCCGAGGTTGAAGTCGGGTGCATCGATGCTGATGAAGGCATCTGGCTGCCAGGCAAGAATGCGCTGGCGATAGTCGCGGCGCAGTCTGACCAGGCGCGGCAGGTGGGCGACCACTTCGGTCAGGCCCATGACGTTGAGTGCGTCCAGGCCATACCAAGGTATGACGCCGGCTGATTGCATGCGCGGCCCGGCCAGCCCGGCCATTTCCAGCTCAGGCAGGCGGGCTTTGAGGGCGCGGGCGAGGTCGGCGGCGATCTGATCGCCCGATGCCTCGCCGGCGCTCAGGACCAGACGCACCAGGACCTTTCAGCGCAGCAGGCCACGCTCGCTGGCCGCTGCTGAATCGATCATGGCCGCCAGCTCGGGCTGCCCGGGCAGGCGTTCGCGCAACAGGTCCAGGGCCTCGTTGCGCTTCAGTCCGCTGCGATAAATGGTCCGGTAGGCTTCGCGTATATTGCGAATCTGCTCGGCGCTGAAGCCGCGTCGCTTCAGGCCCTCGCTGTTGACCCCGCGCGGACGCGGCGGTTGCCCGGATACCATCACGTAGGCAGGAACATCCTGGCTGACTCCGCCATACATGCCGAGGAAAGCATGATCGCCGATGCGGCAGAACTGGTGGGCGCCCGAGTAGCCGGCAAAAATCACGTGATCACCGACAATGACGTGGCCGGCCAGGGTGGCACCATTGGCCATGATGTTGTGCGAGCCGACCTGACAGTCATGGGCAATATGGCAATACGCCATCAGCCAGTTGTCATCGCCCAGGCGGGTGACACCACCGCCGTCAGCGGTGCCGCGGTTGATCGTCACATATTCCCGGATCGTGTTGTTGGCACCGATCTCCAGGCGGGAGGCCTCTCCCGCGTACTTCTTGTCCTGAGGCTCCTCGCCGATCGAGGCGAACTGGAAGATGCGATTGCCCTGGCCGAGACGGGTGTGTCCGGTAATGACCACGTGCGGGCCGATCCGGCAGCCATCGCCGATCTCGACGTCCGGTCCGATCAGGCTGAAGGCGCCGATGTCGACGTTGTCGCCGATTCGGGCGCCGTCCTCGATAATGGCGCTGGGATGGATCATGCCGCCGGGTTTGGTCGCGCTGCGCACAGCAGCTCGGCGCTGGCCACGGTTTTGCCGTCTACCGAGGCGGTGGCCGTGTACAAGCCCATGCCGCGCATCAGACGCTTCTGTTCGACCTCGAAGATGATTTGATCGCCGGGGGTGACGACCCGTGAAAAACGCGCCTTGTCAATCTTGACCAGGTAGTAGAGCTGGTCGGCGGCTCCTTCGGCCTGGCGGCCCAGGTGGGCCAGGCAGCCGGCGGCCTGGGCCATGGCTTCGAGGATCAGCACGCCAGGCATGACCGGGTGGCCCGGGAAGTGGCCCTGGAAGAAGGGCTCGTTCATGGTCACGTTCTTCAGCGCGCGGATGCGCGGCGGTGTGCCCAGATCGTAGTCGAGAACGCGGTCCACGAGCAGGAACGGATAGCGATGGGGCAGCAGGTTGAGGATCGCTTCGATGTCGACGGTGGGGTGTTCGCTCATTGTTTTTCTGTTTCGGCGGTAGAAAGTCTTTGCTCGACGCGCTTCAGGCGTCGGGCCCAATCATCAAGCTGGCCCAGGCGTACCAGCACTCTCTGCCAGCGACGCTGCGGACGGGCCGGAATGCCGGAGCCGTACTGGCCCGGCTGGTCTATGGATTCAAGCACCGTGCTCATGGCCGTGATCACGACCTTGTCGCAGATGTAGAGATGGCCGGCAATACCGGAAGCGCCAGCAATCATGCAGTAACGCCCGATCCGGGTCGAACCGGCAATGCCAACGCAGCCAGCGATGGCGGTATGGGCCCCGATGCGCACATTGTGGGCGATCTGGACCTGGTTATCCAGTCGTACGTCCTCTTCCAGCACGGTGTCTTCGATCGCGCCCCGATCAATGGTGGTATTGGCACCGATCTCGCAGTCATTGCCGATAAGCACGCGACCGACCTGGGGCACCTTGTGCCAGCGCCCCTGGTCGAAGGCCAGGCCGAACCCGTCGGCACCGATAACCACACCCGGGTGGATGATCACGCGCTGGCCCAGGTGGCAATCGCGGCCAATGAAGACCTGCGCGACCAGCGTGGTGTCGGCGCCAACGTGTGCGCCAGGCTCGATCACGCAGCCTGGACCGATGACTGCCCGTGCGTCAATCTGAGATCCAGCGCCGACACTGACATGGGGTCCGATGCTGGCGCTGTCGGCCACCCTGGCCGTGGCATCGACAGCCGCGCTGGCATGGATGCCGGCTGGCGGCGCTGTGACCGGGTGCAGGCGTGCGGCAATCCGGGCCCAGTCCGCATAGGGGTTGCGGCTGACCAGGCAATGGCCGGGGCAGCGCTTGCGGTCTCCGGCAGCCAGGATGACCGCGCCGGCCCGAGTATCGGCGAGCTGGCCGGCATAGGCCGGGTTGGCGAGAAAAGCGAGATCTTCAGGACCGGCGCTGGCCAGGGTCGCCAGGCCGGATACCCGGTAATCCTCCGGCCCGTGCAGGGTCAGGTCAAGATCACGCGCCAGCTCGCCCAGGGTCGGGCCTGGATGGGATGATTGATTCAACGTTGGTTCCGAAGGTCCTGGGACAGAAAATCCGCTTCCAGCCAGTCGAGCACCCGCTCGGTGATGTCGATCGTGGCCGACACGTAGGCGACCGGGCTGGTGAGAATCAGGTCGTAGTCGCCCTGCTCGGCAACCTGGCGAACCGCGACTTCCACGGTTTCTTCCAGCGCCTTCTTTTCGGCATTGGTGCGAAACCGCAGTTCCTCGCTCAGGTCTTCGCGCCGGCGATCGATGGAACGCCGCAGGTTGCGAATTTCCCGTTCCATGTCAAAGCGACTTTCGGCATCGAGGTCCTGGCGTTCGACCAGGTTCTGGCGCAGTCGCTCAAGGCGAGCCTCGTCGGCCAGCAGGGCCTCGTTGCGGGGACGAAACTCCAGGTCCAGCGCCTCGCGGGCAGCAACCACCTGGGGCGCGTTGTCAAACAGGCGCTTCATGTCGACGTAGCCAACGCGGATGCTGTCGCCGGCCAGGGCGGGAAAAAGCGGCGCAAGCACGATCCAGACCAGGGCCAAGTTGAAGGCATAGAACAACGGCGTCCAGACGCGCGGGACGCCGCCTCTTCCTCGATGCCTCAAGGCCTGCGGTCGCATGATGCCCTACATTAACCTGAAATTCGCCACAATGCCACGCACCCGGGTCGTTCCCGACCCGGCGGCTGCGGTTTCGGCGAGCCTGGCCCTGCGGTCGCAAGGCCGGTGCTCAGAACATGCCGCCAAAGGTGAATTGCAGGGCCTGGGTGCGGTCACCATCGCGCTTCTTCAAAGGGTGGGCAAGACTGATGATGATCGGGCCGATCGGTGCCTGCCAGGTCAGCGCGATGCCGGTGGAGGCGCGCAGCCGGTTGGCATCGAAGTCATCCAGGTTGCGGTAGACGTTGCCGGCGTCGACAAACCAGGTCAGGCGCGTTCCACGCGCTTCGACAAAAGGTATGGGAAAGGCCAGCTCGATGCCGCCGACGACTTTCAGCGCACCACCGACCGACCGACAGCTGAAGTCTTTCGGACCCAGCGAGTTGTCGTCGAAGCCGCGAATGTCCTGGACGCCGCCGCCGTAGAAGTGCTCGTAGAAGGGCAGGCCATCATCAATCGTAACGATTTCATCGATCGGGCAGCGCAGGTTGGCAATCAGTTCCGGATCAAGGATTTCCTCGAGGTTCAGTTCCTCCAGGTCAAGCTCGCTGTCGTAGTTGTCGTAAGCGTCGCCATAGCCGATATCACCGCGAATACCGAAGGCCATGCGCTGTCCAACCGGCCAGTACTTGCGCAGGCGATAGTTGAGCTTGTAGAACTCGCGCGAGCTGCCTGGCAATGCGACCTCGGCCGAGAAACGGTTGAGCGAGCCGCGTGACGGGTTGAGGATGCTGTTGCGACTGTCGCGCGACCAGGTCGCGTCGATACGATAGGTCAGGACCCGACGTTCGCTGCGCGAGAGCAGGCCGTCGCCATCCTGGTCCATCGAGATACCCAGCGGGCGACTGGCTGGAATGATGAAGGTAAAGCCGGCTTCTGGATCATCCGGATCCACCGGTACCAGCTCGCCGGGCAGATTGATGTCCTGGCGCTGAACGGCGGCACCAAAGCGCACATAGTTGAGCTCGGTGATCGGGAAGCCGACGTTGACACCGCCGGCCGCCTGGCTGGTCGAGAAGCGGGCAATGTTGGTGGTCCGGTCCAGGGTGTCGAATTCGCTGTAGCGCAGGAAGAAGCCGCGCGAGACACCGTCGTCGGTCCAGTACGGATTGGTGTAGTTGACCCCGGCCTGGGTCAGGAAGCGAGAACGCTGAACCGAGAAGCCGACCCGCCGTCCCGAGCCGAGGAAGTTGTCCTGCTCGACGGCGATGGTGGCGATGATGCCCTGGAACTGGGAGTAGCCGAGACCGATCTGGAAACTGCCGGACGGCACTTCTTCGACGTTGACGACGATATCGACCTGGTCCTCGGTGCCGTCAACCGGCACGGTTTCAATGTTGACGTCGTCGAAAAAGCCCAAGCGCTGCAGGCGCAGGCGCGAACGATCCAGGGCCAGCTGCGAGAACCAGGCACCCTCGAACTGGCGCATTTCACGGCGCAGCACTTCGTCCTTGGTCTGGGTATTGCCGCGGAACTGGATGCGGCGCACATAAACGCGCTGACCGGGCTCGATGAAGAAGGTGATTTCGACCTGCTGGCTTTCCCGATCAATGCGCGGAACCGGGTTGACGTTGGCAAAAGCGTAACCAATGTTGGACAGCAGCGCGGAAATGCCGTCACGTGACTGTTCAAGCTCGCGGCGCGAGAAGGTATCGCCCGGTTCGACCCGGATCAGCTGGCGCAGGGTCTGCTCGGGCAGCACCAGGTCACCGGTGACCTGAACGTCGCTGACAGTGAAAACCTCACCCTCGCGAATGTTGGCGGTAATGAAAATATCCTGCTTGTCCGGACTGATCGAGACCTGGGTCGACTCAATGGCAAAGTCGATGAAGCCGCGGTCAAGGTAGAACGAGCGCAATTCTTCCAGGTCTCCTGCCACCTTTTCCCGGGTGTACTCGTTGCGCCCACGCCAGAACGCCAGTCCGCGCGTAGTGTGCGATTCGAAGTCCGAGCGCAGCTCGCGTTCCGAGAAACTCTGGTTGCCGACGATGTTGATATGGCGGATGCGGGCCTGCTTGCCCTCGGTGACGAGAATGGCCAGGTTGACCCGGTTGCGGGCCAGGCGGGAAACGCGGGCATCGACATCAACTGCATAGTGGCCGCGGCTGTGGTACTGGCGAATCAGCTCCTGGTGGACACGGTCCAGTTCGAGCTGATTGAAGATCTCACCCTCGGCAATGCCGATACTGGCCAGGGCCGGCATCAGGTCCTCGGTCTTGATCTGGCGGTTGCCGGCGATGCTGATGGCTGATATGGCCGGTCTTTCGCTGACCGTGATGATCAGCACGCCTTCTTCGCGGGCCAGGCTGATGTCATCGAAAAAGCCGGTTCGATACAGATCTCGAATGGTGCCGCGCGCCAGCGCCGGGGTCAGCGTATCGCCGACCTCGATCGGGATGAAGCTGAATACGTTGCCCTCGGAAATGCGCTGCAAGCCATCGACCCGGATGTCGGTGATCCGGAACGTTTCGGCAGCAACCTGACCGAGCGGCAGGAGCAGCAGCAGAAGCAGACACAATCTTTTCATGAAAAACCTTGGGTTCGGTCTGACGATATCGGCCCACTGGCCGAACCGCCGGAGTTTAGGTGATCAGTCGTAATATATCGTTAAATATCGCCAGGCTCATCAGTCCGATGACCATGAACAGGCCAATGTACTGACCAACGATCTGGGTCCGTTCAGAAACCGGTGAGCCCTTGACCAGTTCGGCCGCGTAATACATCAGGTGGCCGCCGTCGAGCATTGGTATCGGCAGCAGGTTGATGATAGCGAGCGACAGACTGATCAGGCCGAGAAAGAACAAGAAACGTGACAGACCCAGTCGTGCCGAGGTATGCGCCATCTGGGCAATGGTGATTGGGCCGGACAGGTTGCTCAGCGAGGCCTTGCCGGTCACCATCCGACCCAGGATACCCAGGGTAGCAGTGGTCAGGCGCCAGCTTTCGCTGGTCGCCTCGCCAAGGGCCTGGATCGGGCCATGCCGCACCAGGGTGAAAGTGCGGTCGAATTCGGCCTGCAGCTCCGGGCCCGGATCCGGTGCCTGGATGCCGATAATGGGGCGACCTTCCTGCAGCTGTGGGCGCAGGTCGAAGCTCAGCAGGCGACCATCACGTTCGAGCTGCACGCTCAGGCTGCGCGGCTGGCCGTCGTCGGTCCTGGACAGGCGAGGCACCAGCGCGGCGATATCCTGCCAGCCAGCCACCGCCTCACCGTCGATCTGGACAATCAGGTCGCCGGCACGCAGTCCGGCGGCAGCGGCGGGGCTGTCTGTGGCCACGCTGCCGACCAGTGGCGGCAGGTCAGCGCGCCACGGGGTCAGGCCGAGGTAATCCAGCGTATTTTCCTCGCTGTAGGCCGAGCTGACCTGGTCCAGCGGCAGCCTCAGCTCTCGCCGCTGTCCGTCGAGGCCTTCGACTTCAACCGTGATCGAGCGCCGATCCAGCGCCGGTGGAATAAGCCCAAGCAGGGTGTGGGTCCAGGTCTCGACCCGGCGCTGATCGATGCGAACAATCAGGTCGTTCTCGCGCAGGCCCGCTTCGGCGGCCATGCCGGTGGTCGGCCCCAGCACCGGTCGGGTTTCCGGGATGCCGACCACGTACATCAGCCAGAACGCCCCGATGGCGAAAATCAGGTTGAAGATCGGGCCGGCGGCGACAATGGCAATGCGCTGGCCCACCGGTTTGCGGTTGAAGGCCTGGTCGCGCTCGTCGGGGGCGACTGGCGCTTCGCGCTCGTCGAGCATCTTGACGTAGCCGCCCAGCGGAATGGCGGCAATGCGGTACTCGGTGCCGTCGGCGGCGGTCCGTGACCACAGCGCTCGCCCGAATCCGACCGAAAAGCGCAGCACGCGAACGCCGCAGCGGCGCGCAACCCAGTAGTGGCCGAACTCATGAAAGGTCACGAGCAGGCCGAGGGCTACGATGAGCCAGATGATGGGGCCAAAAAAGTCCATGAGTCAGCTTACCGGAATCAGGTCAGGGCGGGTCGAGTCATTCGCCGCCACGATGCACCCTGTTATCGGCAGTATCCGGCGCATTTGGTTCCTCACTGTCCGAGCACTGCCACGGCCAGGGCAAAGACCGGCGCGGCCGCACCGATGCTGTCGAAGCGGTCGAGAATGCCGCCGTGGCCAGGCAGCAGGTCGGATGTGTCCTTGAGCTGGCGCTGGCGCTTGAGCAGGCTGACAAACAGATCGCCGCCGATGGAAATCGCGGCAAGCCCCAGGGCTAGCGCGCCGGCCAGCAGCGGCGGAAACGGACTGCCCGGCAGGAATACGGCCGCAATCGAGGTGGCCAGCATGGCCGCAAACAGACCGCCGACGGCGCCGGAACGGGTCTTGCCCGGACTGATTGACGGCGCCAGCTTGGGTCCGCCCAGTCGCCGGCCCGTGAAATAAGCACCGACGTCGGCTGCGGCAATGACTACTAGCAGCAACAACACCAGCCAGGGTGAGGTGGCCTGCAGCCAGACCAGCGCCAGCCACCCGGTCAGCAGGATCAGGGCCACGACCAGCAGCTTGCAGGCATGGTTGGCCGGGCGCGGTGCCGCGCCCAGCGCAGGGCGTGCCAGCCAGGCCAGAAAACCGACCCATGCCAGGCAGCCGGGCAACAGCCAGGCCACGATGAAGGCCGGGTCGTGAAGCCAGTAAACCAGCCCGCCCAGGGCAACCAGGGCCAGGGTGTAAACGGCGCGCGCCGGGGCGCGGTCCAGCCCACCCAGGCGAGCCCCTTCCCAGCCGCCCAGGGCCAGCAGGATCAGGGTGGCAAAGGCGGCAAATCCCGGCCCTGGCAGCAGGAATACCGCTGCCAGGCCAATCGAGGTGATGATCAGCGCCGTGACGACGCGGGTTCTAAGCATTCTGCACCTGCACCAGGCCGCCGAAACGACGTTCCCGCGTGGCGAAGTCTCGCAGTGCCGCATCGACATGTTCGGCGTTGAAATCCGGCCAGAGCACGTCGGAAAAATGCAGTTCGGTATAGGCCAGTTGCCAGAGCAGGAAGTTTGACAGGCGTTTTTCGCCGCCGGTGCGAATCAGCAGGTCCGGCTCGGGGATATCGCTCATGAACAGTTCACGACTGAACAGGAGCTGGTCAATCTGGTCAGGCTCGAGCTCGCCGCGCTTGACTTGTTCGGCCAGGCGTCGCGCGGCCCGGGTCAGGTCGGCCCGGCCGCCGTAGTTGACTGCCACGTTCAGACGCAGCTTGCTGTTGCCTGCCGTGCGCCGTTCGGCGCGGCGCATGCCATCGCGAAGCGGACGGCTGAATGCTTCACGCTCGCCAATGAAGCAGATCCGGACACCATGTTCGTCAAGCTCGCGAATATCGCGGGTCAGCGCCTTCATGAAAAGATCCAGTAGCTGCTTGACTTCGACGGTTGGCCGGTTCCAGTTCTCTGACGAGAATGCGTAGACGGTCAGGTAGGGTATTTCGCG
>SLQY01000301.1 GCA_007131235.1 Wenzhouxiangella sp.
AGCCGATGATCATGCCAGACCAGGCCCAGGCAAGAACCGCACGCTCACGCATTCCGGCGAAGTAGATGCCAAGCATGGTTGCAGCCATGAGAAAGCCGCCCAGGCTTGATACGAAGGCCAGTGTCCGGACATCCAGCATCAACAGCGACATCATGAAAGGGGCTCTCTTGCCTTTGCGGCCTGTAGCTAATTTGCTCGATAAATTATGCAATAATCAAGCCAAGAATCGGCAGCACTGTCGCCGATCACACTTCCTCAAAGGTTACCAGGTCGCAGAATCCGGACTGCGCTAAGCTTTGCCCATGCATGCAATGATCCTGGCGGCCGGTCGCGGAGCGCGGCTGCGACCGCTGACCGATGTCCTTCCCAAGCCACTGATCGAGGTCGGCAACAAGCCCCTGATCGAATACCACCTGCATCATCTGGCGCAGGCTGGATGCAGGCAGGTCGTAATCAACCTGGGCTGGCTGGGCGATCGCATCAGCTCAGCCCTGGGCGACGGCAGTCGTTTCGGCCTGACCATCCGGTACTCACCCGAGCCACCGGGGGCGTTGGAAACGGCCGGCGGCATTGTTCAAGCCCTGCCCCTTCTTGGCGGCGGGCCTTTCGTGGTCGTGGCCGGTGACATCCTGTGCGATTTCCCCCTGGCCAGGCTTGCGCCACCGCCGCCAGGTGCATTGGCCCACCTGGTCATGGTTGAAAACCCGGACCACCACCGTGAAGGAGACTTTGCCCTCGAGGACGGCTGGCTACAACTGACCGGCCGGAAACGGTGGACGTTTTCCGGCATCGGGGTCTACCAGCCGGCGCTGTTTGCCGGCCTGTCGCCCGGGAAACGGCCGCTCAGGCCGGTATTCGAAGCAGCAATCGCGGCAGGTCAGGTTTCAGGCAGCCTGCATCAAGGCTACTGGTCAGACGTTGGCACAGCCGAGCGGCTGGCCCTGGCTCAGCACTCGCCGATGGTCAACAACTGGGCTGCCGAGCAGCGCGATACCTCGTAACCCTGGGCTGCCTGCCAGTCAGGCAGACCATCCTCGTCAGCCAGCGCCTCGGCCAGGCGCTTCAATGCCGGCACGGCTTGCAGCATGGCGTGATACAGCACGTTCTGCTCGATCACGCCGGTGATCACGGCAGCCCCTGGTCCGGTGGCATAAACCGGCACATCCTCGCCGGAGTGGGTGGCCGAGCGCAGCCAGATCGTGCTTTCGGGCATGAAGTCCGGATCCTCGGGATCAACCTGCTCGAAATCCGGACGCAGGCCGGCCCGGTAGCCCGGACCGTTGTAATAGCTCAGCACGGTCATCGGCTGGCCCGTGACATCGCGCATCAGTCGGTCTTCGGGCGCGCCCTCGCCCGGCCGCATCGCCAGGCCGGTGATCGGATTGCCACGTTCACCATAGCCGCCGAAAGCGAGCGCGTGACCGTGGTCGGCGGTGACGATGATCAAGGTCTGCTGCGGGTCGGTCATCTCGTGGGCGGCGCGCACGGCAGCCGCGAACTCGATGGTGTTGGTCAGGGCGCGATGGGCGTTGTTGAGATGGTGGGCATGATCGATGCGGCCACCTTCGACCATGAGAAAATACCCGTTGCGATGCTGCGACAACCATTCGATGGCACGCACCGTCATTTCGGTCAGGGAGGGCTCACCGCCCACATCCTCCGGGCGATCGACCTCGTAGAGCATGTGGTCAGGCTCGAACAAGCCCAGGACCGGGCCGGCGGGCGTTGACGGAATGGCATCGAACTGGGCCTGGTTCCAGGCGAAATGACCTTGTCTGTGGCGCTGCTGCCACTCGGCGATCAGATCACGTCCGTCGTCGCGGTGACCGCTGATGCCAGGATGCTCGGGGTCGGCGGCACTTGCGGGCAAGAACGCGCGTCGACCGCCGCCCAGGACCACATCGATGCCGCCGCCGAGATCGTACTCGATCAGTTGGCGTGCGATATCCCGGCAGCCCTCGGCTCTCTGGCTGGGCGGAATGCCGCGGTCAGATTCCCAGCGCCGGTCCGGAACACGCGCAAACAGGGCCGCAGGGGTTGCATGGGTGATGCGGGTATCGGTCACCACGCCGGTGCCCATTCCGGCCAATGCGGCCAGGTCGAGCAGGGTCACCCGCTCGCGGCCGTGGCTGGAGGCGCAATCGCCGCGGCGAGCCAGCTGATCCACGGCAATCCCCCCGACAAAGGTCTTCACCCCGGTCACGATGGCCGTCATGGTGCCGGCCGAATCGGGTGTCTGCTGATTGGTGTTGTAGGTCTTGGCCAGGGCAAGGTGCGGAAAAGTCTCGAAGAAAAGCAGGTTTTCTTCGCCACTCTCACCGCGCAGCTGCCCCTCCATGATTCGAGCAGCACTGACCGTGGCCAGGCTCATGCCATCGCCCAGGAACAGGATCACGTTTCGCGCCGGCCGGATATTGCCATGGTTGGCGCGGCGCTCGGCGATCAGCGCCTGGCCGTCGCCATACCAGCCAGCCGGCGTCTCGCCCGCCGCTGCGGCCGCAACCCCGACGTCGGCCAGCATTGCCGCCAGTGCCAACGGCACGACCGCCGCCAGGTTTGTCCAGGATATTGTGTCCATTTGACGTATTGTAGCCACGACGGTTACGCATCAATGACAGCGTGGCGTTGATTCATGGACCACGCTACCGCTACACTCAGCGCTCATGTCGAGGGAATGCTATGACCGTCACCATCGGTATTGTTCGTGAAACTGCGCCGGCAGAGCGCCGCGTCGCCCTGGATCCGCCCACAGCCGCCAAGCTGCTGGGGGCCGGCCACAAGGTGCTTGTCGAGACCGGTGCCGGCACTGAAGCCGGGCACCCGGATGATTCCTGGGGAGATTGCGAAATCAAGGCCACGGCCGCCGAGGTGGCTGCCGCCGCCGATGTCTTGCTGAGCGTCCGCCGCCCCCCGGCTGACACCTTCAAGGCCATGCGCGCCGGCGCGATCGCCATCGGCCAGCTCGTGCCCTACCAGGACTTCGATGCCTTGGCCGGCGCCGCCGATCAGGGTCTGTCGCTGCTGAGCATGGAGCTGGTGCCGCGCATCACCCGGGCCCAGGCCATGGACGTGCTGTCGTCCCAGGCGACGGTCGCCGGTTACAAGGCGGTCATCATCGCCGCCGACATTGCCCCGCGTCTGTTTCCGATGCTGACCACCGCAGCCGGCACCCTGCGCCCGGCCAAGGCGGTCATCATCGGCGCCGGCGTCGCCGGTCTCCAGGCCATTGCCACGGCTCGTCGCCTCGGCGCCCAGGTCGAAGCCTACGATATTCGGGCCGCAGCGCGCGAGCAGGTCGAGTCGCTCGGCGCCAAAATGATCGATACCGGCGTGGATGCCGAGACCGAGGGCGGCTACGCGCGCGAGTTGACCGACGAGGAGCGCGCCCAGCAGGCCGAGGCCCTGGCCCGTCACCTGGCCAAGGCCGATGTGGTGATATCGACGGCGGCCATTCCCGGCCGACCGGCACCGACCATCATCACCGAGGCCATGGTCGCGGACATGAAGCCGGGCAGCGTAATCGTTGACCTGGCAGCCGAAAGTGGCGGCAACTGCGAGCTGACCAAGGCCGGCGAAACCATCAACCACGGCGGGGTATTGATCAACGGTCCGGTCAACCTGCCCAGCCGGGCACCGCTGCATGCCTCGGAAATGTACGCCAAGAACATCTACAACCTGCTGGCCCTGCTGATCGATGAAAACGGCGAGTTGAAGGTCGACACCGATGATGAAGTCATCGCCGGTTGCCTGCTGGCCCACGGTGGTGCCATCGTCCACGAGAAATTCAAGTAAGGCAGGCTTGGAGCGAGTTGCAGCAAGTCTTTTGAGGAATAGATTGAGCCACGAAGAGCCCGAGCGTTTTTTAAAGCCATTTACTTCGGTCTCCAGGCGTTCATCGTGGTTTGCCGGAAAAATCAAAGCCCGCCCATGAATGCGGGTCCTAGCGACAGGGAGTAAGTATGGAAGGCTGGATTGCGCTTTATATCTTCATGCTGGCGGCGTTTACCGGGATCGAAGTGATTCGCCGGGTGCCGGCCATCCTGCACACCCCACTGATGTCGGGTTCCAATTTCATCCACGGCATCGTCGTGGTCGGCGGCATGGTAGTGCTGGGCATGGCCGATACCACCGCCGAAATCGTGGTTGGCTTTATCGCCGTCTTCCTCGGTGCCGGCAACGCGGTCGGTGGCTACGTGGTGACCGAGCGCATGCTGGAAATGTTCAAGTCCTCCGGGACCAAGCCCGAGAAAAAGGACTAAGCCATGATGCCTGCACTGGACTTTCTCGTTCCCGCGGTCTACTTCGCCGCCGCGGTCATGTTCATTTACGGTCTGAAAGGCATGAGCTCGCCGGTGACGGCACGCAGCGGCATGATCTGGGCCGGCGTGGCCATGTTGCTGGCCGTTCTGGTCACTTTTTTCCATCCCAAGGTCGAGGGCAACTATCTGCTGATGATCATCGCCCTGGTGTCGGCCTCGGCGGTGGCCTGGTGGTGGGCGCGAATCGTGGCCATGACCGATATGCCGCAGATGATCGCCTTGTACAATGGCATGGGTGGCGGTTCGGCCGCAGCCATCGCCGCCGTCGAGTTGCTCAAGCTGCACTCGGGTCAGGTCCAGATGGTACCTACGACCCTGCTGGTGGCCTGCTTCGGGGCCATCATCGGCTCCATCGCTTTCTCCGGCTCAATGGTCGCCTATGCCAAGCTGCAGGGCTGGATGCGCAAAAGCTGGCGCTTTCCTGGCCAGCAAGCTTTCAATTTACTGGTGTTTGCCGCCACCATCGGGCTTGGCGTGTGGATCTTCATCGACGGCCCGACTCCGACCCTGCTGCTGCTGTTCTTCATGGCCTCTTTGCTGGCCGGCATTCTGCTGACCGTGCCGATTGGCGGGGCCGACATGCCGGTCGTGATCTCGTTGTACAACGCGCTGACTGGCCTGGCCGTGGGTTTCAAGGGCTACGTGCTGGAAATCCCGGCGCTGATGATTGCCGGAATCGTCGTTGGTGCCGCCGGCACGGTTCTGACCCAACTGATGGCCAAGGCCATGAACCGCTCGCTCACCAACGTGTTGTTCGCGGGCTTCGGCAAGGCCGACGAAGATGCCGCAGCAGGTGCGGCATCCGGCGAGATGCGAGCCATAGACGCCACCGATGCCGCCATCCAGATGGCCTATGCGGAAAAAGTCATCATCGTGCCCGGCTACGGCCTGGCCGTGGCCCAGGCTCAACACAAGATCTGGGAGTTGACCGAGCTGTTGACGTCGCGCGGCGTCAAGGTCACTTTCGCCATTCACCCGGTCGCCGGACGCATGCCTGGCCATATGAACGTCCTGCTGGCCGAAGCCGGCGTGCCCTACGATCTGATCTACGACCTGGAAGACATCAACGCCCAGTTTCCGACCACCGATGTGGCGCTGGTGATCGGTGCCAATGACGTGGTCAATCCGGCCGCGCGCAAGGATTCATCCAGCCCGATCTTCGGCATGCCAATTCTCGACGTGGACAGATCGCGTAATTGCATCGTGGTCAAGCGCGGCAAGGGCACCGGCTTCTCAGGCATCGAGAATCTGCTGTTTTTCGAAGACAATACCCGCATGTTGTACGGCGATGCGCAAAAAGTGGCCCAGGCGTTGATCGCCGGCATCAAGTCGTTGGGGTAATGGAAGGAGCAAGGGGCAAGGCGCAAGGCGCAAGGTTCAAGGTTCAAGGTTCAAGGAACAAGGTAGAGACCCATTCGCTTCCTTGATCCTTGATCCTTGATCCTTGATCCTTGATCCTTGCTCCTTGCTCCTTGCTCCTTGCTCCTTGAACCTCTTCCACTCTTGACAAGTGTGCTGGTGTTGTATAACACTAACTACCTCTAAATCGAATCGGGAGATTCAAACATGCTTCGCAAGTTCCTGATTGTTCTTCTTGCCGTGCCCTTGCTGCATGGTTGTGGTCGCGACGATGACGAGGTCGCGCCGGACGCACCCGCGATCTCGGCGACCCCGGAGGCGGCCCAGGTCGACACCGCGCTGTTTGAGCGCATCGATGCCGACGCCGCCCTGGTCTACGCCAACCTTTCACCGATGCCGGACGAGGTCGCCGCGATGATCTGGGCCAGCCTTGAGTCGATGGGCCACGGCCAGCAAGATAGCCTGGAAGAGGCCTCTGCGGAGGTCGCCGGACGCGCACCGCTGCTGGCTGCGATCATTCGTGATCTTGGCAATATTCGCAGTGCTGCCGACCTGGAGGCGCGTGGCCTGGATGGAAATGGCATGTGGGCTTTCCACATGATCTCGGTCTACCCCATCGCTCACTGGAGCCTGGTTGACGCTGCCGCCTTCGACAACTGGCTGGCTCGACTGGCCGATGAAGCCGGCACCGAGTGGCCGGAGCGGATCATCGATGATGAGCGCCTGATCTGGAGCGACATGGGCGATTTCGGCCTGGCCCTGCACCATGACGGCCAGGTGGCAACCCTGGGCATGGTGGCCGATGACGACCGCTTGCTGCGCCGCATTGCCAACCTCGATCAGCCCGCCGAGCACTTCCAGGCGCGTGACCTGCAGGCATTCAACCAGGCGCGCGGTCTGACGCCTTATGGCAGCGGATTCTTTGAGTTTGGCCGATTCTTCGGGACGCTGCTTGACGATGCCGATGAACAGGCCGCGCCGGTGCGCAACGCATTGAACATGCAGCGGGCTGCAGTCGATGCGGCCTGCGACCGCGAGCTTGATGCCCTGTTCACCCAGGTCCCGCGTTTCAGCATCGGCATGCCGCGAATGGATCGTCGCGAGATCAGCGTGCTGATGCGTATAGAAACCAACAGCGACCTCGGCCAGCGCCTGACCCCCATCGCCGATACCCCGGTCAGCCTGGATGTGAGTGGCCCACGCCTGCTCTCGGCCGGCCTGGCGGTCAACCTGATCGCGGCCCGTGACTTCGGTCGCGAACTGGTCGGTGGCTGGGTCAACAACCCACCTCAGTGTGCGCTTTTTGAAGGGATTCGCGAAAATGCAGCGGACTGGCAGCTGGCCCTGAATCGACCGATTCCGCCATTCATCACCAGCATGCATGGTTTGCGCGTTGACCTTGAGAGCCTGCGGATCAGCGGCCTGGACGCCGCCGGTATCGAACAGGCCTCCGGAACCGTTGCCCTGTTCATGCGCAACCCGCAGATGCTGCTGGGCATGGCCCAGATGTTTTCACCCGAGCTGGCGGCGCTGGAGCTGCAACCCGGCGGCGAGCCGAAGCAGCTGCCGGCCGAAATGACCGATCAACTCGGCAACATTCCGGCCTGGGTAGCGCTCGGACAGCAGGCCCTGGGCCTGGCCGTGGGCGAAGGTCAGAAGGATCGCCTCCAGGGAAACCTCGAACCCGGCGAAAAAGACGACGTCATCATGGCCTACGGCATCAACGTGGCCGCCTACCAGGCGATGGCTGCCGAGCTGGCCGCCGGTGCCGATGAGGGCAGCCCCAGCCTGGATTTCGACTTCTTTGGCCTGCTGGCGGAAAACCAGGAAGAAAGTCGGGTTTCAATCCACCTTCGCGAGCAAGGAATCGATATCATCAGTACCAGTATTTTTCGACAATGATCTGATTCATGTGCTCCATTCTTGGTTTGTTCGACATCCCCGCAGGCCAGCGCGGCCTGCGGGGACTGGCGCTTGAAGCATCGCGCCGCCAGCGCCACCGCGGCCCCGACTGGAGCGGCATTTACGTTCACGACCAGGCCATCATCGCCCACGAACGCCTGGCCATTGTCGGTATCGATTCCGGGGCCCAGCCCCTGGTCAGCGCCGACGGCAGCCATGTACTCGGCGTCAACGGCGAGATCTACAACCACCGCGAACTCCGCGCTGAATTCAGCGACTACCCGTTCCAGACCAGCTCGGACTGTGAGGTCATCCTGGCCCTGTACCAACGCCACGGCAAGGACTTCCTGAAACGACTCAACGGCATCTACGCCTTCGTACTCTGGGACGAGGCAAGGCATCGCTACCTGGTGGCACGCGATCCGATCGGGGTCATGCCCCTTTACTACGGCCGCGATGACGAGGGCATTTTATGGGTCGCTTCGGAAATGAAGGCGATCGAACCCAGGTGTCGACAAGTGCAGGCGTTCCCGCCAGGCCATCTGCTTGACTCCGATTGCGGTGAACTGGAGCGCTGGTACCAGCCGGACTGGCGCGACTTCTCGCAGGCCAGCGCGCCGGCTGATGCGAAGCAGCTTCGCCAGGCCCTGGAAGCGGCCGTGCACCGCCAGATGATGTGCGATGTACCCTACGGTGTCCTCCTGTCCGGCGGGCTGGATTCCTCGCTGGTGGCCGCCATTGCCCAGCGCTACGCCGACAAGCGGGTGGAATCCGACGATACCGAGGCAGCCTGGTGGCCGCGCCTGCATTCCTTTGCCATTGGCCTGGACGGTTCGCCCGACCTGGCGGCCGCGCGCATTGCCGCCCGTGCCATCGGCACCCAGCACCACGAATTCTGCTACACCATCCAGGAAGGCATTGATGCCTTGGAAGACGTGATTCGCCATATCGAAACCTTCGATGTAACGACGATCCGGGCCTCAACGCCGATGTTCCTGCTGGCGCGCCGGATCAAGGCCATGGGCATCAAGATGGTCATGTCCGGCGAAGGTGCCGACGAGATTTTCGGCGGCTACCTGTACTTCCACAAGGCACCCAACGCGCAGGCCTTCCACGAGGAAACCGTGCGCAAGATCGACAAGTTGCATCTCTACGACTGCCTGCGGGCGAACAAGTCCATGGCCGCCTGGGGGGTGGAGGCGCGCGTCCCATTCCTTGACCTGGAGTTCCTGGAAGTGGCGATGCACATGGATCCGGCGGCCAAGATGGCCGGCGGCGGGCGTCCGGAAAAGGCGATCCTGAGAGAGGCCGGCGAAGGCTTGCTGCCGGACGAGATCCTGTGGCGGCAGAAAGAGCAGTTTTCCGACGGGGTCGGCTACGGCTGGATCGACGCGCTCAAGGACCATGCCGAGGCCCAGGTCAGTGATCGCGAACTGCTGGAGGCCGAGCAGCGCTTCCCATTCAACCCGCCGATCACCAAGGAACAGTATCTGTACCGACGCATTTTCGAGCGCCACTTCCCGTCGCAGTCAGCCGCCGCGACCGTGCCGGCCGGTCCATCCATCGCCTGCTCCACGCCGGAAGCCCTGGCCTGGGATGAAGGGTTTGCCGGTATGGCTGACCCGTCGGGACGGGCAATTCGGGGGGTTCACCAAAAGAGTTATTGAGGAAAGCTCCGCCTGGCGGTGTAGCTCTCAAGGTCAAAGGCTTTCGCCCACGCGCTTCGCGGCTGCGTCGACGGCAACTGGCGTGGTCGATTCTTGAGGGCTTTTGGCATTACGACTCCGATCAGCTTGGAAGCTGAC